>NZ_JBEXRA010000061.1:0-50020 GCF_040612855.1 Streptomyces sp. NPDC006332
GAGGCCGGCCGCATCCGCACGTCCCCCACCCCGACCCGCCTGCGCAGGCCCTCGGTGAGCATCTCCCGGTCCAGCCGCCACCGCGCGAGGACCCGGCCGTCGTGGCTGAAGACCGCGGTGACGGCGAACGGGTCCGCCGCGTCGTAGCTGAGATGGGCGAGCACCGGGCAGCGTTCGGCGGCGCCCGCCTGGAGCTGCACGACGAGCGTCTTGTGGACGAACGAGTTCACGAGAAGGCCTCCGGGGAGAACTGTCATAGAGACCTCTAGTACCCCCGTCAGGCGCAAGATGCTCAGCTCTCCGGGTGATTCCCTCGCGCTCCGCGCAGCGAGGTGATGCAGGAGGCGATGGCTCGCTGCAGTTCCTCCAGCTGTTGGACCATGTCGTCCTCGTAGAACTCCTGGGCGTCGTCGAAGGTCAGCTCCTCGAAGACCTTGGTCGCCCGCTGGAGGCTGCTGTAGAACTTCGTCCGCCGTTCCTGGACGCGCAGTTCGGGATCGGACTCCACCGCCTCGACCACGAGCGACTTCATCGTGTCGTAGGCCTCCGAGGCCCACTCGCCGGCGTCCTCGTCCTCCTCCAGCTCGTCGAGCAGGGACAGGTGCCGTTCCGCCTCCTGACGGACGTCGACGGGCGCGTCGATGGTCTGGCCCGCGGGGGTCTTGACCTGGCCCGACTCGGCGATCTGGCGGACGTATCCGATCCGGTCGGCGGACCTGCTCTCACTGGCGACGGCCTTCTTCAGGTCGTCGGTGCGCACCACGTCCCGGGCCCACTCGGCCTGCAGCTCGGGGTCTTCACGGACCCGGTCAAGCAGGGCCTGGCGGGCCGCCCGGGCGGTGGAGGGGTCGGCGAGGATCGCGGCGCGCAGCGCGGTCGGGTTCTCGGCGACCTCCAGCGCCTTGGTCGGCCGGATGCCCTCGGCCTCGGCCGCCTCCGTGATGGCGGTGCCCCGCTCGGAGGTGGCGCTGTTGCGGGAGACGTAGTAGCCGAGCCACACGTCGGCGTCCGGCAGTTCCACCTCCTGGCCGGGCGTCAGCGCCTCGAACTGCGGGACCAGGCCGTCGTCCGCGGCCCGGTCCCACGCCTTGTAGTAGCGCATGACACGTTCGGGCGAGCAGCCGGCCAGTTCGGCGAACTCCTTCGCCGACACCTTCGCCGTCTCGTCCGCGCCCTGGCCGCCGGGCCGCACGCTGCGCGCCACCATCAGGCCGAAGGCCCAGCCTCCGGTGCGCGCGTAGACGCCGAACTCGCGCGCGTCCCGCGCCACGAGGTCGGACAGGGGCACGGGGGACGTCTCGGACGGGACGATCGACAGTGTCACGGGTGACTCTCCTGGGCAGGCTGGTAGAACTGCGCTGGTGCGGGCGGAAGCCTATTGCACTCCCGCCGGCGCCCAGGCAGCTCCCGTGCCGTCAGCCCAGTGCGTCGTGCAGCGCGGGCAGCAGCGTCTTCGCCGACCAGTCCAGGTACGCGGGCTGGGACTCGCCGCCGATCTGCACCAGGGCGATCTCGGTGAACCCGGCCTCGGCGTACGGCCGTACCGCCTCGACGAAGTCCTCCGGGTCGTCGCCGCACGGGATCGAGGCGGCGACGTCGTCGGGCGTGACGAACTGGGTGGCCGACTCGAAGGAATCCGGGTGCGGCAGCTCGGAGTTGACCTTCCAGCCGTTGCCGAACCAGCGGAACTGGGAGTGGGCACGCTTGACCGCCGTGTCCCGGTCCGGGTCGTAGCACACCGGCAGCTGGCCCACCCGCGGCTTGCCCTGGCCGCCGTGCCGGTCGAAGGCGTCCAGGAGGCCCGCCTTGGGCTCGGTCGCGATCACCAGGTCCGCCAGCCGGCCCGCGAGGGAGCAGGACCGCTCACCGGAGACGGCGATGCCGATCGGCGGCGGCTGGTCCGGCAGGTCCCACAGACGGGCCGACTCGACGTCGAAGTGCGTACCGCGCCGGTTCACATGGCCGCCCTCGAAGAGCTCGCGGATGATCTCCACCGCCTCTTCGAGCATCTCGTGCCGTACGTCGACCGACGGCCAACCGCCGCCCACCACGTGCTCGTTGAGGTTCTCCCCGGAGCCGAGCCCCAGCCGGAACCGGCCCTCGGACAGCAGCTGCATCGTGGCCGCCTTCTGCGCCACCACCGCGGGGTGGTAGCGGAAGCTCGGACACGTCACGTACGTCATCAGCGGAATGCGGGACGTCGCCTGGGCGGCGGCTCCCAGCACACTCCACGCGTACGGCGAGTGACCCTGCGCGCGCAGCCACGGGAAGTAGTGGTCCGACGTCACCGAGAAGTCGAAACCCGCCTCCTCGGCCCGGACCAGGTGGTCGACCAGGTCACGGGGGCCGGCTTGTTCGGTCATCATCGTGTAGCCGATTTGCACCATAACGGCCGGGTCCCCGGTCAGCGGCAGGGAAAACGGACCGATCGCCGCCCCCTCGATCACGGTGCCCGACGGGGAGGATGCCCCCTCGATCACGGCGCCCCACCGGGAGAGGATGCCCCCATGACCACTCGCGCCCTGCCCACCAGCGCCCCCGCCGCCCAGGGGGTCGCAGCCTCCGGCATCCACGGCTTCCTCGACGCCCTGGAAGCCGCCCCGGGCATCGAGCCGCACAGCCTGATGATCCTGCGACACGACCATGTGGTCGCGGCCGGCTGGTGGGCGCCGTACGGCCCCGGGCGCGTCCACCACCTCTACTCGCTCAGCAAGAGCTTCACGGCGACCGCCGCCGCCTTCGCCGTCGCCGAGGGGCTGATACGGCTGGACGACCCGGTGATCTCGTACTTCCCGGAGCTCGACGCCGACATCACCGACCCGCGCAGCCGCGCGATGCTGGTCCGGCACGTGGCGTCGATGGCGGCCGGACATGTCGCCGAGGCCTTGGACGGGGCCCGCGCGCTCGATCCGGAGGACCTGGTCCGCGGCTTCCTGCTGCTGCCTCCGGACCGCGATCCGGGGACCGTCTTCGCCTACAGCCAGCCCACCACCTACACGCTCGGCGCCATCATCCAGCGCGTCACCGGGCAGTCGCTGACCGAGTATCTGCGGCCGCGGCTGCTGGATCCGCTCGACATCGGCGAGGTGGCGTGGACACGCGACCGGTCGGGGCGCGAGCTGGGCTTCAGCGGGCTGCACGCCACCACCGACGCGATCGCCCGGCTCGGGCAGCTGTATCTGCGGGACGGGGTGTGGGAGGGAGAGCGCGTGCTGCCCGAGGGCTGGGTGGCCGAGGCCACCCGCGCGCACATCACGACCGCCGACGGCACACCCGAGGGCGCGCTGTCGGACTGGCAGCAGGGCTACGGCCTGCAGTTCTGGAGGTCCCGGCACGGATACCGCGGGGACGGGGCCTACGGACAGTTCTGTCTGGTGCTGCCCGAGTACGACGCCGTGGTCGCGATGACCTCGCAGAGCACGGACATGCACAAGGTCACGGACCTGGTCTGGGAACATCTGCTCCCGGCTTTCGGAGCCGAACCGCCGCACGGGCGGCGAGAGGAAGACGCGGCGCTGGCCGGGCGCCTGGCAGCGCTCGCGCTGCCGCCCGTCCCGGGCGCCCCGGTCCCGCCGGAGCGGGCGCAGGCCTGGTCCGGCGCCGAGTTCGCGCCGGACGAGGAGGCCCGCGCGAACTTGTGGGGCGAGGCACGGGTGCGGGTCTCGGCGACCGGGAGCGACTGGCGGGTGACGCTCGTCGAGGACGGCCACCGGCTGGAACTGCCGCTTGGGGAGGGGGACTGGGCCGTGGTCGACGAGCCGGTGCCCGTCGCGGTCGGCGGGGGTTGGACCGACGTGGAGACGCTCGTCGTCGAGGTGGCCTTCCTGGAGACGCCCCATCGCCTGGCGGTGAGCTGCTCACTGAAGGACCGGACCTTCACGGCGCGTTGGCGCACCCGGCCGCTGCAACCGGCGCCGCTGCGCTCGACGCGGGCGCCGCGCGGCTCAGTCTGAGGTCGGCCGGAACGTTCTCAGGAAGGTGTCGAGGGCCTGCCGGTTCGCGGAGTCGTTCCAGTCGGCGGCCGGTGTGGTCCAGCGCAGGGAGAAGCTGCGGCTCTCACCGATGAGGAAACCGCGGCCGAACGTGCGCGACTGGGTGCCGTGAGGGTCGTCGGCGAGCCATTCCATGTCGGCGGCCTTACGCCCCTGGTAGGTCGTGGCGCGGATCTCGCCGATTCGCCTGAAGCCGATGTCCGCCTGCTGCAGACCCGGTTGGACGTCGTCGCGCCAGACCGCGACGGGGTCAGGGCCCACCCGTTCGCTGTAGGTGACGGCGAGCGTGCGCGGGTCGTCGTCCTTTCCGAAGGTCACGCGGTACGACAGGTCGCCCGTGCGCGAGGTGTTCAGCGCCTTCCAGCCCGCCGGAAGCGCCACGGAGAAGCCCTCCGGTGACCGGTACACGCTGAATCCGGCGGGGAGCGCGTTCCCGGAAGGGGAGGGGGAAGGGGACGGGGGCGGCGTGCGCGTCGGTGTGGCGGTGGGCGTCGGTTTGGTGGGGGTCGGAGCGGCGGACGTGTCCTTCGTGGGTGCCGGTGTACTGGGCGGCGGGGAGCTCTGTCCCTCGGTGGCCGGGGTCGAGGCGGGCGGCCGGGACGCCGCACTGCCGGAGTCGGAGTCGGTGCCCGGCAGTTGGCGGGTCACGGCGAGGACCGCGACGGACACCGTCACGACGGCCAGGGCGGTCCCGGCGACCATGGTCCGGCGACTCCACACCGGGCCGGTCTGGTACAGGCCGCGCAGACGGGGCTTGGGCAGCGCCCGCAGGGCGGCCTGCGGATCCTCGTTCAGGACCCGGGTGAGAGCCTCGCGGACCACCTGGCGGGTCAGCCGTTCCCGGGAGTTCTTCCGCAGCAGCCCCTGCACGGTCTGGGCGAGCGGTCCGGCGTGCACGGGGCTGCGCAGCGGAAGCCGGTCCACCCCGCGCAACGTGGCCTCCGGCCGGTCCCGGTCGCGGAACGGCGGCCGGCCCTCGAGCATCGTGTACAGCATCGCCCCGAGCGCCCACAGGTCGGCGGCCGGCCCGATGCGTTCGTCGCGGGCCTGCTCGGGCGAGGCGTACGACGGTGCGGTGATCCGGGGCGCCAGGGTCGCGCCGGTCAGCCCGAAGCCGGTGAGGACGACGGCACCCTGGTCTCTCACGAACACCTGGCCGGGACTGAGCTCGCCGTGCGTGATGCCCTCACCGTGCGCGGCCTCCAGCACGTCGAGCACCTCCAAGGCGATGCGTGCCGCCCGGGCGTAGGTGAACGCGCCCTGCTGGGTGATGAGTTCCGTCAGCGGCACGCCGTCGATCCACTCGGTGACGACCCACAGGTTGCCGTACTCCACGACGGCGTCGATCACCTCCGCGACCTGGCCCGGACACACCCGGCCCATGGTCTCCGCCATCCGGATGACACGGGCGGTGGCCCGGCGCGCACCCTCCCCGTCCAGGTCGGCCGGCAGTCCGATCTGGGTGAGGAGACGGGGCCGCCCGGCCCCGAGGTCCTCGCCGTACCAGCAGACGCGGTTGGTTTCGCGGTGGACGACCTCCAGGAGCCGGTACCTTCCGGCGACCAACTCGTGTGTGGACACGTGCGCCTTGACCATGTCATCCCTCGCTGAACCCCTGGCTCTCACCTTTCACAGAGGTACGAGGGGTACGACGGGGTGCGTTCAATGAATTCGCGACTGAAGTGCATTGCTTCCCTTTTGTTCAACTGCTGTATGACAGGTCAGGAGAACTGCACGGTCACTGAACGAGGTTGACACGGCCGGGTCGGCGGCGGCCCGCTCTCAGAGATCGCGTCGCACCAGGAAGTCCAGCAGGGACCGCAGATCGCCGCCGGCCGCCGGTTCCAGGGGCGTCTCGGCCAACAGCACCTCCACGGCGGCGATGTGCCGCCGGGCCTCGGCCAGCGCGGCCGACCTGCCACCCGCCTCCTCGATCAGCGCGGCGACCCGCGCGGGCTCCGCGTCGGATTCCAGCAGGGCGGCCAGCCGACCGGCCACGGGGGAAGGGGAGTCGAGCGCGGACAGAACAGGGAACGTCTTCTTCCGCTCCCGGAGGTCCCCGTGCACGGGCTTGCCGGTGACGGCGGGGTCGCCCCAGATGCCCAGCACGTCGTCGACGATCTGGAACGCGACCCCCAGATGCCGTCCGGCCCGGTCGAGCGCGGTGACCACGGCGGGCGGCCCGCCGCCGAGCAGGGCCCCCAGCGCGGCCGCGCAGCCCAGCAGGGCACCGGTCTTGTGCTCAGCCGTCGTGCGGTACTCGACCGTCCGCACGCGATGCGGCCCCGCCCAGGGACGCGCGGCGAGCAGCAGATCGTCGGCCTGGCCGCGCACCAGGTCGCCCAGCGCCACGGACAGCAGGCACAGCGCCTCCGGGCCCGCCGACGTGCCGGCCAGGGTCTCGACGGCCAGCGCGAAGAGCGCGTCGCCCGCGAGGACCGCCGGGCCCGTGCCGTACGCCTTCCACACGGTCGGCCGGCGTCGCCGGGCCGCGTCGCCGTCCATGATGTCGTCGTGCAACAGGGAGAAGGTGTGCACCAGTTCCACCGCGACCGCCGCGGGGACCCCGGCCCGTCCGGGCGCGCCGACGGCCTCGGCCCCGAGCACGGCCAGCGCCTGGCGCACCCCCTTGCCGCCGGTGGCCCGGGTGGGCTCACCTCCGACCTCGCACCAGCCGAACGCGTACCCGGCCATCTCGCCCACCCACGGGTGCAGTCGCCCGACCGCCTCCTGGAGCGCGGGCCGCACCAGGCCCCGACAACGGTCCAGGACCTCGGGGGCGGCGACCGCCGCCGTCAGCGCCGTCACCGTACGGCCTGGGCCGGTGCGCCGAACGCTTCGAGCGGCTGTCCGTGTGACACCACCGCCGAGTGCTCCGGTGGGTCGGCTTGGACGCCGAACTCCTGCTGTGCCCGCGCCACCATCTCCCTGGCATGCCGCAGCCCGAGCCGCTCCAGGGTGCCGGCCAGGTCGGACAGTTCGGCGGCGGTCTCGGCGCGGTCGCGGCCCAGGCGGGCCCGGGACTTGGCCAGACCGAGCCGCGCCAGCGCCGTGCCGCGCGGCTCGCTCATGTCACGGAACTCCGCGAGCGCCAGCTCGTAGCAGTCCCGGGCCTCGGCGTGACGCCCGGCGCGGTACAGGACGTTGCCGCGCATCTTGTGGTTGTACGCCAGCGCGCTGGACAGCTTCATCGCGCGGCAGGTCTCCTCCGCCTCGGACAGCAGGCCGAGCGCGCGCTCCGTGTCCCCGTCGCGCACGGAGACCACGTCGGCGAGCCCGCGCAGCGCCCAGGCGTGTCCGCGCCGGTCGTCGGCGCGTGCGGCTATCTCGGCCGCCTCCTCGAACAGGTCGTACGCCGTGTCGAGGGAGCCGGTGTTGCGGTGGATCTGCGCTATGCCCTCCAGCGCCCACACGGTGTGCCGGGCCTCGCCCCGCCGCCGGGCCTCGGCCAGCAACTGCTCGTGCAGCCGGCCCACCGCCTCGTAGTCGCCCTGGATGCGTCCGGTCTCGGCGAGTCCCGCCAGCGAGTAGCCGCGGACGACGATGTCACCGCCGCGTTCGCCGAGTTCCGCCGCCAGTTCCAGCAGACGCCGGGCCAGGACGAACGCGCCGCGCTGGCGGGCCAGGGTGCCGCCGCTCCACAGCGCCCAGGCCATCGCCGCGGTGTCCCCGGCCTGACGGGCCGCGCGGTAGCTCGCCTTCCAGGCCCGGTCGGCCTCCCCGATCCGGCCGAGCCGTCGGTGCGCCTCGGCGACCGCGAGCCCACAGCGCGCGGCCTCCCCGTGCTGCCCCGCCCGTTCCGCGGCCCGCAACTGTTCGGTGCCGGCGGCCAGTACCTCGGTCAGCGAGGAGTTCACTGACAGGGTGGTGAGGGCGCCCTGGTACTCCGGGGCGAATGCCTTGCCGTACATGCCTGCCTCTCGGTCGCCATGCCCGCCATGTCTACACATGATGTATACATGAGGTGTATAGCGCGTGGGGGTCCTGCCCCGGCCCACCGGGCCGCGGCCTCGTCTGTTGCCGATCAAGACGGCGGGGCGAACTTCGGGGTTGCCTGTGCGGCATAGATCACATCACTGCGGCTGGGTGTAATGGCTCTGCCTTGGGGCTCGGCGGCGTACGCGGGTAGGGTCCACTCCGTGCGCCCGCAGCCCGAAGAGCCCGTCACGTTGGAGGACCTCGCACGATGACCGCCCGGTTCACCGCGAAGCTGGGCTCGGTGGCCGCGGCGCTGCTGTTCGCCAGTGCCTGCCAGTCCACGTCCCTGCGGACCGGGGCGATCCACCCCCCGGCCGGCGTGATCACCTGGGGGGCGAGCGCCTACCGGGTCGGTGAGGCCGTGGCCGACCGCGGCTACCGGCTCGTGGTGCACACCAGCGTCGCGGGCCACGACGCCCGGATCCGGCTCTCCAACGCCTTCGGGGACCGGCCCGTGACCTTCGACAGTGTCTACGCCGGCCTCCGCAGGACGGGCGCCGAACTGGTCCGCGGCAGCAACCGGCGGCTGACCTTCGGCGGGGCGCGCTCCGTCACCGTCCCCGCCGGACAGGCCGTGCTCAGCGATCCGCTGCCCGGTCACCTGCCCGCCGCGAGCGACCTGGCGGTCAGCATCCACACACCCGACGCGGCCGGTCCGGTGACCGGCCACTGGTTGGGCATGCAGACGTCCTACGTCACCTCGGGCGACCACACCGCCGAGGAGAGCGCCGCCTCCTGGACGAAGGGCACCGGTTCCTGGTTCTACCTCGACGCGGTCTCCCTGCGGGCGAGCCGCGGAACCCGAGCCGTCGTGGCCCTCGGCGACTCCATCACGGACGGCTGGCATTCGACCCCCGACCGCAACCGCCGCTGGCCGGACTACCTCGCCCGCCGCCTGCAACGCGCGGACACCGGCATCAAGGGCGTCGCCAACGAGGGCATCGCGGGCAACAAGGTCCTCGCGGACGGGTCCGGACCGAGCGCACTCGACCGACTCGACCGGGACGTGCTGTCCCAGCCCGGCGTCCGGACCGTGTTCCTCTTCGAGGGCGTCAACGACCTCAAGGCCCACACCGACGTCACCGCCGAGGACCTGACCGACGGCTACGAGGAACTCGTCCAGCGTGCGCACGCGGCCGGCAAGTGCGTCGTCGCAGCCACCGTCGGCCCCTTCAAGGGCTGGTCCGAATGGGACCAGGACGCCGAAGCCGTACGCCAGGAGGTCAACACCTTCATCAGGACCAGCGGCGAGTTCGACGCCGTCACCGACTTCGACCGCGTCCTGCGGAGCCCCCGTGACCCCGCACGGATCCTGCCCGCTTTCGACGGCGGCGACCATATCCACCCCAACGACAGGGGAATGCGGGCGATGGCCGACGCCGTCGACCTGAAGAGCCTCGACTGCGCCGACCCGGACCCAAATACGGACCCTGCCCCGAAGCCATGACCCGGCCCCAGAGCGGTCACGAGCCGTGACTCAGGACGATCCGGGCCCGGATCCGCTCCGCTCCGGACTGATCAGCCCCTGCCGGTAGGCGACCGCCACCGCCTCCGTGCGGCTCGCCGCGCCCAGCTTGGCGAGGATGTTGGAGACATGGACGCTGGCCGTCTTGGCGCTGATGAACAGGTCCTCGCCGATCTGCCGGTTGCTGCGGCCGAGAGCGAGAAGCCCCAGTACGTCCTGCTCGCGGGAGGTGAGGATCGTGGTGCGGGCGTCGGCGGCCGGAGCCTGCGCCAGACGTCCACGGCGGATCAGGGCGTCCACCTGCTCCAGCAGAGGTGTGGCGCCCAGCCGGACGGCCGTCGCCCGCACCTCCAGGGCCGCGACGCCCGCCTCCTCGCGCCGCTCGTCCGTCAACAGGGCCTCGGCGAACCGCACTTGGCACCGCGCCCGCTCGTACACGTCACCGAACTCGAACGCGGCGACCGCCCTTTCCCAGGCGGCCGCGTCCGGCCCGGCCACCGCCCGCGCCCACTCCGCCTCGGCCCGGGCCAGCCACGCCTGCCCCTCCGGCCCCTGCGGGGTGCCGTTCTCACCGTGCGCGGCGGACAGCCGGGCGAGATCGCGCAGTTCGGTCGCGGTGTCCGTCCAGCGGCGCGTCTCGACCTCGTCGCCACTCACACGCAGCGTGGCGGCCCGGTCGGCGACCGCGGACAGGGCGAGGGCGGCCAGCCGCACCGTGACGTACGGCGGTGTGCCCGCGACGTCGGTGAAGGCCGCCACGATGGAGCGCATCCGCTCGACGGCGGCCTCCGGCGCACCCCGTTGTGCCGCCGCGTCGGTCAGCACGATGCCCGCGACCAGCGTGCTCATCCAGTCGAACGGCCCCTCCAACAGGGCCTCGGCACGGTCGGCGGCCGTGCGGTCACCGCGTGCCAGTGCCACGTACAGCGCGGGCCCGGCCGTGTACGCGCCGGCCGCCGGAAGCACCTCGGCGTCCGCGGCCGCCGCGTCCACGCACTCCTCCCAGCGACCCAGTGTGTACAGCACCAGCAGCCGGAGATAGCGCATCTCCAACGGGTACGGCGAGGAGAGCAGGCCCGCACGGCGGGCCCGGTCCAGCCCCTCGGTGAGCCAGGGCAGGCACTCGTCGAGGTCGGCGGACTCGAAACAGCCCACGGCCAGATTGAACAGGGCACGCAGTTCCACCGGCGCGTTGCCCGAGCCGCGCGCGAGATCCCGGGCCTCCCGCAGCCGCTCCCGGCCCTCCGGCGTCCGGCGGCCTCCGCCTTCCAGGCCTGCCAGCGAGATCAGCAGGTCGGCCCGTGCGTCGGTCACGTCCAGCCGTTCCGCGACGTTCAGCGCCTGCAGGGCGATCCGTCGCGCCGTGTCGTACTCCCCGACCTGGCGTGCCGCCAGCACATGGGTGGCCGCCGCCCACACCCAGGTGCGCGACGGGGGTTCGGCCGGGATCATGGCGAGCGCCTCGCTGCTGTACTCGAACGCCGCCGTCAGGCTGTCGACACCGATCAGGTTCCCGGCGAGCGTGTACCGGACCCGGGCGGCCAGTTCGGAGTCCGCGTCCTGTCCGACGCCCGCGAGCGCGGCGCGGGTGAGGGAGACCGCCCGGTGCGCCTGGCCGGCGTGCGCGGCCGCCGCCGAGGCGCGCAGGGTGAGCGTCACCCGGTCGGCGCCCTCGTCCGCGGGCCGAGCGGACGGCTCCACCGCCGACCACAGGTCCAGGGCGGCTTCGAGGTGCCGCAGTTCCTCGGCGGGCGCGCCGAGCGACTGCGCGTGCCCGGCCGCCTCCAACGAGGCCGCCAGCGCCTGGGCCAGGTCATGGCTCTCGCGGTAGTGGTGGGCCCGCTCCGCCGCGCTCTCGGCGGGACGGCCCCGCCCGCTGAGCAGCCGGGCGAACGCGCCGTGCAGCCGGGCCCGTTCCCCGGGGAGCAGATCGGCGTAGACCGCCTCGCGGGCCAGGGCGTGCCGGAAGGCGTACGTGTCGCCGTGGCCGGGCACCAGCAGTTGCCGCCCGATCGCCTCCCGCAGGGCCGACTCCAGCGCGTCCTCGGGAAGACCGACCGCGTCCCGCAGCAGGTCGTGCTCGACCCGGCGACCCGCCACCGCGGCCGTGCGCAGCACCTGCTGGGCGGTGTCGGAGAGCTGCTCGAAGCGGATCAGCAGGACGTCCGCGAGGCCGCTGGGAACGCCCCCGGCCTCCGTGTCGGTGGCCGCGAGCAGTTCCTCCGCGTAGAATGCGTTGCCCTCGGCGCGCTCGACGATCCGCCGGACCGTGGCGTCCGGCAGCGGACTGGACCACAACGCGCGGACCAGACGGGCGACTTCGGGATCGGTCATGGGCCGCAGCTCCAGCCGCTCCACGGCGGGCAGCCGCACCAGCTCCGCCAGCAGCGGACGCAACGGGTGACGGCGGTGCAGGTCGTCCGCCCGGTAGGAGGCGAACACCGCCAGCCGATGGGTGGGCGCACCGCCCGCCGACCGGTGGAGGATGCCCCGGCTGAGCAGGAACCGCAGCAGGTCACGGGAGGACTGGTCGGCCCAGTGCAGGTCCTCCAGGACGAGCAGCAGCGGGGCGATGTCCGAGACGGCGGCCAGCAGCCCCGCGATGCCCTCGAACAGCCGCAGCCGGCCCCCGGTGTCCCGAGCCGTGTCCGTGCCGCCGCCCAGCAGCCGGTCCACCACCGGATACGCGGCGAGAACGTCCGCGAACCGCTCGTCGGCCGCGAGCAGCCCCAGGACCTCGGTGAACGGCAGATACGGCAGACCCACGTCGCCGAGGTCGACGCAGTGCCCGGTGAGCACCGTCATCCCGGCGCGGTCGGCGCGTTGGGCGATCTCCGCCAGCACCCGGGTCTTGCCCACGCCCGCGTCCCCGGCGACCAGCACCGCCCGGGGCTCACCACCCCGGGCACGCTCCAGCACACCGGTGAGACGGGCGAGTTCGTCATCCCGGCCGATGAGCGGGGCGGTGTCTGAGATCGTCGGCACGGATCCATCCTGGCACGCGGCACTGCCAGAGCCGGCAGTGACAGAGCTACGGTGGCCGAGGGCGCCCGCGCCGGACGGCGAGGACGCCGGGCCGGGCGCTCACTGCCGCAGCGACCGAGTCCAGTCGGCCGGCACCCGCCCCGCGGGGCCCGGCGTGGGCTGGTCCGCCGGATGACTCGCCGGCGGCGCGAGATCCGGCCCCGACTCGTACAGCTCGCTCGTCGCGTAGTTCCAGTACCAGCCCTCGCCGGGCTCGAAGCTCTGCACCAAGGGATGCCCGGTGGTCTTGTAGTGGCCGGTCGCGTGCTGGGCGGGGGAGGAGTCACAGCAGCCGACGTGCCCGCACTGCGCGCAGCGCCGCAGATGGAACCACCAGCCGCCGGCCGCGTCGCACTCCACGCATCCGGCGCCGCTCGGCGGGGCGGCGGGGTCGAGGCCGTCGATCGGGTTGTCGCTGGTCATACGGTCTCCTCGGAGGGTGTGTCGGGGCCCGCGGCGGTGAGCGGCAGCAGGACCTGGAAGCGGGTGTCGCCCGGCTCGGACTCGACCTGGAGGGAACCGTGGTGTTTGTTGACGACGATCCGCCAGGAGATGTCCAGGCCGAGTCCGGTGCCCTCGCCCACCGGCTTGGTGGTGAAGAAGGGGTCGAAGATGCGGTCGCGGATCTCCGCGGGCACACCGGGCCCGGTGTCCCGGAACTCCACCAGCAGCCGGTCGTTGTCGAGGGCCGTCCGTACGGTCAACGTCCCCTCTCCGCCCGCGCCGTTGACGGCATGGACCGCGTTGTCGATCAGGTTGGTCCACACCTGGTTGAGCTCCGCCGGGTAGGCGGGCACCTTCGGGACCGTACGGTCGTACTCCTTGACCACCTTGATCCGCGGGCCGATCTTGCCGGACAGCATCAGCAGGGTGCTGTCGAGGAGTTCGTGCACGTCGGCGACCTGGTAGGGGGCCCGGTCCAGCTGCGAGTACTGCTTCGCGGCGTCGACGAGATGGGAGATGCGGTTGGTGGAGTCGTTGATCTCGTCCATCAACAGCTCGGTCTCGACGGTGTAGTTGAGCCACCCGATCGCGTTCGGCAGAACCTCCTCGTCGACGGCGGCCGCCACCTGGTCCAGCCAGTCGGCGTCGAGACCGGCCTGCACGAAGGTGGGCGCGATCCGCCAGCCGTCCGCGATGCCGTGGTCGTCGAGCCAGTCCGTGAGGGCGTCCTCCCGGTCGGAGGCCTCCAGTGGGCTCAACGTGGGGGCCTTGGCGACCCGTTCGGCGGTGCGTTCCTGGATGTCGATGAGGTTCGCCAGGACCTCGGGGGAGTAGGAGCCCTGGGTGATGACGGCGAGCTTGTGCCGCATCTTGCCCACGCGTTCCCGCAGGGTCGCGGTCGCCCGCACGGCCGCCGCGGCCGGGTTGTTGAGTTCGTGCGTGAGTCCCGCCGACAACGAGCCCAGCGCCAACAGCCGTTCACGCTGTCCGATGGCCCGCTGGGTGCTCTTCGATCCGAAGAACAGTCCCTCCAGCAGGTGCACCGCCATCGGGAACCACTCCTGCATGAAGTCCGCGAACGTCTCCGCGGGCACCACGAAGAACCGCGTCGGCTCGGTGACCCGCATCGAGTTGACGTACACCTGGGGCACCCGGTCACCCAGGTACGCCTGCATGGCCCCCGAGTAGACCCCGCGCTGGGAGGTCCGGGTGACCTCCACGTCGTCGCCGCCGACCCGCCGGGAGAGCACGACCGTACCCTCGATCATCACGTAGAAGCAGGTGGCGGGCTCGCCCTCGGTGAAGACCGGACCGGGCTCGAACTTCTCCACCCGCCCCTCGGCGCACAGCTGTCCGAGCTGCTCGGAGGACAGCTTCTCGAACAGGAACAGTGACCCGACCTCCCGCGGGTTGCACGGCATCGGCTGTCCGCTCACGACTGCTCCAGATACCGGTGTACGAGCATCACGGCCATGGCTCCCTCTCCGACGGCGGACGCGACCCGCTTCGCGGACTCGGCCCGGGCGTCGCCCGCGACGAACACGCCCGGGATGTTGGTCTCCAGGTGGTACGGCGGCCGGTCCAGCTCCCAGTCGGCCGGTGGCCGCCCGTCGGGAGTCAGATCGGGACCGGCCAGGATGAACCCGTGCTCGTCGCGCAGCACCGCGCCGTCCAGCCAGTCGGTCAGCGGGGCCGCTCCGATGAACACGAACATCCACTGCGCGTCGACGAGTTCGGTCCGCCCGCTCTCCACGTCGCGCAGCGTGAGCTGCTCCAGGTGCTCGGAGCCGTGCGCGGCCTCCACGACCGTCCCGCAGCGCACCGAGATGTTCGGCGACTCCTCGATCTGCTGGATCAGGTAGTACGACATCGACGCCGACAGCGACGCCCCGCGCACCAGCAGCGTCACCGACTTCGCGCCCCGCGCCAGGTACATCGCGGCCTGCCCGGCGGAGTTGGCGCCGCCCACGATGTACACGTCATGGCCCTGGCAGGAGGCCGCCTCGGTCAGTGCCGAACCGTAGAACACCCCGCAGCCGGTCAGGTCCGAGGTGCCCGGTGCCGCCAGCTGCCGGTACGACACACCGGTCGCCAGGATCACACTGTGCGCGGCGATGGCCGAGCCGTCCGAGAAACGCACGACCCGCGCGGGGCCGTTGATCTCCAGTCCCGTCACCTGCCGCGCGGTGAGGATCTCGGCACCGAACTTCGCCGCCTGCCGCCGCGCCCGGTCGGTGAGCTGCGCTCCCGACACGCCGTCCGGGAAGCCGAGGTAGTTCTCGATCCGGGAGCTCTGTCCGGCCTGCCCGCCGGTCGCCGACCGCTCCACGAGCACCGTCCGCAGCCCTTCGGAGGCCCCGTACACGGCGGCGCCGAGCCCGGCCGGGCCGCCGCCGATGACGACCAGGTCGTAGAAGTCCGCCTCGGGGGTCGTCGCCAGACCGACCCGCGCGGCCAGCTCGGGTGCCTCCGGCTCGACCAGCGGGGTGCCGTCAGGGGTGATCACCAGCGGCAGCCGCTGCCCGTCCTGTCCGGCCGCCGCCAGCAGCCGCCGCCCCTCCGGCTCGTCCGCCGAGTACCAGCGGTACGGCACCTGGTTGCGCGCCAGGAACTCCCGTACGTCCGACGAATGCGCCGACCAGCGGTGTCCGACCACCTTGGTGGCGGGCACCGGCCGGAAGTCGCTGCACCGCCACGACTCCAGGAGGTCGTCAAGGACCGGGTACAGCTTCTCCTCGGGCGGGTCCCAGGGCTTGAGCAGGTAGTGGTCGAGGTCGACGACGTTGATCGCGTCGATCGCCGCGTTCGTGTCCGCGTACGCGGTCAGCAGCACCCGCCGAGCCCCCGGATACACGTCCAGGGCCTGCTCCAGGAACTCGATGCCGTTCATCTGCGGCATCCGGTAGTCGGCCAGGATCACGGCCACCAGATCACCGCGCAGCTTCAGCTCGCGCAGTGCCTCCAACGCGGACTCGCCGGACTCCGCGCGCACGATCCGGTACGACTCGCCGTAGCGTCGCCGCAGGTCGCGGGCGACGGCCCGGGACACCCCGGGATCGTCGTCCACGGTCAAGATGACGGTCCGCGCTGCGTCCGCGGCCTGTGCCATACGTCTCCCACCCCGAGGTCGGACCGACGGCACGGTGGCCCACGTTGCGGTCACCGCGCCGACTCCAGGCCATCGTATGTTCGATCGTCCCGGTTCGCTCCGGGTACCTGGAGCGGTTCGCTCACGGCACAGGGCCGGACGCGGGGAGTCAAGAAGGGCGGGACGTCAGCCGCGCCGCGGGCCGAGCACGCAGAACTCGTTGCCCTCGGGATCCGCGAGCGTCACCCACGACTGCTCGCCCTGGCCGACGTCCGCGTGCCGCGCCCCGAGAGCGATCAGGCGAGCCACCTCGGCCGCCTGGTCCTGGGGCCGGAAGTCGAGGTGGAGACGGTTCTTGACGGTCTTGCCCTCCGGCACCGGCACGAACAGCAGCCCCGGCATGCGGTCCTTCTCCGGTCGGATCTCGTACTCGTCGGGGTACTCGCCCACGATGACCCACCCGAGCGCCTCGGCCCACCAGCGGCCCAACGCCGTCGGATCGGCGGCGTCCACGACGACCTGCTCCCATTCCAAAGCCATGTCGTCAGCGTAGTGAAGACTGGGTAACCGGTCGCATGGGTTACGACAAAGGGAGGCCGACAGCATGACGCGCCCGATCACGGCAGGGGTCGACGGAACCGAGGAGAGCCTGGCCGCGCTGGCCTGGGCGGCCCGGGAAGCGGTCCGCCGCAAGCTGGCGCTGCGGGTCGTGCACGCCTGGCGGTACCAGGCGCACGACGCGATCGAGGCCATCGACCCGGAGGTCCAGATCGGCTGGGCCAAGGAGGCGGTGGGCGAGGCCGCCCGGACCGTCACCGAACGCCATCCGGAGCTGGAGGTGTCCACCGACGTGATCGAGGGCGCCGACGCCGAGACGCTGGTCGACGCCGCGGCACAGGCCGAGATGCTGGTCCTCGGCTCGCGCGGCCACGGCCGGGTCATGGGCTTCCTGCTGGGATCGGTGGGCCAGCAGGTGATCGTCGAGGCCACCCGGCCGGTCGTCCTGGTGCGCGCCGGTGACGAGCCCGCGGCCGAGGCGGCGGGCCGTGAGATCGTCGTGGGCCAGCAGGGCGAGCCCGAGGACAGCGCCGAGGCGCTGCGGTTCGCGTTCGAGACGGCCGCGGCGCGCGGTGCCACGGTGCGCGCGGTACGGGCCTGGACCCTGCCGCCGGTCTTCGCCTACAGCCCCGGTTCGCTCAAACTCCTCGACGAGACCGGTGGCCTGGAGCCGTACGAGAGGAAGGCCCTGGCGGCGGCGCTGCGGCCGTGGCGGGACCGCTTCCCGGACGTGCCGGTCGTCGAGCACGTGGAGATGGGCAGCGCCGGGCAGGTGCTGCTGTCGGTGGCCACCGGGGCCCAGCTGATGGTCGTCGGGCGCCGTGCCCACCGTACGGCCGTGGGCGCCCGTATCGGATCGGTGGCCCATGGCGTGCTGCACCACGCGGGCTGCCCGGTGGCCGTGGCGCCGCACGCCTGAGTCAGTCGGTACCGGGGCTGGGCTGGAGGGTCTCCCGGGCCTTGGGAAGGATGTTCTTGATGTAGTCCTCCACGGCCGAGTCCAGCCCCAGGTCGTGCTGCGCGCGCTCGGACAGGTACCAGCGGTGTTCCAGCAGCTCGTGGTAGATCTCGGCCGCGTCCATCGAGCCGCGCAGCTCGACGGGCACGGCGCGCACGGTGGGGCGGAAGACGTCCCGGACCCAGCGGTGGGCGAGTACCTCCGGGCGGGCCGCGAGCGGGTCGCCCGGGGCGTAGTCGTCCTGGGTGGCCATCCAGCTCTCCAGGTCGTTCAGGAGCCGGCGGGCCTGGTTCTCCTCGGTGTCCAGGCCGGTCAGCCGCAGCAACTGGCGCTGGTGGTGGCCCGCGTCCACGACCTTGGGCACGAACGTGACCGAGTCACCGTTCGAGGAGTGCTCGATCTGCATCTCGGCCACGTCGAACCCGAGGTCGTTCAGACGGCGGATCCGGCGCTCGATGAAGTGGTACTTGCCCGCCGGGTAGACGGATCTGCGGGTCAGCTCCTCCCACAGGGTGCCGTAGCGGGCGCAGATCTCCGTGCCGAACTCGATCGGGTCCACCGATGGGTGCAGGGCCCCGGACGCCTCCAGGTCGAGCAGTTCGCCGCTGATGTTCACCCGGGCCAGGTCCAGGTCGTAGTCGCGCTGACCGGCGCTGAGCTGCGGGTGCAGGTCGCCGGTCTCCGCGTCGACCAGGTAGGCGGCGTACGCGCCCGCGTCCCGCCGGAACAGGGTGTTGGACAGCGAGCAGTCGCCCCAGGCGAACCCGGCGAGGTGCAGCCGCACCAGAAGCACGGCCAGGGCGTCCATCAGGCGGTGCATGGTCGCGGGCCGCATGGTGGTCTCGAACATCGACCGGTACGGCATGGAGCCGCCCAGATGCCGGGTGATCAGCACGGACTCCAGCGGGGCGTCGTCCGGGGTGGTGCGTCCGGTGACCACGGCCAGCGGGTCCACGGCGGGGATGCCGAGCCGGTCCAGGTCCCGCAGCAGCTCGTACTCGCGCAGCGCCGGGCGTTCGGCGAGCTCCTTGACCGCTATCACCTCGTCACCGGCGCGGGAGTAGCGCACGACGTGGCGGGAGATACCGCGCGGCAGCGGCACCAGGTACTCCTCGGGCCACTCCTCCAGGGGGAGGTGCCAGGGCAGTTCGAGCAGGAGCGCGGGATGCTCCGGGTTGGTCGCGCTGATCTGCAGGGCCATGGGTGGACTGTCCTCGCTTAGCCGGTGATCGTCACCTCACCTTAGGGGTCCTTTCACTATGCCCGCCCGGGTCGCGCGGCCTGGCACCGCACCTCGCCGCGTTGCCGAACCACCCACGTGGCTCCGCCACGAGGGCGCTCCGGCGCCTTGCGATGCACGGCACCAGACCACGCGACCTCACCGGGCGCTCATAGTGAAAGGACCCCTTAGAGCGCGCGCTCCCTGGCCTG
The DNA here is from genome assembly GCF_040612855.1 of Streptomyces sp. NPDC006332. Lineage (NCBI taxonomy): Bacteria > Bacillati > Actinomycetota > Actinomycetes > Kitasatosporales > Streptomycetaceae > Streptomyces > Streptomyces sp. NPDC006332. The sequence continues at coordinate 18,939 of NZ_JBEXRA010000061.1, forward strand.
CAGTACCGCTTCACGGACCGGACCGCGGTGCACGGGGCCGTGCCCGGGCAGCAGCAGGTCCGCCTCCAGCGTGGCGAGCACGTCCAGCGAGGCGACGGCCCGGGGCCGCTCGTGGTGGAACATGTCGGGCAGCAGTTGCGGGCCCTTGGCCCGGGAGGTCGGGTGGCCGCTCACCAGGGCGTCGCCGGAGACCAGTACACCCCGGTCCGGGAGGTGGAAGGCGCAGTGTCCGTCCGTGTGGCCGGGCGTGTGCACGGGGACGGGCCGGCCGGGCAGGTCGAGCGCGCCCGGCGCGGGAAACGCCTGGGGGGAGGCGACCGGGACATGGGCGGTGCCGCCCGAGCGGATCGCGTGCACGGCCCACGGCAGGACACCGGGCCGCCAGCCGTTCCTCACCACCGTCCCGACGCTGACCTGGTGCAGGAACTCCCGCCGCGCGTGCGGTACTTCGGCCTCGTGCAGATACACGGGAATGCCGTAGCCGCCGCGCAGGTACTCGGCGGAGCCCAGGTGGTCGTTGTGGGCGTGGGTGATCAGCACGGCCTCGACGGCCTCCGGAGAACTGCCCAACTCCGCGAGGGAGGCGAGGAGTTGCTCCCGGTCTCCGGGATAGCCGGTGTCGACCAGCGTCACGGCGTCGCCCTCGGTGAGGATCACCCAGTTGGTGTTGCTGCCGTGCACCAGATAGGCGCCGTCGGCTACTTGCTGCACATCTGCGCGCATCATCGTCCCGCGTGTGAGGTCCCTGCTCGACGCAGACAGCAAAGCAGACCAGGGGGCAGCCGAAGCCGCCGGGTCCGCCGTACGCCGACCGCGAAGGGCGCGCAGGCGAGGAGTGCGCGCACGCGAGGAGGGCGCGTCGACCTACGAGTCAGTGCACGTCGTGCGGCCGGAACTGGACACTGATGCGCGGCCCGGTGGCGCGCGTCGTCTTCGGTACGCAGTGCTCCCAGGTCCGCTGGCAGGAGCCGCCCATCACGATCAGGTCGCCGTGCCCCAGCGGCCGGCGGACCGTGTCCCCGCCTCCCATCGGCCGCAGCAGCAGGTCGCGGGGCGTGCCCAGGGAGAGGATCGCGACCATGGTGTCCTGGTGCGCGCCGCGTCCGATCCGGTCACCGTGCCAGGCGACGCTGTCGCGCCCGTCGCGGTAGTAGCACAGCCCGGCCGTGCTGAAGGGCTCGCCCAGTTCCTCGGCGTAGTGCGCGGACAGGGCCTCGCGCGCCTCGGTCAGCAGGGGGTGCGGCAGCGGGTCGTCCGCGCCGTAGAACGCCAGCAGGCGCGGTACGTCGACGACGTGGTCGTACATCTTCCGCCGCTCCGCGCGCCAGGGTACGTCGGAGGCCAGTTGCTCGAACAGGGCGTCGGAGCCGCTCAGCCATCCGGGCAGCACGTCGATCCAGGCGCCCGCGCCGAGCGCGGTCCGGCGGGTCCCGTCCAGGGGGCCGAGGCTCAGCCGCTCGCTCTGGTCGAAGAGGGAAGCCTGGAAGTGCCTGGTCATGGAATCAGCGTAACTCGATATTCGAAACTTTGTTCAAAAGGTCTTCCCGGTCCTCGGGTGAGTGCCCCGGCGGGGATATGGGGGCTTTCGATACATCGACGTATCGGATACATTCCCGTATCGAACGGGACGGGGGCAGGACATGGCGGTGCGGGAGACGACCGGACGCGTGACCAGACGCCGTGTCCGCACCCGGGCCAACCTCCTGGACGCGGCGTTCGCGGTGTTCGCCGCCAAGGGGTTCGGGCGGGTCTCCATCGAGGAGGTCTGTGAGGCGGCCGGGTACAGCCGGGGCGCCTTCTACTCCAACTTCGGCAGCCTGGACGAGCTGTTCTTCGCCCTCTACCGGCAGCGGGCCGACCTGATCGCCGAGCAGGTGGCGCAGGCGCTGGCCCTGGACGGTCCCGAGCTGGACGTGGCCGCCTCGGTGGAGCGGGTCCTGGAGGTGCTCCTGCTCGACGTGGACTGGCTGCTGGTGAAGACCGACTTCCTCGTCCACGCCGCCCGCGATCCGGCCGTCGCCCAGACCCTGCTGGAACACCGGGAACGGCTGCGGCGGGCGATCGAGGAACGGCTCGCCCGGGCCACCGGACCAGCGGCCCTGCCCGCCGCGCTCGGCGACGTCGACGGCGCGGCCCGCGCGGTCGTCGCCGCGTACGACGGAGTCACCACCCAACTGCTGCTGGACAAGGACGTCGAGCGCGCCCGCGTCTGGCTGGGACAGCTGCTCACCGCCCTGTTGACCGACGGCGGCGGCACCCCCGAATGACACCCCCGAGCCACACCCGAATGACACCCCTCAACACACACCCGAAGCCCCAAGACACCCCATGAGAAAGGCAACGGTCGCCATGGATGCGGACGTCATCGTCGTCGGAGCCGGACTCGCGGGCCTGGTCGCGGCGCACGAGCTGACCAGCCGGGGCCGCCGGGTCGCGCTGGTCGACCAGGAGAACGCGGCCAACCTCGGCGGGCAGGCCTTCTGGTCCTTCGGCGGGCTGTTCCTCGTCGACTCCCCGGAACAGCGGCGCCTGGGCATCAAGGACTCCTTCGACCTCGCCTGGAACGACTGGCAGGGCAGCGCGCGGTTCGACCGCGTCGACGACGAGGACTCCTGGGCGGTGCGCTGGGCGCGCGCCTACGTCGAGTTCGCGGCAGGGGAGAAACGTTCCTGGCTCCAGGGGCACGGCATCTCGTTCCTGCCCACCGTCGGCTGGGCCGAGCGCGGCGACCTGACCGCCCACGGACACGGCAACTCCGTACCCCGCTTCCACATCGCCTGGGGCACCGGAACGGGCGTCGTGGAGCCCTTCGTCGATCACGCCAAGCAGGCCGCACGCGACGGGCTGCTCACCTTCTACCACCGCCACCAGGTCGACGAACTGGTCGTCGAGAAGGGCGCGGCGTGCGGGGTACGCGGCACCGTGCTGGCCGAGGACCACGCGGCCCGGGGCGTCGCCTCCAGTCGCGAACGTGTCGGTGACTTCGAACTCACCGCCCAGGCCGTCGTCGTCACCACCGGCGGCATCGGCGCCAACCACGAGATGGTCCGCCGCCACTGGCCCGAGCGCCTCGGCACCCCGCCCGCCGAGATGGTCACCGGCGTGCCCGCCTACGTCGACGGCCGGATGCTCGACATCAGCGCCGACGCCGGGGTACGTCTGGTCAACCGGGACCGCATGTGGCACTACACCGAGGGGCTGCGCAACTGGGACCCGATCTGGCCCGGCCACGGCATCCGCATCCTGCCGGGCCCGTCCTCGATGTGGTTCGACGCCCTCGGCCGCCGACTGCCCGAGCCGTGCCTTCCCGGCTACGACACCCTCAGCACCCTCGAGTACCTGCGCACCACCGAGGACATCGCCGGATACGACCACTTCTGGTTCATCCTCACCCAGAAGATCATCGAGAAGGAGTTCGCCCTGTCGGGCTCCGAGCAGAACCCCGACATCACCGCCAAGGACCGCGCCGGTTTCCTGAAGGAGCGGGTGCTCGGCAAGGGGGCTCCAGGGCCGGTTGACGCCTTCCTGCGCAAGGGCGCGGACTTCGTGACCGCTTCGAATCTGGAACAACTCGTCGGGAAGATGAACGACCTGACCGGCAAGTCACTCCTGGACGCGACCGGGATCCGGCGCCAGATCGAGGCCCGCGACCTGCAGATCGCCAACCCCTACAGCAAGGACGCCCAGGTGCAGGGCATCCGCAACGCCCGCCGCTACATCGGCGACCGGCTCGGCCGGGTCGCCACCCCGCACCGCATCCTCGACCCGGCGGCCGGCCCCCTGATCGGTGTCAAGCTGCACACCCTCACCCGCAAGACCCTCGGCGGCATCCAGACCGACCTGGACTCCCGCGCCCTCGGCGCCGACGGCAAGCCCCTGGAGGGGCTGTACGCGGCGGGCGAGGTCGCCGGCTTCGGCGGCGGTGGCGTCCACGGCTACAACGCGCTGGAGGGCACGTTCCTCGGCGGCTGCCTCTTCTCGGGGCGGGCGGCGGGACGGGCGGCCGCTCGGCAGACCGCCTGATGGTGAACGGCCCGTCTGCTCACGCCGTGAGGAGACGGGCCAGCACGGAGGCGTGGCTCTGCTCGGGGGACTTGGCGGCGGTCAGCAGCGTGACAGCTCCTCGGCCGGTCAACTCACGCAACCCGTCGAGGAGTTCGGCCGCCTCGGGAGCGGTCAGCTCTGCCTCGTACCGCTCGCTGAACTCCTCGTACGACCCCTCGCCGGAGTGGTGCCAGCGGCGCAGCTCGGTCGACGGGGTGAGGGCCTTGGGCCACTCGTCGACGTGCGCCGCGTCCTTCGACAGGCCGCGCGGCCACAGCCGGTCGACCAGGACACGTACGCCGTCGTCGGGCTCGGGCGGTTCGTAGACGCGACGGACACGGACGCTCACGGGCGGGCCTTTCTCGGGCGGCGGGGCGGTCTCGGCAGCGTAGCGCCGAGCACCGGTCAGAACGGGTGGGCGCGGCGGGACTTGACCCGGTAGAGGTCGATCGGGGGGAGGCGGGCCCCTAGTGTGAGGTCGTTGGCACCCCCACCGTAGGAGTCCGTGTGAGACCGTCCGTCAGACGCACCACCGTCCTCCGCCGAGAGGCCGTGAGCGTCACCGTCCCCGTCGCCCTCGCGGCCCTGCTCGCAGCCGCCGGACCCGCTGCCGCGGGGCCCCTCGGCGCGTCCGGTGTCGGAGACCCCTACTTCCCGCTGGCCGGCAACGGCGGCTATCACGTCGGCCACTACGACCTGACGCTCCGTTACGACCCGGGCGGCCGTCACCTCACCGGCAAGGCAGTGCTCACCGCCCGCGCCACCCAGCGGCTCAGCCGCTTCGACCTCGACTTCGAAGGGCTGAAGGTCACCGGCCTCACGGTCGACCACGTCAAGGCGGAGTACCGCCGCGACGGCCAGGAACTCGTCGTCACCCCGCGCCACGCCCTGCGCAAGGGCGACCGGTTCCAGGTGACGCTCACCTACGCCGGCAAGCCCGCGCCGGTCACCGACCCGGACGGCTCGCTCGACGGCTGGATCCCCACCGACGACGGCGCCTTCGTCGCCGGTGAACCACAGGGCGCCATGACCTGGTTCCCGGCCAACAACCACCCCCTCGACAAGTCGTCCTACGACTTCACGATCACCGTCCCCAAGGGCCGCACCGCCGTCGCCAACGGCGTCCTGCTCGGGCAGAGCACCAGGAACGGCACCACCACCTTCCGCTGGCGCCAGCGGGAACCCATGGCCGCCTACCTCGCCACCGCGACCGTGGGGACGTTCCAGGTCAAGCAGTACACGACCCGCGACGGCATCAAGGTCTACGACGCCGTGGACCCGCGGGAGGCCGCCGCCGCGAAGCCCGTACTGAAGAAGCTGCCCTCGGTGCTGGAGTGGGAGAGCAAGCTGTTCGGGCCCTACCCCTACCGCGCCGCCGGCTCCATCGTCGATCGCGCCCCGAACGTCGGCTACGCCCTGGAGACCCAGACCCGGCCGGTGTACGACAGCGCCCCCGACCTGAGCACCCTCGTCCATGAGAACGCCCACCAGTGGTTCGGCGACTCCGTCTCCCTCACCTCCTGGAAGGAGATCTGGCTCAACGAGGGCTTCGCGACGTACGCGGAGTGGCTGTACAGCGAACAGCACGGCGGCCCGAGCGCGCAGAAGACCTTCGACGGGCTCTACAAACGTCCGGCGAGCGACGGCCTGTGGGCCTTCCCGCCAGGCGACCCGGGCAGCGGCGCCAACATCTTCGGCACGCCCGTCTACGCACGCGGTGCCATGACCCTGCACGTCCTGCGCAAGGCCGTCGGCGACCGGACGTTCTACCGGATCCTGCGGGCCTGGGCCGCCGAACACCGCTACGGACACGGCACGACCACCCAGTTCGAGCGGCTCGCGGAACGGCAGTCCGGCAAGGACCTGGACGCGCTGTTCCACACCTGGCTGTACACGTCCGGCAAGCCGAACAGGCCGTAACCCGAACGGAATTGTGATCCTGACGAGTTCCTCACAAGTGTCGGTCAAGGTCGAATCATGATCAGACACAGTCCTCCGGCCGCGTTGCTGGCCGCGTCCCTGTTGCTCACGGGATGCGGCGGCGGCGCGGCGGCGGTCCAGGACCACCGGCCCGGCGCCGCCCCGGCGGCGAGCACGCCGCAGGCGCTCGGCCGGCCCTCGCCGCCCGCGGCCTCGCCGGAGAACACCGCACCACGGACGTTGCCCGGGCTGGGGCCGAAGACCCTGTCCGAGGTCCCCTCCGACGCACGGCAGGCCGTCGTCGTGACCGGAAGGGGCAGCGACTCCCCGCTGTCCACGGTCGTCCTGTACGAGCGCACCGCGGCCGGCTGGCAGGCCGGCGAGAGTTGGCCGGCGCACAACGCGCGCAACGGCTGGACCGACCACCACCGGGCCGGTGACCTGCGCTCACCCATCGGCGTCTTCACCCTCACCGACGCCGGCGGCCGGCTCCGCGACCCCGGCACCCGGCTGCCGTACGACCGGGGGAGCGGCTTCACCGCGACCGGCACGGGCTTCGAGGGCGAGCCGCTGGCGGGGTCCTTCGACTACGTGATCGCCATCAACTACAACCGGCGGTCCGGCACCACACCGCTGGACTGGACCCGGCCCCTCGGCGCGGCCCGCGGCGGCGGTATCTGGTTCCACGTCGACCACGGCGGCCCCACCCACGGCTGCGTCAGCATCGCCGAACAGCACATGGTCGACCTGCTGCGGACGCTGGACCCCGGCCGTCACCCCGTCGTCGTCATGGGCGACGCGGACTCCCTGGCCCGCTGAGTCCGCGGACTCCTTTGCCCGCTGAGTCCGCCAAGGTCTCCCCCACCGCTTAGGATCCGCCGCGTGTGCGCACATGTGCTGGTCGCCGAGGACGACGAGATGCAGGCCGAACTCATCCGCCGGTCCCTGCTGGCGGAGGGACACACCGCCACCGTGGTCCACGACGGCCGGGCCGCCCTCGATGCGGCCCACCGGCTCCGGCCGGACCTCGTCGTCCTGGACCTGATGCTGCCGGTGATCGACGGCTTCGGGGTGTGCCGGGTGCTGCGCCGGGACGACGACATCCCCGTCCTGATGCTCACCGCCCGCACCGCCGAGGACGACGTCCTGCTGGGTCTGGAACTCGGCGCGGACGACTACATGACCAAGCCGTACAGCCCGCGCGAGCTGATGGCCCGCATCCGCACGGTCCTGCGGCGCAGTTCCCGCGCTCCGGCCGAGCGCCGGGACGAGTCCGTCGTACGGGCCGGGGGAGTCACCGTCGACCGGGTACGGCACGAGGTGCGCTGCGAGGGCGCCCTCGTGGAGTGCACACCGGCCGAGTTCGAGATCCTGCTGGCGATGGCCGGCGAACCAGAACGGGTGTTCTCCCGGCGGCAGTTGCTGGAGGTCACCCGGGGCACCGACCGGGCCTCCACCGAACGGGCCGTGGACGTCCACGTCATGAACCTGCGCCGCAAGATAGAGGCGGACCCGCGCCGCCCCGCCCGGCTGCTGACCGTCTTCGGGGTCGGCTACAAGCTCAGCGGCGGCCGCGGATGAGCGGCTGGATACCGTTGCGCAAACGCCTGCTGGTGCGGCTGCTGATCGCCTCCGGTCTCGTCGCCGTGTGCTCCGTGGCGGCGACCGCCTGGCTGGCGGTGGAGACCACCACCCGCGCCCTGCGGGAGGAACAGGGGCAGGTCCTCGCCGACGACATGGACGTCCTCGCCCGGCTCAGCGGATACGCCGCGACCCACCCCGACTGGAGCGGAGTCGGGCCGACGGTGCGGGAGTTGTCCAAGAAGACGGGCCGGCGCATCGCCCTGACCACGGCCGACCGCACCCCCCTCGCCGACTCCGCGCCCCGCGGGACCGCGCTGCCGTTGACCGCCGCCGCCACCGTCGACCCCCTGCGCACCGACACCTACACGGAGCGCGGCGCCCAGATCAGCGGCACGGATCCGCGGGTGGTGGGCCCCTACCGGCTGACCGAGGGCGAACGCCGCGAGCTCGACGCCCTGGCCCACGAACGACAGGGCTGCTTCGCCCGGTACGGCATCGACCTGAGCCTCAGCCGCGCGCCGAGCGGCCGACCGGTCCTCACCGAGGCGGACGGCAGCGCCGACCCCGCCTATGTGCCCGACGCGTGCGCCGACGGCCGGTTCAACACGCCGCTGGCGACCGAGCAGAAGGCACTGACCGCCCTCGAGAAACGCGCCCGGAGCTGTCTGACCCGGGCGGGCCTGGAGCCCGGGATGCCGCTGTACCTCGGAGTGGACGTCACCCCCTCGGCTCCGCGGGTCCCGTCGTTCGCACCGGTGCTCGCCAAGGTGGGGCCCAGGGTCGCGCGCGCGGCCCAGGCCTGCCTCGACAATGCCCGCCGCGCCCAGCTCGACCCCTACGCCGCGCCCGCCGCGCAGTTGTTCCTGGGCGGCGACAAGGACACTCCCGCCGTACGGTTCGACATGTCCCCGGGCAACAAGGCCAAGGTCGTCGGTGCCGCCGGGCTCGTCCTCGCCGTCACGGTGGCCGTGACGGCGGTGATCGCCACCCGGCTCGTCCGGCCGCTGCGGGCGCTGACCGAGGCCGCGCAACAGCCGCCGGAACGGCACGTGCGGGTTCCCGTCACCACCCGGGACGAGACCGGCATCCTGGCCGCCGCCTTCAACGAGCTGACGGAGCGCCGCGAACGCCTGGAGGCCCAACGCAAGGCGATGGTCAGCGACATCGCCCATGAACTGCGCACCCCGCTCACCAACATCCGCGGCTGGCTCGAGGTCACCCGAGACGGCGTCGTCGACCCGGACCCGGCCCTGCTCGCCGCCCTGCACGACGAGGCCCTCGTCCTGCAACGGGTCATCGACGACCTGCGCGACCTCGCCGACGCCGACGCCGACGCGCTGCGCCTGCACCCGGAGCCGGTGCGCTGCGACGAACTCCTCGACCAGGTGGCCGCCGCCCACCGGGTCGCCGCCGACGCGGCCGGCGTCCGCCTCCGCACCACCGTGGACGGCACCCCGTGGCTGCACGCCGACGCGGTGCGGATGCGGCAGGCGCTGGGCAACCTGGTGTCCAACGCGTTGCGCCACACGCCCGCCGACGGCACCGTCACCCTGGCCGCGCGCAGCGCCGACGGCGACGTGCTGCTGCAGGTCACCGACACCGGTACCGGAATCGAGGCCGACGACCTGCCGTACGTCTTCGACCGGTTCTGGCGCGCGGAGAAGTCCCGCAGCCGCCGCACCGGCGGCAGCGGTCTGGGCCTGCCCATCGTCCGCCACCTGGTCGCCGCGCACGGGGGCAGCGTGGAGGCGGCGAGCGAGCCCGGTAACGGGAGCGTCTTCACCCTGCGGCTGCCGGGCGGCCCGCCGCGGTAGCGGCCCGTCCGGTTCCGCCGCCGTCGATCGGGTACCCCGTCCGAGCACACGGCGAAGAGGGAGGTCAGAACCATGTCCGCAGCGTGCGAGATGCCGGTCGTACGGACGCTCGCCGAGCTGACCGACCTGGTCGAGCGCCACCACCGCACGTACGTCCGCTGGTCGCGCGGACCGGAGACCGACCTCGCCGGGCTGTCCAGCACCGACGATCTCACGGGTGTGTCCATGCCGGGACTGTCCGCCAACCCGCTCGACGTCGAGGAGTGGTGGGAGGACCGCCCGGTCGAGTTGTGGGTGGCCCGCCGGCTGTACGACTACTCCCATCTGGTGCACGAGAAGGGCCCCGGCGTGCGTCCCTGGGTCCTCACGGGCCGGGAGACGGGCCGTGGGCCCGACAACGAGCCGCTGGTCGTGGATGTGGGGCCGATGTGCTGGATCGACCACCGGGTGATCGACGAGGCACGGGCCGCGGTGGACCGGCAGCCGAGCGACTGGGGACCGCTGCGCCGAAGCGGCGGCTGATGTGGGGACCCGGTGTCGTACTCACCGGGCCCCCACATCAGCCGCCTCAGATCATCCCGTCAGCCGGCTCGTCGACGGGCCGCCGCGCGACGCTTGATCGCACGCCGTTCGTTCTCGCTCGTTCCGCCCCAGACGCCGATGCTCTGCCCGGTGTCCAGCGCCCACTGCAGGCACTGATCCTGGACCGGGCAGGGACGGCACACGGCCTTCGCCTGTTCCTCCTGCACCAGCGCCGGCCCGGTGGTGCCGATCGGGAAGAACAGATCGGGGTCCTCGTGGCTGCACGCGGCGTGTTCGCGCCAGTTCTCCATGAAAAACTCACCTGCGATCGAAGTCGGACGTGCCCTCGGGGATGTCTTACTCGTTTCCGGGTCTCCGGTCGATGCCTGGGCGAAACAGCCGAGTCCTGTGGGACCTCGTGAAGATATGGCGGGGGTTCACTGCTCGCGGATGCCCCAGGGGGAGCCGTACGCGGTCAGCAGGTCGAGGAAGGGACCGGCCGGGAAGGCCTCGGGGCCCAGGACACCCGTGCCTCTCCAGGCGCCCGTGGCGAGCAGTTCGAGGGCGACGACCGGGTTGACGGCTGTCTGCCACACCACCGCCTGACAGCCGTACTCCGCCATGGACCACTGGTTGTCGACCACGTGGTACAGGTACACCTCGCGCGGCGCCCCGTCCTTGACGCCGCGCACCCAGGTGCCCGCACAGGTCTTGCCGTGCATCCGCTCGCCCAGCGTCGCCGGGTCCGGCAGACAGGCGGCGACGACGTCGCGGGGCGAGACCGCGACCGGCCCGGCGACGCCCGGCACCGTCACCGGGGCGGTCCGGTCCAGGCCCAGCAGGTGCAGCGTCCGCAGCGTCCGGATGAACTCCTCGCCCAGCCCGTACTTGAAGGTGACCCGGCGGGCGTCCACCCAACGCGGCACCAGCAGCACCTCCTCGTGCTCCACGTTCACGCACTCGACCGGCCCGATGCCCTCGGGGAAGTCGAACACCTCCGGCTCACTGAACGGCTCGGTGGTGAACCAGCCCCGGTCGGCCTCGTAGACGACCGGAGGGTTCAGGCACTCCTCGATCGTGGTCCAGATGCTGAAGGACGGGGCGAAGTCGTAGCCGTCGACGGTGAGGTTCGCGCCGTCGCGGACACCGATCTCCTCGATCTCGTCGAAGAGTTCGTCGGCCGCGTACCGGGCGAAGACGTCCGACAGCCCGGGCTCCACGCCCATCCCGACCAAGGCCAGCGCGCCGGCGATCTCCCACTCCGGCGCCCGCGTGAACTGCTCGTCACCGAGCTTGACCCCGCACTCCTCGTACGGGCGCTCGGCGTGCGGCCGGGACAGCGACATCGCCATGTCGACATAGGTCGCCTCGGCGGTCCGCGCCGCCCGGAACAGCGGCATCACGAACCGGGGGTCGGTCGCGTTCAGGAGGACGTCGCAGCGGTGGCGCGCCAGCAGTGCCGCCACGGCGGCCTCGTCGCCGGCGTCCACGCGCTCGGCCAGGAAACGGCTTCCTCCGTCTCCGAGCGCCGCGACGGCCGTCTCGGCCCGCGTGGGGTCGTGGTCGGCGACCACCATCGCCTCGTAGAACGGCCGTCGGGCAGCGATCCGGGTGATGGCGGTGCCCACTCCGCCGGCGCCCACGAGCAGTACACGCATGACAAGAACTCCCTGCCGGTTCGAACGTCGCTGATGTGTCGTGATGCATCGCTGATGTGGGGCCCTCGACGCCGATACAACGCCGTACGCTCACACAAGGTCAATGCCGTTGGCATAAGGGGCTTTCACCGAGAGAGGGAGGCCGGCCGTGGTGCCGAAACCCGTGGTCCCCGAGGAGAAGCGGCGCCGGCGACGGCCCACCAGGAGCGGCACGGTGCTGTCGGAGCGGCTGATCGTGGAGACCGCGCTGCGCATGCTGCGCGAACACGGCAGCGACGGACTCACCGCCCGCCGCCTCGGCCTCGCCCTGGACGCCGACCCGTCCACGCTCTACCGGTACTTCCGCGGCATGGACGACCTGACGCTGGCCATCGGTGACGCGCTCATCGGTCAGGCCCTGGACGGCTGGGAGGCGACGGGGCAGTGGCGGTCGGACCTGCGGACCGTCGGGTTGCGCATCCACACCGCGTACCTGGCGCACCCGCAGGCCGCCCTGCTGACCACGAACCGGGTCACCGGCCGGGCGAACGAACTCGCCGCCGACGAGGCGGTCCTGGACATCCTCAGAACCGCGGGCTTCCCACTGCCGGACACCGTGCGCGTGTACCACGCCTTCATCGACCAGACCCTCGCCTTCGCCGCCCTCGACGCGGCCTCGCTGACCCTGCCGAGTGCTTCCCAGCACGCCGACGAGGAGGTGTGGCGCTCGACGTACGCCCGCCTCCCACGCGCCACCCACCCCCGCATCGCCGAGGCGGCCCCTCTCCTGGCCACCCGCATGGTGACCAGCGCGTACCCGACGGCACTGGAGATGCTCCTGGACAGCGCTGAGGCCCGACTGACGTCGCTCAGGGCCCGGCCGCGAACGGGTGGACACGATCAAGCTCCGCCCGCCCAGCATCCCGGCCCGGGACCGTGAATCGCCGACGGCACGCCGCGTCGACGGCGTTCACGGCCGCGGGGCGGCGGGGGCGCCGTCGGGGGGTGCGGCAGGCCGTCAGGCCGAAAGCCGGGGCCGTCGGCCGGTCAGGCGCGCAGTGTCTCCGCGGCGGTTCTCGCCACCGCGTCGGCGACCGCGGCCAGTGCCGGTGAGTCGAGCTTCCACTGCTGCCAGTACAGCGGCACGTCCACCGTGCGTTCCGGCGCCAGGGGGACGAGGCGGCCCGCGTCCAGCAGGGGCCGCGCCTGAACCTCGGGCACCAGGCCCCAGCCGAGACCGGCCACCACGGCCTCGACGAAGCCCTCGGAGGTGGGGACGTGGTGCCGTACCTGACTCGCCCCCTGCCGGTCTCCGCGCAGCCCGCGCACGAACGCGTCCTGGAGGTCGTCGTCGCGGTCGAAGACCAGCACCGGCGCCGCCGCGAGCGCGTCCGGCAGCGGTCCGCCGAGATGTCGGGCGGCGAAGTCCGGGTGTGCCGCGCCCACATAACGCATCCGGCCCAGCGACCGCACCGAACAGCCCGCCACGGGATCGGGTGACGACGTGACGGCGGCCATCACCAGGCCCTCCCGCAGCAGTGCCGCCGTGCGGCTCTCGTCCTCGCGGCGCAGCTCGAAACAGAGACGAGGTTCCCGGTCGACCCGCGTGAGCGCCCCCAGGAACCACGTCGACAGGGAGTCCGCGTTCACCGCGACCGAGACCCGGGTGGGCTCCGAGGCACCGCTCATGCCGAGCTCGGCGCGCGCGTCCCGCTCCAGCCGGGCCAACTGCCGGGCGAACCGCACGACCACCTCGCCGGACTCGGTCGGCCGCACCGGCTTCGTGCGGACCAGCAACACCCGCCCCGTGCGCTGCTCCAGAGCCTTCACCCGCTGGCTCACCGCCGACGGTGTCACATGCAGAGCGGCGGCCGCCGCGTCGAACGTGCCCTCGTCCACCACCGCGAGAAGGGTCCGCACCTGGTCGGCAGGAAGCTCGGTCATCATCACGACAGCTAATGGTACGTAAGAATCCTTAGCTGTACACGCGGTGATCGTTTCCCTAGCGTCGACGTCATGACCGCTTCCCTCACCGCCGCGGCCGCCGGCTTCGGCACCGGCCTCTCACTGATCGTCGCCATCGGCGCCCAGAACGCCTTCGTGCTGCGCCAGGGCGTCCGGCGCCACGCGGTCCTGGCCGTCGTCGGCATCTGCGCCCTGTCCGACGCCTTCCTGATCGCCCTCGGCGTCGGCGGGGTGGGCGCGGTGGTGGTGGCCTGGCCGGGTGCGCTGACCGCGATCGGCTGGATCGGCGGCGCGTTCCTGCTCGGCTACGGCGCCCTGGCCGCACGTCGGGTGCTGCGGCCCGGCGGTGCCCTGCGCACCGAGGGGGAGTCGGAGGGGTCGGTGCGGCGGGCGGTACTCACCTGTCTGGCGATGACCTGGCTGAACCCCCATGTCTACCTCGACACCGTCTTCCTGCTCGGTTCGGTCGCCGCCGACCGGGGCCCGCTGCGCTGGACGTTCGGGCTCGGAGCCGCGCTGGCGAGCCTGTGCTGGTTCGCCGCGCTCGGATTCGGAGCCCGGCTGCTCGGCCGTTTCCTGGCCCGGCCGACCGCCTGGCGCGTCCTCGACGGCCTGATCGCGACGACGATGATCGCCCTCGGCGTCACGCTCGTGGCGGGGGCCTAGTGCGAACCCGAAGGTCACCACTGGCAGGGCTGATGTCCACAACCTGAGATATCGCATCCCGGCTCTCGGAAGGTCCTGCGATAGTGAACCCCGGACCCGATAGGTGTAACAAGCAACCAGGAAGCCCGTGGACACCAGCGAGAGCAGCAGCACCGAACCGCACTCTTCCTCCGCGGACGACACGAAGCAGCCCCGGGGCGGCTGGCGCCGCTGGGCCATGGACACCCGCCCGCTGCGCGTGCCCGCCTACCGCAGGCTGTGGTCCTCGACGATCGTCACAGCCGTCGGCAGCCAGCTCACCGCTGTCGCCGTACCGAAGCAGATCTACGACATCACCGGGTCCTCGGCCTGGGTGGGCGCCGCGAGCCTCGCCGGACTGCTGCCGCTGATCGTGTTCGCCCTGTGGGGCGGGGCGGTCGCCGACACCATGGACCGGCGCAAGCTGCTGCTGATCACCAACAGCGGTATCGCCGTCACCTCGGTCCTGTTCTGGCTCCAGGCGGTCACAGGGTTCGACTCGGTGGCCGTCCTCATGGTGCTGCTGGCGGTGCAGCAGGCGTTCTGGGGACTGAACGCCCCGGCCCGCAACGCCTCCATCGCCCGCCTGGTGCCCGAGGAACAGCTGCCCGCCGCCAACGCCCTCGGCTCCACCGTCATGCAGACCGGACAGGTCGTCGGACCGCTGCTCGCCGGTGTCCTGATCCCCGTCGTCGGCCTGCCGGAGCTGTATCTCATCGACGCCCTGGCGTTGTGCGTCACGGTGTGGGCGGTCTACCGACTGCCCTCCCTGCCGCCCCTGGCGTCGGCCTCCGCGCGCCGGGCGGGGGTGCGGGAGATCGTGGCGGGGTTCCGTTACATCTCCGCACACAAGGTGCTGCTGCTGTCCTTCCTGGCCGACATCATCGCGATGGTCTTCGGCATGCCCCGCGCCCTGTTCCCCCAGCTCGCCTCCCAGACGTACGCCCCCTACGGCGAAGGACTCGCACTCGGCCTCCTGTTCGCGGCGATACCCATCGGCGCGGTGGTCGGCGGGCTCTTCTCCGGCACGTTCTCCCGGGCCCGCCGGCACGGCTGGATGGTCATCGGCGCGGTCGTGGCCTGGGGCGCGGCCATCACCGGCTTCGGACTGAGCGACAGCCTGTGGCTCGCCGTGGTGTTCCTCGCGGTGGCCGGTGTCGCCGACATGGTCTCCATGGTCTTCCGCGGGGCGATCCTGCTGTCCGCCGCGACCGACGAGATGCGCGGCCGGATGCAGGGCGTCTTCACCGTCGTCGTCGCGGGCGGCCCGCGCCTGGCCGACGTGCTGCACGGCACGGCGGGTTCGGCGTTCGGCGCGCGCACGGCGGTCGCGGGCGGCGGGCTCCTGGTGGTCGCCGTCATGCTGAGCCTGGCGCTCGCGGTCCCGGCGCTGCGCCGCTACCGCATCTGAACTCCGGCGGCCCCTACAGGCGCTGCGCCGCTACCGCCGCCCGACTCGGCGTCCTACAGGCCCCCGCGCCGCTTGAAGGCGTACTGCTCCATCAGCTTGCCCCGGGTCGTCTCCAGGCGGTGCGCCAGGATCTCGGCGACGGTCCGCACCAGGATCATCCCGAGCCGGCGGTCCTCCTCACAGAGCCGCAGCACGGCCGCCGCGTCGAACTCGTAGGCCCGCACCGGGCTGAAGGCCTCCGCGCCGAAGTCCCACTGGTAGGGCTTGAACAGCCAGGACCAGCCGAGCAGGTCGCCCGCGCCGAGAGAGGCGACCGTGACCCGCTGCTGGGACGTCACCTGCTGGGTCAGTGAGACCGCGCCCGAGCGGATGACCCAGAAACGGTCGGCCGTACCACCCGCCTCGAAGATCCGGGCGTCCTCGGGGAAGGAGACCTCCCGGGCCAGGGTCATCAGGCGCTCGCGTTGGGGCAGCCCGAGGGCGGTCAGCAGTTTGATCGCTTTGGTCATGGCACGGGGCTCCTCGCCGGCGGCACTTCCGGTTCTTCCCTGAGGGGGGTCCACTCACTAAGCCCATTCCAGCGGCTCCCGGTCCCCTGGGCACCTCGGCGGACAGGAGAATCGAGCACGTTCTTGCGGGGACCGGTGCCCGGGCATGAAAAAGCCCTGGCTGGACGGGGGAGACCAGCCAGGGCCGTTGAGCGGTGACTTCGGAGGACGGTACGGTCGACTCCGTGGCCACGTATAAGTGAACCGTAAACCATTCAGGGCGCCTGCGCGAAGCCGAATGCGGGGCAGGTGACCCGTTTCACTCGGCGCTCACTCCGCGTCCCGGCCCAAAACCCTGATCGTCTCCAGCTCGGGGTCGGTGGCGTCGGGAAGGTTCATGCCCGCGTTCAGTCCGGTACGCAGATAGCGCAGCACCGGATCGGTCAGCCGCTCGCCGGGCAGCACGGCGGGGATACCGGGCGGATACGGCGTGATCATCTCGGCGGCGATCCGCCCCACGGCCTCGGACAGCGGGACGTGCTCGGCCGGTCCGAAGAACGCGTCCCGCGGCAGGCGGGCCTGCACCATCCGCAGCTCGCCGGCCGACGGCACCTCCACCCGCGGCGCGGGGCGCAGGTCCGGCGCCGCCCGCGCCAAGTCCTCGAGCGCGGCGAGCAGTTGCCCGGCCGTCTCCTGGTCGTCG
Source organism: Streptomyces sp. NPDC006332 (assembly GCF_040612855.1). Classification (NCBI taxonomy): domain Bacteria; kingdom Bacillati; phylum Actinomycetota; class Actinomycetes; order Kitasatosporales; family Streptomycetaceae; genus Streptomyces; species Streptomyces sp. NPDC006332. Next base: position 35,711 of record NZ_JBEXRA010000061.1, read on the forward strand.
CCGTGGGTGATCTGCGCGCCGATCCGACGGTGGTCGGACAGATGCACGTTCACGTCCCGGTGTTCGCGCAGCCAGTCCGCCGCCTGGTACCCGGTGATCCCGAGCGCCTCGATGTCGATGACGCCGGGCAACGGGTCGAAGTCCTCGGCCAGGCCCGCACCGCAGAAGTCGGCCCGGTCGTTGACGTGCATCCCGTCGATCTTCTCGATCCGCGCCCGGACATCGGCCGCGAGGTCCAGCGCGCCGCCCATGAGCTCCTCGCCGTGGAGGGCCATCTGGCGACGCCACCCGTCGAGGCCCGCGTACAGCAGCACCGACGGACTGGTCGTGCCCAGCAGATCCGCCCGCATCCGCAGCAGCTCCGCCGGAACCAGATCGCCCCGCAGATGGAAGACGGAACCCTGCTCGAGGCCGCTGCCCATCTTGTGGATGCTGGTCACGCAGATGTCGGCGCCGGCGTCCATGGCCCAGGACGGCAGATCGGGGTGGAAGGGCAGATGGGCGCCCCAGGCCTCGTCCACGATCAGCGGAACCGACCGACAGTGGCAGACCCCGGCCACCTCCCGCAGATCCGCACAGGCACCGTACGGCGTCGGACTGGTGATCAGCGCGCCCTTGGCGTCGGGATGGGCATCGAACGCCGCCTCGAACTCCGCCGCGGACGGCGGATGCGCCAGCCGCCGCTCCGGGTCCCACCGCGGCACGACCCAGACCGGCTCGATACCGGACAGGATCAGCCCCGACACGACGGACTTGTGCGCGTCCCGTCCGATCAACAGCTTCTCGTGCGGCCCGGCGACCGCCAGCATCGCGGCCTTGACGGACAGGGAACTCCCGCAGGTGGTGAAGAACGTGTGCTCCGCGTGCACGGCGTCGGCCATCAGCTCCTCGGCCCGCTCCAGCACCCTGCCCCGGGTGAGCCGGTCGTCGAGGGCGCCCGACGCCAGCACGTCCCCCAGGAAGACCGCGTCGCCCAGCACCTCCCGCACCGCGGGATCCGCGCCCCGGGCCTGCTTGTGACCCGGAGGCGCGAACGTCAGCCGCCCCTTGCGGTGATAGTCGGCCAGAGCTTCCAGAACGGGTGCGCGGGTGTGATCGATCGCCATGCGGCCCGGGTTCCCCACACGGGGTCGATCGACGCCCGCGAAGGGGAGCCCGGGCCGGAGGTCACGCCCCTCCGGCCGACCTGCCCGGCGTCAGGATCTCGTCCAGCACCCTCAGCACACTCTCGTAGACCACGCTGCGCACCTCCGCGTCACGAGCTCCGTCCGGATCCGTCATCCGCAGGTCCTCCCGGCGGGTCCGCCACGCCCGCTCCTCCTCCTCGGCGCAGGCCCGGGCGCGCTGGATGCGCCGCAACAGCTCGTCTGAATCCACCACATCAGTCATGGCAACCGCGTACCCGCTCGCGTCGCCTGAATGACCCGAGGTCTGCCCGGAAAGGGAGGTTTGGTACGCCGGGGAGAGGTGAGCCGAAGTAGGGAGACCTGCGGGAGCCCGCCCGGCCAGGGACGCAACCGCCGAGACCCAGGCCGCGGGAAGCGCCGCGGTCCACGGGCGCCGCGCCCCGACGAGGCCGCCACCGGTGACCCGATCCACCTACCTTCAGCAAGCAGGGAGTGAAAGGGATGTGCGAGCAGCACAGGACCGAGTTCGTCCTCGAACCGTACGCCGCCGAGCGGCGCGGCCGTGCTGGACCGTGCAAACCGGCCGAGGCGCGCAAAGCGGTCGAGCGGGCCGTCACCGAACGCTGCCGCGCCACCGACTGTCCGTGCGACGCGGACGCCCTCTCCGACGCGCTGCTCGTCGCCTCGGAACTCACCACCAACGCGATCCTGCACGGCGGCGGGATCACGGACTTCCACGTCGACGTCGTGGGACCCGGCGTACGGGTGTCGGTGAGCGACCGCAGCGACCAGCTGCCCGTGGTCGCCCCGCCGACCGACCGGCAGGGGCGCCGACGGGTCGGTGGCCACGGCTGGCCCATCGTCTGCCGACTGGCACGCGACGTCCGGGTGACCGACCTGCCCTCCGGCGGGAAGTGCATCACCGCCGTGGTCCCACTGAACTGAAACCACCGTCCTGAACACTTTCCAGGGATCGGAGTTTGGTCCCAGGGGTGCAGGGCAGACGCAATTTCGTGCTTCGGACCGGAGGCGCGCCAGCGGGAGCGGTATGGCTGCTCCGGGGCCTTCCTGGTCATCCGGGCGCGGCGACCCTCCCGCGGTAATTCCCTGAACCGACCGCTTCAGGAGCGATTCCGCATGCTCATCGATACGACGACCAGCCGTCCCGGCACGCCCGCTCAGCCGACCTCCGCCAACCGGCGCCGTCACGACGACGCCCCCGACACGGCCCTCCTGTTCACCCGGTTGGCCGCACTGGAGGACGGTCCCGAACGGGACGCCGTCCGCGACGAGCTCGTCACCGCCTGGCTGCCCATGGCCCACCGGATCGCCGGTCGCTTCCGCGACCGCGGCGAGTCGGTCGAGGACCTGCGCCAGGTCGCCGCCCTCGGACTGGTGAAGGCGATCGACCGCTTCGAACCCGAACGCGGCGCCTTCGAAAGCTACGCCGTCCCCACCATCACCGGTGAGGTCAAGCGTCACTTCCGGGACCGGATGTGGGCGCTGCGCGTGCCCCGTCGGGTGCAGGAACTGCGTAACAAGGTACGAGTGGCGCGCCGCGAACTGACCCAGAACCCGGGCTCGCCCGAGCCCTCGACGGCGGACCTCGCCGCCCATACCGGGCTGACCGAGGACGAGGTCGCCACCGGGATGGAGGCCCTCGAAAGTTTCAGCACCCTGTCGCTGGACGCCGAGCTCTCGGCCGGCGAGGACGGCTACAGCCTCGCCGACACCCTGGGTGCCTCGGACAACTCCTACGACACCGTCGTCGACCGCGAGTCCGCCAAGGAGGGCCTGCGCAGGCTGCCGGAGCGGGAGCGCGCCATCCTCTACATGCGCTTCTTCGAGGACATGACGCAAAGCCGCATCGCCGACCAGCTCGGCATCTCCCAGATGCACGTCTCCCGCCTGATCAGCCGCAGCTGCGCCCGGGTGCGGGACGAGGCGCTGGGGCAGCGGGCAGGCGGTCGCGGGCCCGGCGCACGAGCCGTCTGAGTGGACGAGGAGCGAAACGGATGCTGATGCCCCATCCCGGATTCCTGCGTCAGGTCGTCGACGAGTACGAGGCGCTGTCGGCCGCGGAGGCCGCCCGGGCGAGCGAACCGAGCCCGAGGGCGCGCGACCTCGCCTACACGCTCTGCGTGTCCACCGGCACGCGGGACGTGCGAGTAGCCCTGGAGACCGCGCACCGTCTGCTCGGTGCCCGGCCCGAGCCCGATCGGGCCCAGTTGGTCGAATGACAGCAGACCGCGGACGACCAGGCCGCGGTACGGGATGAGCCGGAGCGGCTACGGGCCGAGGTGCGTGAGGTGCGCACCTCGGCCCGTGTCCGCCCGCTCACCCCCGCTCAACACCCAGGGTCGCGGTACGCCCCCGGCGCCGATACCCGCGACCCCGCCGGGGTCGTGAGCCCGCGCGGGCCCGGACCTCGGAACTCACCTCGAACACCACCCATGCGCCGGGCGTGCCCGCTCACGACCAGGGCATCCGGCCTCCAGGAGGACGACATGAACACGAGTGCCACGGTGCGCACCGGTCGGATGGGCGCCCGCAGAATGGCGAGGGGCTCGGCCGCGGAGAGCGCCGCACGGGCGGGACTGACCGCGCGGGGCGTCATCTACCTGCTCGTCGGTGTCCTGGCGCTGCAGATAGCCTTCGGCGACAGCGAGCACCAGGCGGACCGCGGCGGCGCCCTCGCCGAGATCGCCGAGAAACCCTTGGGGGCCGTACTGCTGTGGGCCCTGGGCATCGGGCTGGTGGGCATGGCCCTGTGGCGACTGTCCGAAGTCGTCTTCGGGTCGGTCGGACCGGACGGCCGCAAGGCCAGGAAACGTCTGATGGCAGCCGTGCGCTGCGTCTTCTACTCGTTCGTCGCCTACTCGGTGCTGTCCTTCGCCGCGGGCTCGGGCGGCAGCAGCTCCAGCGACAAGCAGTCCAAGGACGTCACCGCCCGGGTCCTCGAGGCCCCCGCCGGACAGTGGCTGGTGGGCGCGGCCGGCGTCGGCATCGTCGTCGCCGGTGTGTGGATCGCCGGCCGGGCCGTCCTGCGCAAGTACCACGACAAGCTGAAGCTGGGCGAGATGTCCCCGCGCACCCGTCGGCTGGTGGACGTGACGGGCGTGGGCGGCGGCGCGGCCCGTGGCGTGGTGTTCGCCGCCGCCGGCGGATTCGCCGTACGTGCCGCCATCGAATACGAACCCGACAAGGCCAAGGGGCTCGACGACACCCTCCGCTCGTTCGCCGAGACCCCGCTCGGACCGTGGCTGCTGGTCTGCGTGGCCGCCGGGCTCGTGCTCTTCGGACTGTTCTCGTTCGCGATGGCACGCTGGCGCAGGGTCTGAACCGGCCCTGTCCGGGGAACCCGCACAGGATGAACGAACCCGAGCTTCCGCCCGACGGCCGGCCCGTGGACGTCTACCTGGGCCTGCTGCGTATCCGCATGGACACCGAGGACTACAACCTGCTGCTCAGCGTGGTCGAGCCGGTTCTCAAGGCCATCGAGGAAGAACGCCTGCCCGCGCTCGACTTCGCGCTCGACGAGGACCGGCCCGGCGGGCTGCCCCAGGAGGTCCGCGACGAGGCAGCCCTGGTCATCGCCACCGCGGTGACGGGCCGGCTGGACAACGAGGTGGTCGAGCTGGACATCGACGAGACCGGGCCGGTCCGGGTCGTCACGGACGCGGCCACCGCGTCCGACCCGGTGCGCCTGGGCGAGATCGCCGACTACATCCGCGAACGGCAGCAGATGAACGACGAGCTGCGTGGCATCGCCGAGGCCAGCGACCTGCCCACGGACATCTGACGGCCCGGGCCCCAAATCCGGGCCGTCACCCGAGGCACACGCCCGTCGTCACCGCCGCGGCTCGGCCACCGGAACGTCCAGCGGCCGCGCCAGACCGGCCACGGTCTCGTCCAGACGCTGCAGATGCCGCAGCACCCGGTCGGTGACCCTGCCGTACCTCGGTGTGCCCGGCACGTCCGGCTCCAGCAGTGAGGCGATGCTCCGCCCGGTCTCGACCTCGACCGTCGCCTGCTCGTCGGCGAGCCGCGCGGCGATCGCCGCGATGTTGTGCGCGATGCGCCGCCCGGCCCGGCGCAGCCTCGGATCTGCCGCGATCGACGGATGCGTGGGCAGCAGCTCGGCCGTCGCGGCCAGCGAACGCGCGTGATACGCGCAGGTCTCCAGGAGCGCGACCACGTACCGGGCGGTGTCGCGGCGGGCCCGCAGCGGCGTGACCGGGTGGGTGAGCGGCTGGGTGGCCGCCCGTAGATCGGCCAGCGCCTGGTCCAGATCGCGCGCCTGGTCGAGCAGATCGACCGGAGGTCCACCGCTGAGCTGGTCGACCGCCGTCTCCGTGACGTCCTTGAGCCGGTCCAGAACGGTGACCAGCAGATCGTTCGTACGGCGGTCGGTGTGCACCGGCAGCACGAACGCCGCCGCCACGATCCCGCAGGCCGCCCCGAGCGCCGTCTCCTCCACCCGCAGCACCAGCACCGAGAAGGTGTAGGTGTGCAGAAGGGTGTAGAGCAGCCCCAGCGCCGCCGTGACGAAGAAGGACATCAACGTGTACGACAGGGGCGCCGTGTAGAACATCGCGAAGACGAACACCAGCACCAGAGCGAACGCCGTCCAGGTGTGATGGCCGACCAGGCCCGCCAGCACGATGCCCGCCACCACGCCGAGCACGGTGCCTACCAGCCGGCGGTAGCCCTTGACCAGGATCTCGCCCGTGGACGCGGTGTTGATGAAGACGATCCAGCAGGTCAGCACCGCCCAGTACCAGCGCTGGCTGGAAAGGAACTCACCGCCGACGATGGCCAGCGAGGACCCCACCGCGACCTGGACGGCCGCCCGGGTGGTGGGCCGCCGCAGCCCGGTGGCCTCGTCGTCCTCGCGGTCCTCGTCCTCGCCCGCGTCGATCGCCGCGTCCTCGGCGTCCATTTCCTCCCGCGAGCGGGCCGTCGCCGGCGTGTCGTCCGACTCGTCCCGCGCGCCGCCCAGCGCGATCCGCAGCCCCAGCACCGCGCGGGCCGCCTCGCCGATGCCCCGGAACACGTCCTGGACGACCGTCGGGGCGGCCGGCAGGTTGTCCCCGTCGCGGTAGCCGAGGAGCCGGTTGCGCACATGGGACAGCGCGGTGCCGTTCTCCGACACCGGCCGCAGCACCAGCATCCGCAGCGCGTCGAGGTCCCGGCGCAGGGTGGCGGTCGCCTCGTCGCGCGCCGGCAGGGGAGCGCCCGCCGGGGCGGGGGCGCCCGGCAGATGCATGGTCAGTGTGTCGGCCCGCTCGGCGCTGCGGGCGGTCAGCAACAGCAGGCCCAGCCGCTCCGCGGCGATCTCGGCGTCCGCGATCCGGCGTTGCAGCAGCCTGGCCGTGGCCTTGTCGGCGGTGCCCTCCTCCAGCCGGCCCTGGATCATCATCGCCGTCTCGTGCAGCCGGGCGGTGCCGCCGCGCACGTCCTCCAGGGCTTTCTCCAGCTCCTGGGGACCGGCGTCGAGCAGCTCGACCTGCGCGGACACCAACTGGGCCAGCCTGGCCCGGAACGCCTCGCGCAGCCGATAAAGGATGCCCGCGGGAGTCTCGGGCACGAGCACGAAACGCACCAGCGCGCTGCTCGCGAAGGCGATGCCGAGGGCGCCGTACAGCTCCGGCAGGCCGGAGACGGCGGCGCCGACGAACAGCGACAGGAAGTAGACCTGGAAGCCGATCAGGCCGAGCGCCGTGCCGCGGTCGCCGAACCGGCGGCCGTAGACCGCGCAGAAGATGAGGACGACGAAGAAGGCGTCCCCGCCCACCACTCGGGAGCTGAGGAGCGCACCCAGCGTCACGGACGCCAGGGCGACGGGCAGCCCGAGCGCGAGGGTCACGGCCTGTTTCCCGCGCTGCTTCTCCCGGATGGCGAAGGTCGCGACCATGGCCGCCATCGCCCCGGCCACCAGATGCGTGACGTCGGAGCCGAGCAGGCCGAGCACGGTGATGGTGAGGGCGATGGCGCCCACCGTTCTGAGGCCGGCGGCCAGTCGCAACAGTCCGGGATCGGACGCCGCGACGCCGTCCCGAAGTCGTGCCCTCAGGGACCGTCCCACTGCCTTCACGCCGCCGTACTCATTCCCGTGTCACGTCATGATCTCCAGTTCAGCATGTCATGACCGGGTCGATCGCCCGCTTCCGGCCCGGTCGCTTCCCCGACCCACGGCTGACCGCCGACCGGCACCGGCGATCGGCGGTCAGGGACCGTTCCGTGTCAGGTGGGCCGGAGCGTCACAGCTCCTGCCGCGCCGAGCCGTCGACGTGGGCCCGCACCTGTTCCGGCTTGAGATACGAGTCGGTGTACTCGAAGTCCTTCAGCTTGGCGGGCTTGCGGGCCTGGAAGCCGGTGCGGACGAAATCGTCACCGGCGAGCGCGTTGAGCACCCAGTTGGTCATCACCCGCGTCTTGGCGACGCCGGTCCGCAGCGCCTGCCAGTGGTAGCCGCGCGCCACCGCCTGCGCGGGCACGCCGCGCAGCTCGATGCCGAGCGGCTTGGACACGGCGTCCTTGCCGCCGAGGTCGACGACCAGACCGAGGTCCTTGTGGACGTACGGGCGGAGCGGCTGGTCGCGCAGGGCCGCGATGACGTTGTCGGCGACGTGCTTGCCCTGCCGCATCGCGTGCTGTGCGGTCGGCGGGCACACCGCGCCGTCCTCAACTTTGGCCTCGTCGGGCACCGCGGCGGCGTCGCCGAGCGCGAACACCCCGTCGTGCCCCGACAGGTTCATGCTGGCGGTGACCGCGAGCCGTCCCCGCACGGTCTCCGCGCCGAGGGTGGCGATGAGGGGACTGGCGACCACACCGGCGGTCCAGATGAGGGTGCGGGTGGGGATCACCCGCCCGTCGGTGAAGGTGACCTCCTCCGGGCCCGCCTTCGCGATGGAGGTCCCCAGCGAGACCTCGATGCCGCGCCTGCGCAGGATCTCCTGCGCGCTGCTGCCGAGCTTGTCGCCCAGTTCCGGCATCAGCTTCGGGGCGATGTCGATCAGGTGCCACTTGATCAGCCCCGGGTCCAGGCGGGGGTAGCGCTTGACGGCGGCGTGCGTCAGACGCTGCAGGCAGGCCGCGGTCTCGGTGCCCGCGTAGCCGCCGCCGACCACCACGAACTGCAGCCGGGAGGCCCGCTCCGCCGGGTCCTGGCTGGCGTCGGCCAGGTCGAGCTGGGAGATGACGTGGTCGCGGACGTACGCGGCCTCGGCGAGGGTCTTCATGCCGAACGCGTGATCGGTGAGGCCGGGGATGTCGAAGGTGCGGGTGATGCTGCCGGGGGCCAGCACGATGTAGTCGTACGGCTCGTCGATGATCCGGTCGGTGATGGTCCGTATGACGCAGACCTTCGACTTGAGGTCCACACCGATCGCGCCGCCCGGAATGATCCGGGTGCGGTACTTCTTGCTGCGGCGCAGCGAGACGGCGATCGACTGCGGCGTCAGCACGCCGGAGGCGACCTGGGGCAGCAGCGGAAGGTACAGCTGGTAGGCGAACGGCGTCACGAGCGTGACGTCGGCCTCGTCGGGGGAGAGTTTGCGTTCCAGACGGCGAACGCACTCCACACCGGCGAAACCTGCTCCAACCACCAGGATCCTGGGTCGTGTCACGGTGTTCATCCCTTTCTGCGGCTCCAGGCGGTCTGCCTCGAACGCCATTCGCCTGCCCGTGGATCGCTGCTTCGCACCTCATTGATCCAACCGGATGCCGACCGTCCCGCCGGGCCGCGGCGGGCAGCCGTACGCGTCGATCACCACCATGCCCGCCCGGCCGCCGAAGCGCATCGGGGCGGGAGGGAAAGAAGAGGAGAGAATTTCGCGGACGAGACGCTGAGGATCCGAACCGCAGGAATCTCAGGCGGCCAGGTGACAGAGCAGCAGACACACGTCGTCGTCGCGCTCGGAGTCGCTCAGCAGCGGGGTGAGGATCCGGTCCGCAGCGCCCTCCAGGTCCGCGTCCAGCTCCTCGGAGCGGAACGTCCCGAGCGCCTCCGCCAACCGCTCGATACCCGGGTCTATGCCCTGCGCGCGCCGCTCCACCAGGCCGTCGGTGTACAACGCCAGCGTGGAACCGGGCACCAGCGGCGCGGTGTGGTCGGCGATCACCTGCCGCAACGGGATGCCGAGCATCGCGCCCGGTTTGGCGTCCAGCGTGTGCACCTGCCCGTCGGGGGTACGCAGCACCGGCGGCGGATGGCCCGCCGCCGCCCAGGTCAGGGTGGGATCGCCGGGCCGGAAGCGGGCGATGACCGCGGTGGCGTACAGGTCGGGCTGCAGATGGTGCAGGAACGTGTGCAGCCGGGTCAGCAACTGGCCGGGGCTGCCGCCGTCCACGGCGTAGGCGCGCAGCGCGGTACGCAGCTGGCTCATCATCACGGCCGCGTGCAGACCGTGCCCGGTGACGTCGCCGATGACGGTGATCAGGCTGCCGTCGGGTTGCCGGAAGGCGTCGTACCAGTCGCCGCCGATGTTGAGTCCGTGCGTGGCCGGAAGGTAGCGGGCGGCCAGGCTGAGGCCCGACGTGGTCGGCAGGTCCGTGAGCAGGGCGCGCTGCAGGGTCTCGGCGATGTCCCGGTTGTGCTCGAAACGGCGGGCGTTGTCGATGGCGATGCTGGCCCGTCTGGTGAGCTCGATCAGCATCACGGCGTCGTCCGGGTCCCAGCTCTCGCCCGGCGGGGAAAGGATCAGTACGCCCAGCGGCGCGCGGCGCGTCGGCAGCGGGACGCACAGCAGGGGCCGGGTGGGGTCCAGCGCCGACGGAGGCTGGTCGTCGACGCCCGGCAGGCCTCCCGGGTGGGCGGCGGCGTACTGGGGGCGCCCGGTGCGGGCGGCGCGCACGGCTGCTGCCGGATGCGGGGTGGGCCGGTGCCGGTCACCGTCGCTGTCGAACAGCCAGACGTCGACGCTGCGGGCGTACTCGGGCACCAGCAGGTCGGGCAGCCGGCGCACGATCTCGTCATGGTTGAGGGACGCCGTCAGCACCGCGCTGGCGTCCGCCAGGAACGTCAGCCGGCGCCGGGCGCTCTCCGCCTCGGTGCGTGCCTTGCGTTCGGCGGCGAAGGCCTCCCGCTGGGCACGCCCCGCGGCGTCCAGTTCGGCGTGCAGAGCGAGCACGCCCTGGTTGGTCTGGTGCAGTTCCTCCCGGTGGAAGGTGACCAGGTCCTCCTGCTCGGTGAGTTTCTCCAGCACCAGCGCGGTGTCCTCGTCGGCGCCGAGCAGGGCCTCCGCCAGGACGGCGGGGTCGTCGGCGACCGCGGCGGCCCCGGCCCCGTCCGTGGCCTCCGGGCAGCGGACCGTCGTCCGCCACGGAGGCTGCGCGGCGGTGGCACCCGTGACGTCGGCCGAGGTCACCAGCGCGTGCAGCAGCCCGTCCTCGCCGGGCGCGGCGGTGACGTCCAGGGTCAGCCACCAGGTGCCGCCCTTGGTGAGGCACTGCCGCAGATGGGCGCTGAGCGCGCTGGTCAGCCGGGTGCGCTCGAGAGCGGACACTCCGTGCGCGGCGGCCAGCCGGGCGGTGGCGATCCGGGCCTGGGCCGCGTCGACGGCGGTCGTGATCTGCAGACTGGACGTCATGGCTCCTCCGACGGGGTCGGAGCCAGCACCGCCACGGCGGTGTCGTCCCGCACCGGCCGGGCGGAACTGCTCGCGTCACGTAGGGTCACCGCGGCCACGACGGCGGGGTCGGCCGCCAGCAGGTCCGGGTCGGACGGGGGCGTCCAGCGGCTGGGCAGACCGTCGCTGTGCAGGATCAGCAGCCGGTCGGGCGCCCACGGAATACGGTCCTCACGCAGCGTGGCATGCCGGTGGACGCCCACGATGCCGGGCCGGGACAGCAGCGAACGCCAGGTGCCGCCCTCACGCAGCCGCGCCCCGATGTTGCCGACGCCGGCGAACCGCAGCACCCCCGCGCCGGTGTCGATCTGGGCGACCGCGACGGCCGCCCCCCTGGTGCCGCGCAGCGCCGAGTCCAGGTTGACCAGCGCCTCGGCGGGCGGAAGGTGGGCCGAGGTGTGCAGGGCCCGCGTCGCGGCCGTCGACGCCCAGGCCGCCTCGGGACCGTGTCCCAGTCCGTCGGCCATCATCAGGGTCAGCAGGCCGCCCGAGCGGGCCCACGCCCAGGCGTCGCCCGAGCACTCCGCCCCGCCGAAGGGGACGTTCACGCCGCCGACCCGTACCGGTGCGGCCGGCGCTGCCCCGTTCGCGCGGACGCCGACCCGGGCCAGCGCCACCGTGCCCCGTCCCGGCACGCTGTACAGGCCGAAGTCGTCCGCTATGCGGCGGCACGTGCCGAGCCCGGCGCCCAGGGAACGCGCCGTCGAATAACCGTCGCGCAGGGCGTCGCGGACATCGGCGATGCCCTGTCCGTGGTCGATCGCGGCGATCTGCACCATCATCGGGGCGCCGGCCTCGGGAAGCGGCGGGTCCACCAAGTCGATGAGGACCTGCCCGCCCCCGGCGTGCTTGAGCAGGTTGGTCGCCAGTTCGGTCGCCACCAGCGCGGTGGCGGCCGTACGAGGCTCGTCGAGCCCCGCCCGCACGGCCGCACGTTCCGCGGCCACCCGCACGTCACGCACCCGCGTCGAGTCGTGCACCGGGATGTCCCACACCAGCGACATCAGTACTCCTCGCGCGGCCGCGGCACCGACGCCCAGGAGATCACCGTCACCTTGGTGCCGACCCCCGGAGTGCTGTCGACGGCGAACTCGTGCACCAGCCGCCGTGCCCCGCCCAGTCCCATCCCCAGACCGCCGCCGGAGGTGTAGCCGTCGCTCAGCGCCCGGTCCAGGTCCGGGATGCCCGGTCCCTCGTCGGCGAAGGTCAGCCGCAGTCCGCGGCCCCGCCCGCTGGTGACCGCGGCGGTCTCCAGCTGTCCGCCCCCGCCGTGCACCAGGGTGTTGCGGGCCAGTTCACTGGCCGCGGTGACCACCTTGGTCTGCTCCACCAGACTGAAGCCCAGCAGGCCGGCCGCCTGCCGCACATGCTGCCGCACCCACACCAGATCCATGTCCGAACGGATCGGCAGGCAGGCCTCGACGCCCGCGGCCGTGTGCATCACCGGTGCTCCCGGCGCGGACCGCCGGAGCGGGTGTGGGGGTCAAGCCCAGCGAGGAGCTCCATCGCCGCCTCGGTGGTGAGCGCGGTGCGCAGCCCGGGCAGGGTCAGTCCCAGCTCCACCAGAGTGATCGCCACCGCCGGGCGCATACCGGCGATCACGGTCCGCGCGGCCAGCAGCCGGGCGTTCGCCGCGATCTCGGCCAGCACCCGCCCGAGGAAGGAGTCGACGATCTCCACCCCGGAGATGTCGATGACCACCCCGGTCACCCCGGTGCCGACGATGGTCTCGCCGATGTCCTGCTGCAACTGCTGCGCCGCGCTGTCGTACAGATCCCCCTGGAGGGTGACCAGGAGGATGTCACCGAGCCGGAGGACCGGCACATGCCCCGTGACGGGGCGGGAGAAGTCGTGGCTCACTGGGAAACCGCACCGCCGGGCGTCGCGCTGACGATGTCGGAGCCGAGCTTGTGCAGGGTGTACGCCAGGGCGTCGGCCAGGCTGGCCCGGGTGATCACGTTGCCCAGGTCCAGGCCCAGGTGGACCATGGTCTGCGCGATCGCCGGACGGATCCCGGAGACCACGCATTCCGCGCCCATCAGCCGGGCGGCCGCGACCGTCTTCATCAGGTGCTGGGCCACCAGCGAGTCGACGGTGGGCACACCGGTGATGTCGAGGATCGCGAACCGGGCGTGCTGGTCGACGATGGCCTCCAGCAGCGTCTCCATCACCACCTGGCTGCGGGCACTGTCGAGGGTGCCGATCAGCGGCACGGCCACGATGCCGTCCCACAGCTTGATGACCGGCGTGGCCACCTCCATCAGCTGCAGTTGCTGCCGCTCGATCAGGGCCTGCCCCTCGCTGAGCGCGGTCTCCAGCACCACCAGCCGCAGGGTGCCCATCAGCACGGTCAGCGCGGTGGTGCACTCCCGGACCCGGTCGGCCCGGTTCTCGGTGAGGTCGGCGAGCAACAGGGTCTCGACCGGCGGACGCAGCGCGTTCACGTCGTTGGACACCTGCGTGGTGGTGAAACCGGCCCGTGAGCGGGCCGCGCCCATCCGTGACAACTGCTCGCGCACCACGGTGAATCCCGCGGCGTCGGGGTCGTGCACCTGTTCCGTGTCGGCGACCTGGGCGAGCGCCTCGAGGACGATCCTGCCCGCTTCCACCGCCTCGTCCCGCGAGACGGTGAACACCGTCCGGAAAAGGGGTTCGTCGGCCCACCGCTGGGCGATCTGCTCGGTACGGCGACGCAGGAAGTCCGCGACCTCCCGCGACGGCGATCCGTACTGTCCTACCGTTTCGTGCTCCGGCACCTGTATTGCTCCTCGGAGTCCTCGTCGTCGTGTCGTCGCACCGAACCCGCTGGAGGTACGAGACGGCGTGGTGACCCTGCCGGTCGACCACTGTAACCATGCCCCCACCTCGTACGACACCTCGTCCCCGCGTCAGCGGACAGGTGAGGTGTCCGGCGTGTCGAAGGCTCCTGGACTGCCCTTCGGATCAGGCCTGTCGTTCGTTCTGCTCGATATGCCCGTCCCCCTCCGGCTGGTAGGCGTCGGCCCGGGCGAGCGCCTCGTCGAGGCTCTCGGACACCGGAACCGTGATGCTCACGCCGGTCAGGTCCAGGATCCGGCGCACCGCCGGAGTGGGGGAGATGATGTGCACACTCCCCGGTATGTCGCGGGCCTCCTGGTAGACCCGCAGGATGATGTTCATGCCGGACGAGTCCATGAACGGGACGGACGACAGGTCGAGCAGGAAGTGCCGTCGGCCGTGGTGGAGTTGGTTGGCCAGGTGATGCTGGAACTCCGTCGCGGTGTCTACGTCCAAGTAGCCCTCGACCGTGATCAGGGCGACGTCCTCCCGGGGCAGGGTGACCTCGACGGACAGGGGGTTCTGGGCAATGGACACGAGTACCTCCACAAATGCTTACGGCCAGGGGCGGTTACCCCGGTGAGCGGCTTCGATGCACACCGATTCCGACGGTGTCCCGTGATCAAACTCTCAACGGTCGGGCGGGTGGCGCCAGGCCCCGTCCACAGGCCCGCACCGCGTTCCGCGAGTGCCGCGTCTCATCCTCTGCCCTTCGCAGTCCGTCGTCGTCTTCC
>NZ_JBEXRA010000062.1:0-49905 GCF_040612855.1 Streptomyces sp. NPDC006332
GGGCCGAGGACCGCGTTCGGGCTGCCCGCGCTACCGGCCTGCGGAACCTGCCCCTGCACGACACCGCGCAAAACAGGGTCTAGCCGGCCGTTCCCCACGGGGTGTTCACAGGGATACCTCCCTAGGGAGTCATTTGACGGCGATCCGCAGGATGCGGTCCTTGTTGTCGCCTCGGTCTGTCGTGCCGAGCCAGAGTTCGTCGGCGCCGGGCACCTTGGCGAGCGCCCGCAGTCGGCCGTAGGTGCCGCTGTAGTACGACTTGGCCGTCCCGACGGTCTTGCCGGTGCTGTCGATCGGCAGGGCCCACAGCCGCTGGCCGAGCAGCGTCGTGACGTAGATGACGTCGTGCTTGATCGCGATCTGGGCGGGCACGCCGCCCTGGTCCGGGTTCCAGACCTTCTTGGGGTTGGTCATGCCGGCCTTGGAGCAGGACCCCTCACAGGTGGGCCAGCCGTAGTTCCGGCCCGGCTCGACGAGGTTGAGCTCGTCCCAGGTGTTCTCGCCGATCTCGGTCTCCCACAGCCTGCCGCGGGAGTCCCAGGCAAGGCCCTGCGCATTGCGGTGCCCGAGGCTGTAGACCCGGTTGCCGAACGGGTTGCCGGGCGCCGCGGCACCGCTTTTCGTGATGCGCAGAATTTTTCCGTTGAGGGAATTCTTGTCCTGCGCGAGATTGCGCTTGAGCGCGTCACCGACGCTGACGTACAGATAGCCGTCGGGGCCGAATGCGATGTTGCCGCCGTTGTGGTCGCCGCCCCGGGTGATTCCGCCGAGTACGACCTTGTAGTCGCTGAGCGAGCTGCCGTTGAAGTGCATTCTCGCGACCCGGATCGCGGAGGCGGCCGTATGGACGAAGAAGATGTCCTTGTCCGTGGTGCCGTTCCAGGTCGGCGAGGGGGCTACGCCAAGCAGCCCGCCCTTGCCCCCGCTCGGCGACGGGGGGACCGTCTGGGGCACTGTGCCCACCTTCTTCTTCGAGCCGTCGCTCGCCTGAAGCCATACGGCGGCGGTGTAGCGCTCGGTCACCAGGGCTCTTTTCCCGCCGGGCAGGAAGGTGATGGCCCAGGGTCTGGTCCATTTGTCGGACAGGACGGTGACGTCCGACGGCGCCCCGACAGCCCGGGTGCCTTCTGCGGGGTCGGCCGCGGCCGCCGACGCGGGCTGCAATAGGCAGGCGCCGAGAACAACGGTGACGGCGGTGATCGCGGCCCTGCCGGGCCGGAGCCAATACGGTGCCGGTTGCGTCAAACGTGGCATTCAGATGCCCTTTCCTGTCGTGGGGGCGACCGGCCGCGCAGTGAAAGAGAATCCGCCGCCGAATCGAAAAAAGGGGGGACACGGGCCGAAATACGGCATCGACTCCCTCAAGGAGTATCGGGGCCAGGTTTTCACGCGGGCCACCCGAGACCGTCCATCCTGCTGACGCCCACCGGCCGCCGGGCAGCCTCAGACGGCGCCGGCGCCCGGTGCGGCCGATTCAGCCCTCACCACTGGGCAGTTGGACCAGCACGGCAACTGCGACCACGAGCGGAGAGGCCATGCGGCTGACCACCGACACCGCCAAGCAGGCGCCCACCGCCGTCCCGGCCGCCTACGGCCACGCCCTCCTCCGCCTGACCGCATCCCCGACGTCCGCAGCCCGGCCGACGCCGCGCCCACTCGCCGAGCCGGGTACACCGGTCTCGCCCTGGCAACCCCCAATCGGCAGCTCGGGCTCCCCCATCCGAGGCGCAGCCCTCCAGGCGAGGAAAGCTAAGCAGCCAGCGCCTCGTCACTCGTGAGCTTGACCGTCACCTCGACCCCACACCACACCAGTCCGGCGGGCTGGAGGGGCTGAGGTCAGTCTCACGAGGGCACAACCAGGCCGCGGCCGCAGCTCAGAGATCGGCCCATTGCCCTCACTCGGCACCCTGTCCGACACGCAAGACGCTCAGATAACGACGTGACGCCCGATCGCCCATCCGCGTGCGGATACGCCCGGCGATGGCGTCCAGCAAAGGCTCACGGACATCGGGTTCGAGCCTCCGATACAGCGACAACGAGCGAAGGTGATCGGCAAAGCCGTCCCCGTCGAACCACTGAACCGTCGGATACCAGCGCACACTCGCCGGGCCGAACAGCTCTCCGGGACCATCGACCAGACCCCAACCCTCGTCAGTGGCGCGCACCTCGTCCTCCAGCGGCGGATGACCCCAGTCGGGGTTTCCGGGACAGAACCGCTCGTGGAGATCGGCGGTCTCGGCATACACCTGCGCCTCTCCCGGCCGGCGGACAACGACGTGGCCCAGCAGCGCCATCCAACCCCCGGGAGCGAGCACGTCGTGCGCCCGCCGCCATCCGACCAATGGGTCGACCCAGTGCCACGATGACGCAGCCACAACAACATCGAAGCGCCGACCGCGGTCATCCCACTCCTCGAACGTCGATGTCTCAACTTCGACATTAGGGAAGGAGGCAATCCGGTGGCGAGCGAGTGCGGCCATGTCCACGCCCGGCTCCACGGCGGTCACGGAGCATCCGAGCGCTGCCAGCGAACGCGTAGCCTGACCGGTGCCGCAGCCCACCTCGAGCACCGACGACCCTTCGCCCATACCACTGACCGCGCCAAGATCCGCGAACAGCTCGTCGGGGTACCCCGGCCGGACCCGGTCGTAGAGCTCCGGCACCTCATTGAACACCCGGCCCAGGGCACGCCGATTCGAGGACACCTTCGGATCATCGGTCATGAGGACACAAACTATGCCCCTCGTCCACGGAGGCGCCATCCGCTTGCACAGCCTCATCGCGTGCACTCCGAAGTCGGCGGCCACCTGCTCGCCTTCGAACTGCCGCCGCCTCAAAGCCTGGTGGACACGACGCCCCCACGGCCCCGGACACGCGTTCTCACCTGGCAGCGCTCCGGCTCACCGCGCCGAACTGCTGCTCGTAGGCGTTCACCTCAGCGACGACGTTCAGGCATAACGACTGAAAAGGGATTCAATATATCCTTCCAGCCTGTCAGTCAGGACACTGGCTGTCAGATCGACGCGGCCCAGTTCACGCCAGGGAACAGCGACCTTCTCCGCGTCCGGCGCGAAACCCAGCGCGTCCAGCAGCCGCCAGTGGAGATGGGCGGTGGGGTCTTCGGCCAAGGTTCCTCCTGCAGCGACGTAGCGATCGGCGAAGCGCATGCCTGCGGGAACCCCGTGCAGCAGGGCGAGGGCGGTCGAGCAATGGGCCACATCCAGGTCGGCCGGCCCCCAGGAGGTCTCTACCCAGTCGACGACACCACTGATCTGAAGATCATCGCCGGTGCCTGCGAAGAGGACATTGCCGGGGTGGAAGTCCCGGTGCAGAAAGCAACCCTGATAGGCCGGAGGCTCCCGGCGGATGACGTCGACAGCCTGCTGCCACAGCTCAGGCCGCTCTGTGGCTGCTGGGAGAGTCACTCGCTCGGGGGAGGTCCAGGCCTGATAACTGCGAGGTCGTTGTTGCGCGGTCACCGGCAGCTGATGGATACGCACCAGCTGCCGGGCAAGCAGTTCGGCACGGTCATCAGCACCCTGATCGCCCAGGCGCACAGTCCCCGGCAACAGTGACATCAGCAGGGAGGGGTGATCGCAGTACTGCGCCGTCGCGTCCACCGCCGCGAGCGTGGCCGCGGGCACGTCCGTGTCACCGAGCAGGCGCAAGACAGTCGCCTCACGGGTCAGTAAGCCCTCCGCGTGCCGAACGAAGAAAGGCTTGACGAAGGACCGCAGGACGAGTGAGCGCCGACCACCCGGACCACAGAGGTCCAGGCGGCGCATCTCCGACGTCCAGCCGCCGCGCAGCCGCACAACTCTCTCGATGCGCTCCGCCTCGGACAGCCCCTTCTCCACCCAGGAGCGCGTGGCGCCCCAGTCCTGACTGCCAAGATCCGCACCGATACTCTCGGCCCCCTCGCCCGAACCCATGGCGGCAGACTATCCGCCCCGAGCGCACGCAGCCCGTGAAACGAATTCGCCAATGGTGTCGCACTCGGCTCGGTGCCCGCACCACCAGCGTGTTCGCCGTCCGCGTCGCGCCGAGCACGGCGACCGTCCGCAGGATCATCAACGCCACGTGTCCCGGTGGGCTTGCCGACCTGCTCGGCGCCGACCGGCCGGGACCGACACCCTGGCCGTGGACGGCAAGAGCGCCCGCGGCTCGCGCAGCGGCGAGATCCCGGCCGCCCAGCTGCGGGTGCCGGACAAGACCAATGACATCGCCTGCTTCGCCGCTCTGCTGGAGCCCTACGACCTGACCGGCGTGACGGTGACCGCCGACGCCCTGCACACCCAACGCGCACACGCCCACTTCCTCGTCGAGCAGAAAGATGCGCACTACTCCGTCACCGTCAAGAAGAACCAGCCGATCCTCTATACGCAGCTCAAGAGCCTGCCCTGGGACAAGGCGACGGCGAAGTTCTACGACCGCTCCCACGACCACGGGCGGCTGGAGACCCGGGTGGTGCAGGTCTTGACCGTCACCGCCCTTGGCGTCGACTTCCCGCATGCCGCGCAGGTCGCGAAGATCGTCCGCCACAGGACCTGCATACCTTCGCCGAGGACGCCTCGAAAGTCCGCACCGGCCATGGACCGGAGAACATGGCCACCCTCCGCAGCTTTGCTATCAACCAGCTAGCCCGCCGCATCGCGGCCGAGAGCGGGGTGGGCAGGGATGCCTGCACCGCCTGGGCGATGGCGCGCATCGCGCGTCGGCCCGACGAACTCGCCTGCGCCGTAGAGCACTTGGGCGGTGGTCGCACCGCCGCCACCGACACTGGTGCGGCCCGTTGAGTCGGGCTCCTGCTACCGGTCGGCGGAGTAGTTCCTGGCCGAAACGGTGTCCAGGCAGAAGTGATGAGAATCAGTCGGTGGGGGCGCCTCGAAGGGGCGCCCACCGACCGTGTCACTTCTCGGTAGGAGCCAGACTGGTGTTCTGGACCTGCTTCGCGAGCCCGGGCCGTTCCTTGATCAGGTCGGCGCTGATCGGGTCCTCGAAGTACGCCTTGTAGAGCTCGAGGTATGTGCCGTCGTCGATCATCGCGTTGATCTGGGCGTCGATGTCCTTGCGCAGCTTCGGGTCACCCTTCTTCCGGATGGGGAAGGCGGTGCCCTGGAGATTGTCCACCTCGACGGCGACGCGAATCGGTTGCTTTGAGAGGTATTCGTCCGCGCTGGCACTGCTGAGAAGGATTGCCTCGACGCCTCCGGAGCGGAGCTGGCCGATGAGCCCGGTCTGGTCCTTGAACTTGACCATGCGCGCCTCCGGCATGAGCTCGGCCACGAGGTCCTCCGCCACCGAGCCGCTGACGACGCCGACCCGCTTGCCGTCGAAGTCCGACAGCTTGGTCTGCTTGCCGGTCTTGTTGGTCAGGACATCGGTGATGCCCCAGTAGTAGGGGGTGATGAAGTCGACCTGCTTCTTGCGCTCGGGGGTGGCTATGACGCCGGCGACGCCGACGTCGTACTGCCCGGCGGACAGTCCGGCGAGCATGCCCGTGAGGTTCGTGGTCTTGTACTCGACCTTCATGCCGAGGCGCTTGGCGGCCTCGTTCATCAGATCGACAGCGAATCCACTGGGCTTGCCCGACTCGTCGGCGACCGCGAAGGGCGGCTGCTCGGACTGAGTGCCCGCGGTGATCACACCGGGTTTGACCAGGTTCTGGTACTTGGCTGTTCCGGAGTCGGCCGCATTGCTGTTGCCGCCGCAGGCGGTGAGGGAGAGCAGCAGCGCGGTGGTGGTGGCGGCGAGCAGTGTTCTACGGGATGGGTGCATGGCTGGGACTCTCTGTGCGGGGAGGGTGGTTCAGAGGATTTGGGAGAGGAACTGGCGCAGCCGGGGGTGTTCGGCGGCGCCGAAGATCCGGTCGGGGGTGCCGATCTCGGCGAGGCGGCTGTCGCACATGAAGGCGACTCGGTCGGCGGCCTCCCGGGCGAAGCCCATTTCGTGGGTGACGACGGCCATGGTCATCCCGCCCGATGCGAGGTCCCGCATGACGGCGAGTACGTCCTTGACCAGTTCGGGGTCGAGCGCGGAGGTGGCCTCGTCGAAGAGCATCACTTCCGGCTCCATGGCCAGCGCGCGGGCGATGGCGACACGCTGCTGCTGTCCGCCGGACAGGCGGCTGGGCCGCTGGTCGGCGTAGGCGGCGAGGCCGACCTCTTCAAGGCGGCGTCGTGCGATGGCGCGTGCCTGTTCGCGGCCCATGCCCTTCACGGAGGTCAGGCCGAGGGTGACGTTGCGCTCGACGCTCATGTGCGGGAAGAGGTTGAAGTGCTGGAAGACCATGCCGACGCGGGCACGGGCGGCGTCGACGTCGGCCTGCGGGGAGGTGAGGCAGGATTCGCCGAGCCAGATCTCACCACAGTCGGGCGTCTCCAGCAGGTTCAGGCACTTCAGCAGGGTGGACTTGCCCGAGCCGGACGGGCCGATCACGCAGAGGGTCTCTCCGCGCTGCACATCGAGGGTGACCTCGCGTAGCACGGTGTGGGAGCCGTAGCTCTTGCTGAGCCCTTTGACCCGCAGTGCGGCGGGGGCGTCCGGTGTCCGGGGCGCGGCTTCGGGCTGGGGGGCGACCGGGTTCGGATCGGCGGTGGCAGGGGTCATCGGGCTTCTCCTCCGGCGGTCTGGAGCGGGGTGTCGGGCAGGTCCGGATCGGCCGGGGCCGGTGTTTTGTCGGGGCGTGGGCCCTCACGCAGTCGCCGGTCCAGGTAGTTCACGAGGTAGGTCATGGGTATGGTCAGCGCGAGGTAGCAGACTCCCGCAGCGATCAAGGGCGAGGAGTTGTAGGTACGAGCGACCTCCTCCTGGGCGATGAAGTAGAGCTCGCGCTGTCCGACGGCGAGACCGAGGAGGTAGACCAGTGAGCTTTCCTTGATGTCCTTGACGAACTGGCCGGTCATGGCGGGCAGTACACGGCGGATGCCCTGCGGCACCACAACCAGGCGCATCGCCTTGAGGTAGCTCAGACCGAGGCTGCGGGCCGCCTGCATCTGTCCGGCGTCGACGCTCTGGATGCCGGAGCGGAAGATCTCCGCGGTGTAGGCGCCGGAGATCATGCCGATCGCCAGGACCGCGTAGCCGAAGGGCTCGGTGCCGAAGGGGCGTATGCCGGCGGCGGGCAGGCCGACACCGACCAGCATCACCGTGATGATCACGGGAAGGCCGCGGAAGACGTCGACGTAGAGCCGGGCGGGCAGCCTCACCCACCACCGGTTCGACAGCAACAGCATCACGGCCACCAGAGCGATGACGACACCGAGCACGATGGCCCCGGCGGCAATCGTCAACGTGTTCAGCAGCCCCTCGGAGATCAACCGCGGAAACGTCCGGGCGATCAGGTCCCAGTCGAAGAACGTGTCGACCAGAGCATTCGAAGCCAAAGACATGGGGGACGAGAGGGTCATCACAACTCCTGACCAGGCACGAAGGAAGAAACGGAGGGGTGGAACTCCGAGCGGACCGCCCCATCACCGTCATCGACAGTGCGAAAGTCAGGTACGTGCGGCACAGCAGCGCCGAGAACAGCCGGCTCGCCTCGCTGACGGCGATACCGAAGCCGACGATGAGGACTGTGGCCGGCGGCGGAAAGGTCACGAAGTTCCCGGCAGGCGGTGTGCGGGGCTCTCGACTGAGGCTCAGTCGGCTGTGACTGGGCGAGGGTGGAACTCACGGGGACCTCCTTGTGTGGTGGGAGAGGGAGCGCACGGCCGTCTTGCGGAGCACCGTGCCAGGGCGGTGCGTCGTGAAGACGCCATCACGCAGTACGGGGCGGCCGTTGACGAGGACGTGACGAGTGCCCACGGCATAAGAGAGCGGGGCGTCAAAGGTGGCGGTGTCGCTGACCGTCTTGGGATCGAAGACGGCGAGGTCGGCGAACATACCTTCGCTCAGGGTGCCTCGGTCGGTGAGGCCGAGGCGGGCGGCGGGCAGCGCGCTCATCTTGCGGACGGACTCCTGGAGCGTGAGGACCTGGCCGTCGCGGGTGTACCGGGACAGGACCCGGGCGAACGCACCGAAGTTACGGGGGTGGGGGTGGCTGTCGGTGGCGGTGTCCAGGACCGAGCCGTCACTGACGACTGCGCTGCGCTGGTGGCGCAGCACTGTTTCCACATCCGCCTCGGACATCGCGTGGTTGACGATCCAGACCTGGGCCTGGTGCGCGTGCAGTACGTCGAGGGATGCCTCGGCCGGATCGCGGCCAGTGGCGGCGGCGATGTCCTGGACCGTGCTTCCCACCCACGAGGAGTAGCGGCCCGGCGGCATCGCAGCGATGACGGTGCATTCGGGAAGGAAGGTGTGCCCGGTCTTCGCCCGGAGTTCAGAAGCGATCGCCTCGCGGGTCTTCGGATTCTCCAGTCGGGCGAGGAGCGCGTCGAGACCGCCGTCCAGCGCCCAGTCGGGAAGGCGCGAGGTGAGCCGGGTGGAGGAGGCGGCGTAGGGGTAGACATCGCACGCCACGTCCACTCCTTCCGCGACAGCGGAGTCGATGAGGGTCAGCGCCTCGTGCACCTTGCCGTGGTTGGCGGGCCCCATGGCCTTGAGGTGCGAGATCTGAAGGCGCACGCCGCTGCGTCGGGCGGTTTCCAGAGCTTCGGTCACGGCCTCGACGAGATGGTCACCCTCGTCGCGCACATGAGTGCTGTAGAGCAGTCCGGCCTGCCGAGCCTCGGTGGCCAGCGCCACGACCTCGTCGGTGTCGGCGAACAACCCCGGGGCATAGATGAGTCCGGTGGACAGACCGAACACCCCCTGTTCGGCAGCCCTGGCGAGGAGCTTGCGCATGAGGGCGGTCTCGTCGGCTGTCGCGGGGCGCCGTTCGGTGCCAACAGCGGCCACGCGGAGGGCCCCGTGGCCGACGAGGGCGGCGAGATTGACGCATGGTTCGGCCTCCTCCACCGCGCGCGCGAATCCGTCGAAGTCCTCCCAGGGCATGTCGGCGGTGCTGAGGCCGCCGCGTGCGAGCGTGGTGTCCCACGCTTGGCGCCGCTCGGGGGTGATGGGGAAGGGGGAAGCGCCGCAGTTGCCCGTGACGATGGTGGTGACGCCCTGTCTGATGCACGCTTCGGCGCTGGGCGCGTCGCACACGGTGTAGTCGGCGTGCGAGTGCAGGTCGATAAAGCCGGGCGCGACGACGTGGTCGGTGCAGTCGAGCACCTCCCGTGCGGTGCCGTGAGGCGTGGCCCGTCCGAGGAAGACGATGCGGTCGCCACGGATGCCGACATCCGCCCGTCGGGCCGGGCCGCCGGTGCCGTCGATGACGGTGCCGCCGACGGCGAGTACATCGAATTGGTTCAACTTTCTTCCTTCGCAGTGGAGTTCGGTTCGGGTACCTGGCAGTGCGCGGCGGTCGGGTGAGCCGTACGAGGATGAGGGCGTACATGACCGCTACCGGGATGAGGAGCGTCCAGCTCCATCGAGAGCAGCGTCCTCAGCCCAGTGCCTTGGGCAAAGCGGAGAGCGCCCATCGTGTTCGCGTCGGGGCAGGGGCCGCAGGTGGCGGCCTTCGATCCCCACAAATAGGTCACCGCCCAGGCGGCAGGTGTGAGGCCGAAGCTGAAGCCGAGGAGGGTGACGCTGTCGATGGGTGGCCGGTGGACGAGGAAGACCGCGGCCGGCAGGGAGACCATGGTGGCCGGCAGAAGGTTCATGCCACACAGCGAGAGCACGGCGTACATGACGAAGGGGAGCAGTTTTTCCCGGGTCGTCGGCGCGTGGAACGCAACCGAGTGCCAGTGTGGCGGTCAGCCCCGCTACGGCAACGGCGTAGGGTGCGGCCTCGTTGGCCGCGGGCAAACCGCGAGCGGGTGCCGTCGGAACTTCAGTCAGTGCCACGATCAGGCTTCTGTCTGTACGAATGGCGCGTGGGCCGGGGAGCTGTCCTCGTCACTGAAGAGGAGTGCGTCTGCCTGGTCGACGCCGCTTTCCGCCAGGATCTCGACGAGGGTCTGTTCCGGGCGGACCGCGGCGAACCGTATGTCCCGTTCGCGTGTGGTGAAGCCGTGTACGGCGGGCCGGGCGAGACTGTTGTACGACCAGTGGGAGGAGAAGTAGTAGCCGCCGGTGTCCAGCAGCACCACGACGTCCCCAGGTTCCAGTTCGGGCAGCTTGCGTCCGCGGGCTACGAGGTCCCCGGCGAAACAGCATGGGCCCGCGACATCCTGGGCCCGCTCCGGAGCATGCTTGGGCCTGCCGTCGGAGTCGTACACGGCGATCCGCAGGGGCCATGCCTCCGGCATGAAGACGGTGCGGGTGGCGATGTGCGCGCCCGCGTGTGTCAGCGCGATGCGGCGGCCGCCGGTGTCTTTGGTGTACTCCACGACCGCGGCCGTGAAGCCGTTCTTGGCGACCAGTGAACGACCGAACTCGGTCACCAAGTCGTAGCGCCCGCCCAGAAGTTCGGGAATGGAGGCACGCAGCTGCCGGACGTAATCCGCGTAGGTCGGGCGGATCTCGTCGTCGTCAAAGTTGACCGGCAGGCCGCCGCCGATATCCAGACTGGTCACCTGCTGCCGGCCCGCCATCGCGTTGATCTCCTCGGCGAGTTCGTACACGGCGCGCACTCCCCGGCCGATGAGTTCCAGGGAGCAGCCTTGCGAACCGACGTGCACGTGCAGCCGAGTGAGCCAGGGACGTTCGGCGAAAGCCTGGAGGATGCGCTTCCGTGCTCCGGCATCTTGCAGTGGCACGCCGAACTTCGAGCTGAGCGAGGCGGTACTCATCGCGTCGATGGCTCCGGCGCCGACCTGTGGGTTGATCCGCAGCCCGAGCACCGAGGTACTCTCGCTCACAGCGAGTAGTTCGCCGATGCGGTCCAACTCGGGAAAGTTGTCGGCGTTCACCGCCACTCCCAAGGCGAGCGCGTGGACCAGCTCGGCACGGGTCTTCGCTGGTGAGTCCAGCACTATGCGTTCCGGCGGGAAGCCGGCAGCGACGGCTTGGGCGAACTCACCCGGGCTGGCGACCTCGCACCCCATGCCGGACCGGGCGAGCAGTCGCAGCACGGGGACCAAAGGCGCGGCCTTGGCGGCGAACGTGTGCAGCACTGGCGCGTCGCCAAAGGCCCGTCGGAGGTCGCGCACGGACTCCTGGATCCCGTCGGCGTCCAAGAACCCCGCCGCCACGTGGGCGGGGCCGATCAGGCCGGACCGTACCGCCTCGCGGACAGCTCGGTCACGCTGCTGACGACCGCCTTCACTGTCTTGATCGACTTGCGCAATCCTCACGATCTCGGACCTCCTCGGTGCCCCAAGAGTGTTCGGGCCACCAGAATCGGCAGGCTTCGCGGAACTTCTACCGATACGCAGCATTCCGTCACGATGGGGCGGATGAGGCCTATACGCAGCTCGTGCACCGTGATAAGCAGAGTCATGTCGCACGATTCCGTCGATGAGAAAGACTTGGAGCTGATCCATGCGCTCCAGCTCTCCCCACGCGCCTCCTGGACCCAGTTGGGCCGTGCGCTCGCGCTCGATCCTGTGACCGTGGCGCGCCGCTGGGAGCGGCTGGCCGAGGCGGGACTGGCGTGGGTCACTTGTGTGGCCGGCACGGCCCTGCACAGCGAGTTCTGCATGGTGTACATCGAGATCGAGTGCGTGCCCGGCCGGCTGGACGACATTGCCACCGCGTTGAGCGCCGAGCCCCACGTGCGCTACGTCCACCACCTCACAGGCCCGTACGGGCTGCTGTTCGTCGCGACGTTGCGCACACCCGCGGAGATGCCGGCGTATCTGCGCGGGACGGTAGGGCAGCTGTCCGGTGTCCGGGCGTACCGAGCAGAGATACGGACCGTGGGCTACCGCGAGCCGAGCCGATGGCGTCTGCGCAGCCTCGAACAGTCGCAGCGACGCGCATTGGAACCGTCCGGCGCACCGCCCACGACGGTGGGAGGTGCGCGGATGGACGCCGTGGACCGTGAGTTGTACCGGCTGTTGCACGAGGACGGCCGCATGTCCTACACCGCGCTCGCCGACCGCGCCGGGATCAGCGAGCCCACCACGCGCCGGCGCGTCAAGCGCCTGCTGACCCACCGGTGGCTTCGGCTGCGCTGCGAGATGGCGCAGTCCCTGTCGGGCTGGCCGTACTCGGCCTTCTTGTGGGCGAGCGTGGCACCGCAGCACATGGAGGCCACGGCACGCTGGCTCACGGCCCTCCCCGACGTACGCCTGTGCTGCGCCCTCACGGGAGAGCGGAACCTCCTGCTGATGGTCTGGCTACGGTCCCTCGGAGATCTGCCGCAGTTGGAGGCGACGATCACTGAGCGCTCTCGAAATCTCTCCATAGTGGACCGGGCCGCCTGCCTGCACACCGTGAAACAGATGGGCCGACTGCTCGACGGCGAGGGGCGCAGCGTCGGGCACGTGCCGCCCAATGTGGGGGCGTTCCTGGACGCCTGATGAGGTCATCAGGCCGCATTGGGCGGAACCTCGGTGGGCGAGATGTCCTACGACAGCTTCCGCCGACCGCTGGACCCTCTCGGCCTCGCCTGACCAGCACTCATGCAAGATCAAAAGACTTTGCAACAGCCCTGCCCACCTTGGCCGCCAGGCGGTGGCGGGAATCGTCATATCCGTGTCCTTGCCGCCATTGGAGGCCGTGACCACGATGGATGGGTGAGCATCCGACGCATCGTCTTCGCCGTCTTTCCGGATTTCCAGATCCTTGATCTGGCCGGACCTCATGAGGTATTCACCCAGGCGGGACGTCTCACCGGAGGTGTCGTCCTGGAAACTGTGGCTGCCGCGCCCGGTCCAGTGCTCTCCAGCGGCGGTCTCGCGGTCTCCCCGACCCTGACGATCGATGAGGACGCAGGGCCGGTGGACACGCTTGTCGCCGTGGGCGGCGGGGGTGTCCACCGAGCTTGCGAGGACGGACGCTTCGTCGACTGGTTCGCCCGGACCGCCCATCGGGCCCGCCGTACCGCTTCAGTGTGCAGCGGCGCCTTCCTGCTGGGCGCCGCTGGTCTCCTCGACGGGCGACGCGCGGTCACTCACTGGTCTCGCTGCGACCAGCTGGCCGAGCGGTATCCGCAGGTCACGGTAGATCCCAACCCGATCTTCGTACGGGACGGTGAGGTGTGGACCTCGGCCGGAGTCACTGCGGGCATGGACCTCGCGCTCGCCATGACCGAAGACGACCACGGGCCCGAGATTTCCCGCGCCATCGCCCGCCAGATGGTGATGTTCGTCCAACGTCCAGGAGGGCAAGCGCAATTCAGCACCCAGCTCGCCGCCCAGCGCCCGGGCCGAGCGCCATTGCGCGACGTCCTCGCCTGGATTGCCGACCACCCCGAGTGCGACCTTGGTGTGCCCGCCCTCGCGGCACGTGCCGCGATGAGCGAACGGAACTTCACCCGTGTCTTCCGTGCGGAGACCGGCCACACCCCCGCCGCGTACGTCGAGAGCGCCCGTATCGAGGCAGCCAGACGGCTCCTTGAGAGCACCTCCGCCACCCTGGAATCGGTGGCGCACGCCTGCGGCTTCGGAACCGTCGAGACCCTGCACCGCAGTTTCAAGCGGACGCTCCAAGTCACCCCCGGCGAGTACCGCAAGCATTTCACCGCGCACACCGCCGCTGTCTGACAGCGGCGGCCGCCACCTGCGAAAGGCACACTTATGCGTATCGTCATCCCTCTCTTCGACGGATTCACCGCGCTCGACGTTGTGGGCCCCTACGAGATCCTTCGCATGCTTCCGGAATCCGACGTCGTCTTCGCCGCCAACGCGCCCGGACCTTGCACGGACGGCGAGGGCCATCTCCATCTCCTCGCCACGGCCTCCTTCCAGGACGTCGCGGAAGCCGACGTCCTGTTGGTGCCCGGTGGTCCGGGCGCACGGCGCAGCCTCGCCGACGAGTCGCTCCTCGGCTGGATCCGTCGTATCCATGCCACCACCACGTGGACCACGTCGGTGTGCACCGGTTCCTTGCTGCTCGGCGCGGCCGGTCTGCTCGACGGACTGGAGGCCACCACTCACTGGGGGGCCGTCAACATTCTGGAGTCGTACGGCGCCACCTACACGGAGCGCCGAGTTGTGGAGCAGCCCGGCGGCATAGTCACCGCGGCCGGGGTTTCCTCGGGCATCGACATGACACTGCGGCTTGCTGAGCTCATCGCGGGACGGGTAGCCGCCGAGGCATTCCAGCTCGCCATCGAGTACGACCCCCAGCCGCCCTTCGACTCCGGCTCGTTTGCCAAGGCGTCCCAGGAAGCGAAGAACTACCTAGCGGCACGTCCCCGCCGCACGGCCAGGCCCGCGTCCGTTTAGCTACGGCCAACAGGCGTCTGGCACTGCGTAAAGCTCGGTAGGTGTTTGCAACTCGCTTCCTTGGACTGCGTCCGGCCCTCCCGGAGCGAGTGATCTTTGGTGCGGAACAGGTGTGCATGCCGTAGGACGTTGATGGACTGGGGCGATGAAGACATTGTCGCCTCACCTCCTGCGGGCTCTTGAACGGTTCAACGCCGCTTATCCCTGGGATCACAACGCCCAATACCATCGCTGGATCCTGCGGCAGTTGCCGAGGCGCTTCGACCGCGCCCTGGACGTCGGTTCCGGGACGGGTTGTTTCTGCAGAGGCCGTGTCCCCCGCTGGTCGTGTCGCTTTACGAGGCGGCCAACGACGTGGTCAGTGTCGTATTGCAGCAGCGCATCGTGTCGTTATCCTCATCCAGAGCTGTGACGAAGCCCACACTCAATTGAGTGTGCCTCCCCAGTCTCGGTGAAAATCCGCTCAACTGCTCTGCTGTGCAGGTCGGTTGCGTCGATGCGGCTCCTCCCCTCCCTTGGCGCGCGTGCGGGGAAACCGTCAGAATCTGAAGGTGACAGGGATCTCAGAGGATGCAGCAGTTTCGTCGGTTTGGGACCAGCAGAGCATCTGGTCTCAGAGTGCGAACCGACTCAAGGCGTCGGTCGAGCGGGCACGTGCGTTGGCATTGGTTCTGGGCATTGCTGCAGCAGCCATGGGGACGGCGGCGTCCCAGATGATGAGCTGGAACTCCCCACTGGGCAAGACACTCGCCTTTGCCGCCGCGGCGGCTGCTGGAGCGGCTCCCCTGGCGGCACAGCGCGGCGGCCCGAATCGGTTGAGCGATTGGACGCGCCTGCGGGCCGTATCCGAGGCGCTCAAGGCCGAGGTGTATACCTATCTGGCGAGAGTTGATCCTTACCGCACGGCGACGTCACCGACAGCACTGCTCGCCGAGCGCAGCCGCAGCTACCGTTCCGACGGCATCGACCTGGTGCGTTACACCACCGGGATCGCAGCACGGCCGCGATCGGTCCCGGCGGTAGTCGATGCCGGCACCTACGTGGAGTATCGCCTGCGACAGCAGATCGCGACGTACTACCGGCCCAAAGCGGAGGCGATGCATCGCAAGGTCCGATTCGTCGAACGGATCGAGTTGCTACTGGGGGGCTTCGGTGCGGTGCTCGCTGCTGCCGCGGGTGTCTTTTCCGTGGAGCGGGCGGCAGCGTGGATTGCCGTTGTCGCGTCGGTCTCGATCGCGGTAACGGCGCATGCAATCGCTCAGCGGTACGCGTATCAGCAACTTGAGTTCACGCGCACCGCTGAGGAACTGGAACGTCTGCTTGAACGATGGGGCACGTCACCCCATCACTCTGCGGAGTTCGCTGACGCATTCGTCGCCGAGTGTGAAGGTGTCATCTCCGTCCAGAACGAGGCATGGATGATCCGCTGGAACGTGGGGTGAACCGTTCCGTGGTGGGGCGGCTTTCAGCATGGTGACCTGTAGTGCTCCCTCGGTGCGGCGTCCTGCCAGTCGGAGTTGCTGAGTGGGCCCGTGAGCATTCCGCACAGAGCCGCTGCCCACGCCGAGGGGGCTACACGGATCCTCGTGATGCCGTTTCCGTCTGCGACGTCGATCCGGGTGGCATCGGAGCTGAAACCGACAGCTGCGTCGCGGTGTGTCACGAGCAAATCGGGGCCGACCTTACGGTGACTCGCAACGTCCCACAGGGTTAAAGCCACATCGGAAACATCCCCAGCTCCGACCACAGCCAGGGTAAGACCGTCGGGACTGAACAACGCACGAGAAACGCCCCCTTCGGGTACGAGACTTTTCCCGATCTTCTTTTGGGTGGTGACGTCCCACAACGTCACGGAGCCACCACCAAAATCGTCATTGTTATCCTCACCGACTGTCGCGAGGACACGTCCGTCAGGACTGAGCGCGGCATTACTGACGTTGTGGACTTTGAAGGGGAGCTGGTTTCCAGTTGCGGTGTCCCACAAACTCACGGTCTGTTGACGGCCGGTGAGAGCCAGCGTCGCTCCATCCGCACTAAGTGCAGCTTGGTCTGCGTATCCGTCGCTACCGGGATCCAGACCATAACTGTGGACCTCAGAGCCGGTTGATAGATACCACTTCGCAACCCTGGATTCGCCCTGTAGCGTGCCGTACAGCTCTCTACTGTCCGGAGAGAAAAGCAGCGTCGGGAGACCACTCTTCAGACCGGGCGTGTATGGCATCTGCGCTACACGATGGCCACTAGGCACCTCGAAGACTTCGATCGGGGAGCGCCGGAATGTTCCTGCCCTCTCGGCCACAGCAAGCAGCGACCCGTCCTCATTGAACGCCAGGGTCGTGCCCGTCTCGGCAAGCCGGATCGTGCCAGTGAGGGTTCCTGTGCTGCTATCCCGCAGTTGCACCACGGGCTGCTGAGAGTCCGCCGTGGCAAAGGTGTTCGTGCCGGGACTTACGGCGAACCCATTCAATGGGGCCTTGGCCTTGGGTAGGACGTGGTGCTCGGCGAGCCGCCCAGTAGTCGTGCGCTCCCAGATGACCACTGCCCCGTCCTTGGTCAAGGTTGCGACCTGTTTTCCGTCAGCAGTGGCCGTTTGGCGGTCACCGCTTGTGTCGCTGTACTGGGGCTCGACAGGGGCGTCCGAGGGGACAGTGTGGGCAGCTTCCTTTCGGCCGGTCGTGGTCCGTAGCCTCTTGTGTGACTTCAGGTCCCACAGCTCCCAACGCCTCATGTCTGTCGAGTGGACAACCGCATGCCGACGATCGTCCATCAAGAGACCGTAGTTCAGCGAAATATTCTTTGACGGGATCCAAGGGTGGGGAGATCCTGGCTCATAAACCCTGGCCTCACCTACGACGTCCGCCGTCTCGCCGTAGTTCACCACCACACCGTCATCTGTGGTGTAGCCCTCGAAACTCCAACCCGGTGTTGAGATCATTTGCCGGGTTCGTAGGTCTGGCAACCCGAGCACCTGCACTCTCTCGTCTCTTCCGCAGGTGAGAGTCTTCCCTGAGGGTGCCATTTCGGCCACGTCGCACGAAAGGACCTTCAGGGTACGGTGGTTAGGAACGTCCCACACGGCTATCGATGCTCCAGCACCAAACGCCCCTCCAGCCATGAGAATTTCACCATCCGGGCTTAGCCCGCCACCGCTGTCACGGATTGCACCTGTGCTTTCGGTCTTCGGAACCGAGAAAGTCTCCTTGGTTCGCAAGGTATCGGTGTCCACTAGGTGGATCTGCTCGCCGTGCCGTCCGGTGCGCAACGCCAGAGTCTGACCGTCGGCGGTGAGGGAACGCGCCCCGCCGTCAGGCCAACTGAGCAGAATTCCTTGCAAAGTTCCCCGACTGCGTGCATTTTTCACATCCCAGATCTGAACGGTGCTGTAATCCCGCTCGATAAAGAGGAGTCCGCCATCAGGGCTGAGGAACAGTCGTGATACCACACCCTTTTTTGGTGGAATGATGGTTCGTACCTTGTTGAAGTTCGCCAGGTGTGAGGCCAATGCGCTTTGAGCCTCGGCCGTGGACTCCTGACCGTAAGCGGCCAAAGCCAACTGAACGGCCTTCTCCGGTTCAGTCTCCAGCAAACCTAGCGAGGCTGCGGCGAGCTTCCGAGAGAGTGCCGTACGTCGCTGGGTCTCGGCGTCCCCTTGTGCAGATACAGCCAGTGAGCTTAGGCCGACCACGGCTGCAGTGACGACGGCAACGCCGGCGCGGAGACGCCTAGCACGCCGCTTGGTCGTGCGCCGACTATCACTGAGATATCGGATCTCCCGCTCGGTCAGGCCAATTTCGTGCTCCTCGCCCCAAGGATGCTCTTGCCATTTTTCAGCAAGAGCTAGTTCCTCGGCGCGGAGCAAAAGACCGTCTTTGCAGCCACTCTCCCACCACTCGTGAGCTAGATTGCCCAGGCGTGTATGGAAGGCATCCCAGCGATGGCGTTGCGTGACGAAGGAGACGATGCGCTGAATCCCTCGTTCAGAATCTTCATCGCTTCCCTCAATCATGTGGAAGCTCTGGTATGAGCGGAGCGGCTCCCAGCCATGCTCGTTCATTGCGGCCGTGACGCCCGTGGCCAGGTTCGGGTCGATGATGACAGGAAGAATCCGCTTGCGTAAATCGATTGCCTTCATGCACTCGTCACGACAGTACGGGGACCGCAGTGAATCCTCACTCACAAGGAGGATAAAGGCATCGGAGGTGCGGATTCCCTCGTCGATAGCCTGCCGCCACTTCTCGGAAGGCTCGATCGCCTCCCAGTCCACCCAGACGTGGCGCAGCTTGCCTTCCAGACTCTCTCGGATCCCACGGGCGGCGGCGCCGTCCTTGCGTGAATAGCTAAGGAACACCTTGCCGGTCGCTTCTGGCAACGGGGCGTCCGCCCGTGGCTCGGAGGAAGCGTCGCTGAACGGGTCCGATGTCGTGCCGAGCCGTGATGCGAGATCTCGGAGGAGGGCCGAGGAGAGAGCTGCCAGCAGTCCGACGCCAGCGACCAGTCCCACCCAGTACTGCTGATGTTCGTATGTCGGCCCGAACAGGCTGGCGGAGAACTGTGCGTCGAGCAAACGTACTGCGTCTGCAGCTTGCTCCATGCCTGGAGCAACTTCGGCTGTGCCGAACGCAAGCGGGCGGCCCACGGTCCGCAGGACCCAGGCGCCGCCACCCGCGATCACTGCAGCAACGAGAGCGTGTGAAGCGAGAAACCATCCCGAGGTGCGTACAGACCGTGGGCCTCCCCGTCCGACATTTTCCTGCCCAAGGGGAACACCTCCCACGGCTATTTGAACCCCAGCCCACCAGGCCGTGCCCACGATGCCGAGGGGCAGGAGCGTCACGGCCTCCCAGAAGTAAAAGATTCCGGATGGTGCCACGGTGACCTGCCATGCCAAAGCGACGGCAGTGGCGAACGGCACCGCGAGGGCCTCCGGCCGCAACAGACGTTGCCAAGCCCAGGAAGCCGCAAGCTTGCCGACCTTCCCGGCCTTCCAGATGGCTACCGGTGAAGGACCTGGGAAGTACACAAAGAACGGCACGTACAATCCTAGGAGTGCAGCCGATGGCCCGAAGAACGGGTAGAAGAGCGCCCAACTGACCAAGCAGGAGACAAGCCAGGCCGCTGTCCTCTTGATGCCCGGCCGACGCTCCCTTGAAGTCGATTCGTCTGGTGAAGAATGCGCCTGACGCGCCACACCTACCCCCGTGTGCGATCGTCCACCTGCAAGACGAAGTGCAGACTACCGATGCCGGCAATCGGTTGGCGTCATGTCCTTCGATTCGACTGGTCATACACACAAGCGGGTTACCGCATGAGACCGAACGAGGAGTCTTTGTCTTGAAGCCGCATGGCGGGCGTAGTCGATGAGGCTACTGAGCTGCTCGGGGCGCGGGCATCGAACCTCCCATGCGGGCAGGGCTTCAGCTGCATGACCCGTACGGCGCCGTTCCTGCTCTGCCCGATGGGAGCCTGCGGACGTTGCCGACAGCTTCGGCTTGTTCCCGTAGACGCTCGATCTCCAGGTGCTGGGCGGCAATTTGGGAGAGGGCACGTCGCTTGAAGTCCTTGAGCGTCTCCAGCTCGGCGTCGCGTTGATCGAGCCGGGACTTGAGAGCGGCGTTGGCCTCCTTGAGCCTTTCGATCTGCGCAGCCCTGGGGTCGGGGACCGAGCCGGCGTCGCGCAAGGCGGTCAGTCGTCGCTCGAACTCCTGGGCCAGGTGCTGATACGGCCCTGGCCGGGCGGTGCCGTCGCGGTTCTTCTTGGCGTAGAAGGCCGTGCGAGGCACCTCGGCCTCACTCGCCAGCGTCCGCAGGTCGCACTTGCCGCCGGATGGCAGGTCGCCGCGCAGTAGACGGTCCATCGCGGCTCGGATCGCCTCCTCGTTGCGGGTTCGGGTGTCCTCGCTGATGCGTCCCATGTCATGCTGCCGTTCCGGTCGCGGCGTCGATCTCGGCCAACACCCGCAGGTCGCGGTCGAGTTCCTTCTGCAGGCGGGTCTTCTCGTCCTTCTGCCCGCGTCCGATCTTGCCGATGAACACCTTTTTGTTCTCCGCGCTGGAGGCCCATACCGGCCGGCGTCTGCTGTGGTGGGTGGCCTGCGGGCAGCGGGCCGAGTCGCACATGCCGACCAGTGGCTTGTCCGCTTTCGGTGTGCCGGCCAGGAGCAGGCACAGCGCTTTGGAGGGGTCGGCGAACCAGCAGTAGTTCGCGATTCCCAGGTGCAGGGTCTTCGCCCGGCGGGCCAGGAGTTGGATCACCTCCTCGTCCCCGGGACGGGTACCGGGTGACGAAGCCTGCATCGCGAGGATCTCCTCATCGATGGTTTTGAAGTGGTCAATCAGATCGCGGGCGCCAGGCCCGGCAGGACGGATCCCGTTCTGGTAGTCGCGAAACGCCGACAGGGTGAGGTTCCTGTTGCGGGCCTGCTCCTCCGCGCTGACCTCCGCCATGAACTTGCCTTGGGAGCCGCCAGGGCTGGCGGCGTAGCCCTCGGTCGTGACGATCGAGACGTGCTTGAGGTGGATCTTGGCGGCCAGCAGGCCGCCAGGCCGGTGCGCGAGTGCCACGGCCAGGGTGCGGCGGGTGATGCGCATATTGATCTTGTCTTCGGGAATCTGCTCCAGGCCCAGGCGCTGTCCCTCGGGGCCGTTGACCCACCGACGCAGCTTGGCGCAGCGGTTGGCCAATGTGGTGCGGCCGAAGACGTGCTTGGTGGGCCGGCGGGGGTCAACCAGTTGCACGGCGAGGGCAACCGCGTCGTAGGCGGGGGCCACGGTGACCCAGTCCTCCCACACCCCGCCCAGCTTCTCCTGGCCCTTGATCAGCTTGGTCCGCAAGTGGTAACGCAGGCGTCCGGCGCCGAGGTCCTGCGCGGGGACGCACGCGTCGAGCGGCATCGCCGCCAGCTCGCTGTTGCGTATGCCGGTGAGCAGGGCGACGACGACCTGGCAGGCGGTGCGGCCCCGCTCCACCATGTGGCCCGCTTCTTCGGCCGTGGCGAAGCCCTCGGTCCACGGGACTGTTCCGGTGCCGTCGGCGCGATCCACCTGGGCGGCGTTCCACGCCCATCTCGGCCGCAGTCCCACCGCCACCAGGGTCTGTTCCAGCAGGGGACGCAGCGGGGGCAGGTACTGGTAGGCGAAGGACGTTATCCCCGCCTCCCGGGCGATGGAGAGCACATTCACCGCGAGCAGGGGGTCCTCGGCG
Organism: Streptomyces sp. NPDC006332; assembly: GCF_040612855.1. Lineage (NCBI taxonomy): Bacteria > Bacillati > Actinomycetota > Actinomycetes > Kitasatosporales > Streptomycetaceae > Streptomyces > Streptomyces sp. NPDC006332. The sequence goes on from NZ_JBEXRA010000062.1 coordinate 21,469, forward strand.
GACCAGCCCTCGTCGGTCCGCGAGCTGACCTCCCTGGCGCCGACCGGCTCCAGGGGGACACCCTGGTCGAGGTGGGTGCGTATGGCCGCTTCCAGGCGCTCCAGTTGGGTGCCCTCGCTCTTCCAGGGCGCCCCGTCCTCGTACTGCAGCACGGTGCGGATCAGTTCGAGCATGTGGGGGCCGAGCGTCTGCACGATGTACAGGGCGGCGGCCAGCCAGGGTCGCAGTGCCTCGTCACACAGCGGCTGGGCGATGTTCTCTCCGGCCCGCTTGCAGCCCGCGACCTCGTAGGGGCTTCGGCCGGCCCACGGGACGAACCCTTCAGCGAAGCGGTCCGCGGTGAACAGTTCGCTGTAGAAGGCAGGTTCCTGCACGACCTGGACCGCGGCCATGCGTGTGCTCTGGCCGGACGGGCGCAACGGCCCTTTGTGCGGGCCCCGGGTATGCCGACGGGACTCGTAGAAGCCCTGGCAGTGCTGCTGTGTCACGTCTTCCAGCGACGTGACGCCGCGCTGGGTAAGCCAGTTGAGCCACCGTCTCAGCTCGTCCAGACGGTCTCCGCAGGTCTTGAGGTGGAGCGGGATGCGGAACGCGCTGGGCAGGTGCCGCACCGCCTCGTGCCCGGGGGCCATGCGCGCGAACATGTACTCCTGGGCAAGGGTCCGCCACTTCGAGCTGTGGATGCCGGTGAAGTCCACCCGGGCCTGAGCTGGCTGCAGGTGGGCGGGCAGGTCCTCCAGATCGGCGAAGTCCCAGATCAGCTGGCCGACCAGCGGCCGGTTTCCGCCCGGGCGTACCGCCAGGCCCACGGCCTGACAGATGTCGATGCCCGACAGCTGACTGGCGTGATGGTGGCCGTGGGCCAGGACGGTGGTTGTAATGCGGCTCATCATCGCGTCGTCTCTTCCGGCCGCAGGGGCAGTTCGTCGTCGCTATCAGCCACTTGAGCTGCGGCCTCCAGCAGCGTCGCGGAGGGGAAGTAGACGTCGGGGGCGAGGATCTCGGCCACCCGCTGGTCGTGCGGGCCGAAGTTCCGCATGAACTCCTCGGCAGTCCTCTGGTCCCACTGGCGGGCGAAGAACGCGCGCAGGCGCATCAGGTTCGGCAAGTGCCGCGGAGTGAACAGTGCCAGCGGGCAGAGCAGGCAGACCCATGGCCGGGCGGGACACGGCTTGCCCTTGGGCCCGTGTAGTCCCGACAGGTAGTCGCCGCAGGCTGCACTGAAGACATCCCGTTCCCCGTGGACGAGATCGGCGAGCGCCGTGTCGTCCAGTCCGAGAGCGGCGACCTGCTCAGGGTAATCCCGCACCAGCGTTGCGGCGTCCTCGGTGGCAAGCACCATCGGCGGCTCGGCCTTGCGCAACATGTCGTTCTGCGCCTCGACGATGATCTCCTCGACCAGGGCCTGCTGTTCGGGTGTGCCGGCGCCGAGATAGTGGTCGGCTTCGACCTGCGGGCTGCGGTTGGGATCCAGCGTCGCGCGTCGGCTGCCCGCCCATGAACGGCGGTCCCGCATCGAGTCATAGGTCGTCCGGATCCGGTGCAGATGCAGTTGCAGCGGCCCGCCGCCGTCGGCCAGGAGCCCTTGCGAAAGGATCCACTTCTGGCTCGTCTCGTTGCTGGTCGCCGTGGTCACCCAGTGGTGCACGCCGCGGGGTACGTAGCGCACCCACAAGGCGTCGCGCATGTGCGCCGGAGCGAACCTCCGGGTCAGAGAGGAGTGGTCCAGCCACTGCTCCAGCAGCCGGCTGGCCCGCTTCGTCAGAGTCCGGCTCTCCTCAGCCGTGCGGCCCTTGATGTAGGAGAGCAGGACAGTCGACTCGCCGGCCCAGTCCACATCACCCAGCCCGAGGTCGTCCAAGCCGTCGGGCACGATGCCGGTGTAGATGCCCAGCAACAGCCGGTAGGCCAGCGCAGTGGAGGCGTCGGGGAACAGCAGCGCCGAGACGGCGACCTTGCGGTACGGGAACTGCCTCTCCGGCAGGCCGGAGAAGTGGCCCGGCGACCAGTCGGCGTACGGCGTCGCCTCCACTGGTCCGAACTGCGCATAGGCCCAGTACACGTTGGCCTCGCTCCATCCGCCCTTGAGCGGATCCTGTCCGTCTTCAGCGGCTCTCCTTGCTCTGCCATAGGCGGAGTACGAATCCGTGACGACCGTCTCGCATGCCCTGGTGAGTCGGGCCCACTCGCTCTCGGTGTACGGAGCGAGCGTGTTCTCGGACTGGCGCTGGATCTGGAAATGGCGGCCGTCCACCATTTCCCGAACATCCGCTTTCAGCAGTCCGTGGAGATCGTCGGCGCGGGCGAGCATCCGTCGGCTGAGGGACTCCAGTGCGGCCCGGTGGGAGCCTCGCAGCCAGTGTTGGGCCAGGTGAGCACGCGTCAACTCGGTGGCGCCGCCGGTAAATCCCTGGTCGGCCAGATCGTTGGTCAGCGCGCGGATCGCCGCGGTGTAGTCGTTGAGTGTGCGCTTCGCGTCGATGTCGCCGTGCGGGCGTACGAGATCGGCGAGCCCCAGCAGCATGTCCTGAGCGAGGGCAGGGTTCCGTGTGGAGTAGGTCTTGCCGCCCGCCGTGACGTTCACCATCATCGACACGCTCGTCCCGTCGCTGAAGACGGCGGCGACGCCCAGTGGGTCCTTGAGTACGGTGGCAGGCATCAGATGTCCTCGCTGTCGTCGTCTTCGTCGTCGAACTCCGCTTCGGCCTCGCGGACGGCCGACGCTGGCAAGAGCCCGATGGCCTCGCCGACCCGCCGGTGCAGTTCGGCGAAGATTCGGGTCGTATCCAGGCGATTGAGATAAACTTCCGTGGTCAGGACACTGGAGTGGCCAAGAAGGTCACGCAGGACCAGCAGCGGCTCGGTGGTCTTGAGGTACAACGCCAGTCCCGCGTCGTCATCGCCGTCCTTGACCAGGCGTGCGGCCCGCTCGTAGTAGCCGCGTACCAGCTTGGTCATGGTCTGCATGGCGAAGGTGTGGCGCGCGCGGTGGGGGGTGACATGGGGGAATCGCGGTTCGTAGCGTTCACGGATCCGGTCCGATGCGCGCTCGAACACGGTGTTCCAGTCGGTGAACGGGCGCCCCGGGCCGCACACGGAGAGCAGCATCGACCCGCCTCCGGGCACGACGAGGCGGCAGCGTTCGGACGGGCCCAGCGTTTCCCAGGTCGTCCAACTGCCGTTGACCCTGCCGCCCAGGGCCGTCGCCTCGGTCACGATGAGCGGTTCGCCCCAGCGCCGCGGCGGCATCCAGGTTGATCCCTGAACTGCTGCGGCCCGCTCGAACTCCAGGTAGTTGTGCAGCTCAGCCAGCGCGTCGTAGTTGATCCAGGCGTTTCGGAACTTGCTGCCCTTGGTGATGCCCTCTGGCAGCGGGACTAGCACTGGCACCTCGCTGCGGCGGCTGGGCAACTTCGGTACCTCGCAGGCCAGAAGGTAGGAGAACTCCTGCTTGCGCGGCCCGGAGGAGAAGACGAACCGGCCAACCGCCGCGTTGCGGGCCATCTCGCGGCCGCGGTAGCCGCGTTCCACCGATCCATCGGGCTGCAGCCGGGCCAGGCCTTTGTGGAACAGGTCGGCGAACTCGTCTTCCAGGTACTTGATGGTCACGTGGGGCTTCGGCTGGCGGCGCCGGGCGGAGTTCCGGCGGACCTCCCGGCGCTGCCCGGAGAAGACGGCCGTGGCCTGCCGGTAGGTGAACGGCAGGGACGTGGTGTAGCCGTTCTCGATCGCCCAGGCGTAGAAGATGCTGAGCATGGTCATGTGCTGGTTCCAGGTGGTGACCCTGAACCTCTGCCTGCCGCTGATGGGGCCTTGCGAGCGGTAGACCGCGTAGGCGCTCAGCAGGGCTTTGAGCCGCTCTCGACTGTCGAAGAGGCCAACCCCGTGTTCTTCTCCGAACTCCGACCACTGGCGTACGGCGCCGACATACGATGTCCAGGAGTTCGCCGCAGGGCATCCGTTGGTCGGAAGCTCGCAGGCCCACCGGTTCACGATCGCTGAGGTACGCAAGCCGTGCTCGTCTTCAAACCGAAGGTCGTCATCGAAGACGAGCACCATCCCCTCAGGAATGACCGGCTTGAACTCCAAGCCCCAACTTCCCCAGCCTTCTGATGAGTAGAACGCCTGTTCCATGCCGGGGATGCTAACCAAGGAGACACCCCTTGGGCTCCCTCACAGCTGCTGGCCAGCGGGAGACTCGGCCATCAAAGAGACACTGCAGTTATGTCGAAACAACAGCGGTGAGCTTGCGAGACTCTTGTCTGGACGAGCCGACGCTGTGCAGGCCGTCGATTCCGATCCGGTGATCACGGCCCAGGCCCAGAAGCTGACACCTTCCGGGTTCCCCGTCACCTTCACCGTGGCGGAGGCAATAGCCGAGTTTCCCGTCGGCCCTTACGACGTCATCACGTGCGTCGCAACGATCCACCACCTGCCGTTCACCCAGGCGCTCACCCGCTTCCGTCGTCATCTGGCTCCGGGAGGCACCCTCGTGATCGTCGGCCGGTTTCGCGCCCAGGTCCCTGTGGACCACTTGCTCGGTGTTGTTGCGTCGGTTGGCCATAGCGGCGTAGGCGACTCAGCACCCCGCATCACGGCCGACTCGTGATGCCGGCCGGGGCTCGCCCTCCAGCCCTAGGCACACGGGGGGTTCGGTGTTTCGGCCAAGATCGTTCGCATCTCGGGCCCAGTGCGGGCAAGGGTCGTTGTATCCCGCAGGCCCCACCGACCCCGTCCTTTGGCGGAAGTGAGCGCGTCTCAAAAACGTGCGTTCGAAAACCATGCCGCCTCGTTGAGCCAGACGTACTCGAACTCTCACGCGGCAGGAAGAGGAGGAGCCTTGGCCCCGGCACAGCACAGCGCAACGGAACCCGCGAGGGATCCGGCTGATCCGGCCTCGCCCGCAGCGGCCCCGGCGCTCACGCCTCTGCGCACCGTCCAGGACCCGCTCACGGCCCGGAAGGCTATGGTCGCCCGGCTGGAGGTGGCTGGGGGTCTACGCCCGGGCGCGGTGCGCGACGCCCTCCTCGCGATCCGGCGCGAGGTGCTGATACCCCAGGCCTACGTGCGGCGCAGCCGGCCCGGCGAGGAGCCGCCACGGTGGGATCTACTCGACTGGGCCGAGCCGGCCAACCGCGACGAGCTGCTCGCCTCGCTGTACGGCGGGGAGAGCGTGCTCGTCCAGCACGCCGGGGAACGGCTTCTCGACCGTGTCCCGCGTCCGCGGTCCGGGGGAGCGATCACGTCGATGTCGAGTGTGGTGGGCATGACCGCCGTTCTGCTGCAGAGCCTGGACCTCCAGCCGGGGCAGCGGGTGTTGGATATCGGCACCGGCGCCGCCGTGACCGCGGCAGTCGCTTGTTGGATCAGCGGCGATCGGACCGTGGTCACGCTGGATCGCGATGCACATCTCACCGAGGCCGCGCAGGTGCGCCTGGCCGGTCTCGGCTACCGGCCGAGGGCGGTGACCGGGGACGGGGCGGACGGCTGGCCAGCCGACGGACCCTACGAGCGGATCTTCGTCTCGTACGCCGTCCCCAGGGTGCCGCCGGCGTGGGTGGACCAACTCGCCCCCGGCGGGAAGGCGATGGCGACCCTCAGCGGCACGTCGCCGTCGTGGCCCGGGCTGGCGATCATCACCGCCACGTCCGGCGGCCGGGTACGAGGGGAACTACGACCGGTGGAGTTCGGGCATCGGCCCGGTCATGGATTCGAGCGGCTATGCATTTCGCGGGAGTTCCTCGACCGGATCGAGGCCGGGGACGAGACCCGTGTCGTCCACACCAGCAGCTCGCCACCACCGGACGGCGCCCGCGGATTCTGGCTTGCTCTCGATCACTTGCGGCCCGGGCTGGTCCGCAACTGGTCTGCCGACCACGTGGTCATCGGGGCCCCGGCCTGTGGTTCGTGGCTCACCGCCCGGGCTGCCGGAGCCGACCGCTGGAGTCTGACGGCCTGTGGGCCTCGGGACATCTGGGGAGACATACAGGACGTCGCCGGTCTGTGGAGGGCCGCAGGCGAGCCCTCCACCTACCGGCTGCACCTCGAGGACACCCAGCAGTGGGCCACCGCCGGCTCCGCCACCGCGGAACTCTCCTGGCAGCTTCCCAACACCGCCATCACGGGTGCCGAGGAGGAGAATTGACGGCTCGCGGCACCCGGGCTCCTACTGCCCAGCTCCAGCAGCGAGCTCCTGCTCACGGACCGGACAACGACCACCCCAGCTGGTTCGGTCGGTGCTCCCGCAGGTGCCAGGCCATGTCGTCCGAGGGCCTTCCGCGTGATCCGAGGCGTGGGCTCGGACACCGCGCCCGCCCGCATCTGTTCCCCGATCTGTTCCCCGACCTTCGAGAGGTGCTGACATGCCTCCCACCCGATCCGACATCAGCACTCTCGTGCAGATGTACCTGACGCGCCATCCCTCCGAACGCGGCGCCCTGGACCCATTGTTGACGCTCCTTGAGGGAGAGCAGGACCCGACGAGCCGCGCAACGATGCCGGCGCACATCACGTGCAGTGCCGTGGTCATCGACCGGGACCTGCGCGTGCTGCACATCCTCCATAGGGCGAGCGGCCTGGTCCTCGTCCCCGGCGGTCATCCCGAACCGGGGGACCGCACGTTGCGCGCTGCGGCGGTGCGCGAGGTGGTCGAGGAGACCGGGATCAAAGCAGGCGATCTGTGCCTCACCCCGCAGCTTCTCGGTGTCCCGATCGACATCGACGTTCACGACGTCGAGGCCCGCCGGGGAGAGCCGCCGCATCGCCACTACGACGTCCGGTTCGCGTTCTACCTGGTCGGAGAGCACCCCGAACTCGTTCTGCAGGACGCGGAAGTCGCGGGAGCCGAGTGGCGCGGGTTCGACACGGTCAGCTCCCCGGCACTGCGCGCCAAGCTGCTCTCCTCAGGGCTTGACGGGCGTCCGCAGCCGGTGAACGCCTCGGCGCTGATCTTCGATGATGCCGGCCGATATCTGCTTCATCTGCGCGACGACCTGCCGGGAATTTGGCAGCCAGGGGCATTCGACCTGCTCGGCGGCGGCAGCGAGCCGGAGGACGTGACGCTCGAAGACACTGTCCGGCGCGAACTCGGCGAGGAAGTCCCCGATCTCGTCATCCCGGACCTGGAGCCCTTCGCCGAGGAGAGGGCCACCGGCACCGACGGACTATGCGTGCCGATCCAGGTGTTCGCCGGCCGCTGGAACGGTGACCCCGACCGTCTGCGCCTCACCGAGGGCGTCTTGCTGCGCTGGTTCGCACCCGAGATGCTGCACCGGCTACGGCTGAGCCCGGGAACACGCGACCTGCTGCTCCAGCACGCGGCACACCGCTGTGCCCTCCTCCGCCAGGGCCCCCGATACGAGCAGCGGAACGACACCGGGCAACGCCTTCTCGCCGCCGACCACGCGCCCGTAGGTGCCACCGTGCCGGGTCCGCGCACGGGAGCAGTGCCGCGGCCGGCAGTTCCGGCCGATGCGGGCGAGATCGCCCGTCTGCGGTCCGAACTCATCTTGTCCGAGCCGCTGGACGAGGACTGGCTGTCCACCTGCCGCGATCACCTCGCCGCCCGCCTTGCCCCGGGCGGAGACGCCCGGGCCTACGTCGTCGACAACCCGGGGGGCGGGCTCGCCTGCTGCGCTCTCGCCCTTGTCGACGCCGTGCTCCCCGCTCCCCGCTACCCCAAGGGACTGGCCGCGCGGATCCAGGCCGTCGCCACCGTTCCCGACTTCCGCCGCCGCGGTTACGCCAAGGCCGCGCTGACCGCGTTGCTCGCGCACCTGGAAGGGGACGGCGTGACGCTCTACGAACTGCACGCCTCCGACGAGTCCGCCCCGCTGTACGCCGCGCTCGGCTTCACCAAGGACCCGGCCCTGATGCGGATGACCCGGATCCCGTCCTCCGCTCACGCAACCGCGCACGGGACCTGACCGGCGCCGAACCTGAGCACCACAGCGAACGCCGATCACCGCACCACACGACGAGGAGCAGCTACGTGACCTATGTCCGCCGGGCCCAGTGGGACCAGCACTACGCGCTGGGTCGGGGCTTTCGCCGGGTCGGTCAGACCGAGAGGGCGCTGCTGGCCGAGCACGCTCCCGCGCCGGCCAACGGCCGGGCGCTGGACGCGGGTTGTGGAACCGGGGAACTGGCCGCCTACCTGGGCGAACTCGGCTATCTAGTCGATGCCGTCGACTTCGCCGAGAACGCCCTGGACCGGGCCCGGGCCGAATGGGCGGACGCGGTCGGCGTGCGCTGGCTGTGTCTGAACATCGCCCACAACGACCCGGCTGAACTGAGCGAGGACGGATACGACCTGATCACCCTGCGCCTGGTGTATCCCTTCCTCGGCGACCGGCAGCGGGTCATGCACGCGCTGGCCGGGCGGCTGCGTCCGGGCGGCGCGATCGTGGTGATCACTCCCCTCGCTGTCGGCACCCCGGCCGGCCGGCGCGACATCGCGCTCGACGAGGACGAGATCCGGATGCTGGCCGAGCAGTGGCAGACCGTGGAGCGGTGCGACGCCGACGGACTGGCGGTGCTCGTCCTGCGCGACGCCCTCCGGGAGTTCACCGCGGTGGAGACGGAGAGGGCACCGTCGGCGCAGGCTGTCGCACGCGCGGGCCTGGTGGTCACCAGTGCTGCCGGGCCTGCCGCCCGGCACACCTACCCGGTGGCCGGCCCGCGGCCGGGCTACCCCCACGTGACCGTGCACCCGGACGGCACGGCGGACCGGAACCTGCCCGAGGGCCAGGTGCTGGACAAGGCGGATCCCCGGCTGGTCTTCCATTGGCCCGTCCTGGGCAGCGGCACCCCCGGTCACTCCCACAGCAAAGGATGTGACGACGCCGCAGACTGCCGGTGATCGGGTGGATCATCCTCGTGCGGTCACGCACTGCCTCCGTGCCAACGGTCACGTCATCCGCACCACCGGCCTCCCCCGCGAACAGCCCCACGCTGCCGTAGTCGACCGACTCAGCGTCCGACCCCGTACTGCTTGAAGGAGACACCGAACCATGCACGGAACCGTCTGGGACACCATTCACCGACTCGCCCGCCGCTTCAACGAACACGACGCCGCGCTCGGCCTGGACCAAGACGAGCAGTGGAGCCTGCAAGTCCTCAAAATCGCCGAGGAGACCGGGGAAGCCTCCCAGGCAGTCATCGGTGCCCGCGGCACCAACCCCCGCAAGGGGACCGCTTCATGGGGGGACGCCCACGCGGAAGTCGCGGATGTGGCCATCACGGCCCTGGTCGCCCTGGCCCGCATGCGCCCCGACGACGCCGCGGAGTACCTCGACCGGCATCTGGCCGCCAAGTCCGCGAAGTTCCTTCTCCCTGGACCCGCATCCGTCCCGGCCCCGTCGGCGCCGGCATGAGCAACTGCCGTTCGACACAGCAGCAAGGACCGGGCCACGCACGGGTAAGGAGGCTGTGCGTGACGGCTTCCGATGAACCACTCCCCCAGACCTAGGGAAACGTGACGGGCGATGCCAGCGTCGCGGCCGATGCCCGCGGCGAAGGTGTGGAGGCTGAGAGGCCGTCCTGCCTGACGACGGCTATGTGCGGCACCAGGGCCATCCCCTGCATGCCGCGGGCCCTTCGCGCGGCCTCTCCAGGTTGTACCGCTTCGCCGTGTGTGGCGGTGACAGGAACCACACAGGGCCCGTTGTCGACCATGGCGAGTTCCCAGATAAGGTCAGCCTTGCCTAATGGCAACAGAGTGGTGTCACAAAGGAGTCCTGTCATGTTCCCTCGGCGTCGCGGCCCGTCCGCCCTCGCTTTCGCCGTCGCCGCGGCGCTGATCCTCGGGGCGTGTGGCGCTTCCGCCGACGACGGCAAGGACGCGGGATCGGGGGGCGGTGACAAGAAGGCCGTGGCGCAGGGCGGCAAGAACTTCGGGGCCGCCGCGCAGAAGACCGCGGCGATGGGCACCGGCGCGAAGCCGGGCGAGTGGCCGCGCACCGTCCGGCACGCGATGGGCAAGACCGTGATCGAGGCCCAGCCCAAGCGCGTGGTGGTCCTGGACGTCGGCGAGCTGGACAACGTGGTGTCGCTCGGCATCAAACCCGTCGGGATCGCCCCCACCGAGGGCTCCCCCGCGCTGCCGTCGTACCTGAAGAAGGACGCCGGCACGCCGAAGAACATCGGCACCATCAACAACCTCAACCTCGAAGCGATCGCCGGTCTCCACCCGGACCTCATCCTCGGCAGCCAGCTGCGTGCCGCGGACAAGTACGACGAGTTGTCGAAGATCGCCCCGACCGTCTTCTCCATCCGGCCCGGCTTCACGTGGAAGGAGAACTACCTCCTCAACGCGTCGGCCCTGGACAAGACCGCGGAGGCAAAGTCGAAGCTCGCCGCGTACGACGTCAAGGTCAAGGCACTCGGCACCGAACTCGGCGCCGACAAGCCGACCGTCTCGATGGTGCGTTACCTGCCCGACGGCCTGATCCGCCTCTACGCGAACGCCTCGTTCATCGGCACCATCCTCAAGGACGCCGGCATTCCCCGCCCCAAGAACCAGGACATCGAGGACCTGGCCGCCGAGGTCAGCGCCGAGAACATCGACCAGGCCGACGCCGACTACATCTTCACCGGCGTCTACGGCGACGCGAAGGCCACGGACAAGTCCCGTGCGCAGGGCAACCCGCTGTGGAAGAACCTCAAGGCGGTCAAGGCCGGGCACGCCTATGACGTACCGGACGAGACCTGGTACCTCGGGCTTGGTGTCACCGCGGCCGAGCAGGTCGTCGGGGACCTGGACAAGTACCTGACCAAGTAGGCGGCCGGGGCTACCCGCCCCCCCCCCGGCGTCGCCGGTCTGTCTCCCTTCGTCCGTCACATGCATCACATGAAGAGGTAGCGCATGTCCCATACCCGGCGCCGGGTCGTCCGGCTGGCCGCGGGCGTGCTCCTGCTGCTTCTCACCGTCCTGTTCAGTCTCGCGGTCGGCAGCCGCCAGATCGCCCCCACCGAGGTGTTCGACGCCCTGCTGCACGGCGGGACCAGCGACAACGTTCAGGTCGTGCGGGCCCTGCGGGTGCCCCGCACGCTCATCGGTGCGATGGTCGGCCTCGCCCTGGCGGTCGCCGGCGTGGTCATGCAGGGCCTCACCCGCAATCCGATCGCCGAGCCCGGCGTCCTCGGCGTCAGCCAGGGCGCCTCGCTCGGCGTGGTCTGCGCGATCGCGTTCTTCGGGGTGCACACGCTCAGCGGATACGTCTGGTTCGCCTTCGTCGGCGCAGGGCTCGCGGCGGTGGCCGCTTACGCGGTGGCCAGCGGAGGACGCGGCGGCGCCTCCCCGGTGAAACTGGCCCTGGCCGGTGCCGCGATGAACGCCTTCCTCGCCTCGGTGGTGTCCGGAATCGTCACTGCCGATGCCCAGGTCCTGGACGAGTTCCGCTTCTGGGACGTCGGCTCGATCAGCGGACGGGACGGCTCTGTCGTCGCGCAGACGTGGCCGTTCCTGGTCGCGGGGCTGCTGCTGGTCGCCATCACGGTCCCCGGCCTGGACGCGCTCGCCCTGGGTGACGACGTGGCCCGGGGACTCGGCCACCACGTCCTGCGGGTGCGGATCCTGGGTGCTCTCGCCGCGACCGTGCTGGCCGGTGTCGCGGTGGCCGCGGCCGGTCCCATCGCGTTCGTCGGGCTCGCCGTGCCGCACATCGCCCGAGCTCTGGTGGGCTCGGGCCACCGCTGGGTTCTTCCCATGGCCGCCGTTCTGGGGCCCTCGGTGATCCTGGTCTCGGATGTGCTCGGGCGGGTCCTCTTCCCGCCCTCGGAGGTCCCGGTGGCCGTGATGACGGCCTTGTTGGGCGTGCCGTTCCTGGTCGCGCTGGTACGGCGGAAGGCGACGGTGGCGGTATGACGCAACTCGACCGGACCGACACGGCGACGGCCCGCCCCGTCGGCTACTCCGTCGTCCGCGTGCGCGACAACAGCTTCCTGCTGCACCGCAGGGCCGTCGTGATCGCCGCCGTTCTCACGGTCGCGCTGGCGGTGACCGTCGTCGCCTCGCTCTGCGTCGGCGAATCCTTCGTTTCCCCCGGGGAGGTCGTCCGCGTACTGCTCGGGAAGCCGAGCCCCGACGAGCTGGTCGTCGGCACGCTGCGCCTGCCCCGCCTGGTGACCGGTCTGCTGGTCGGCGCCGCCTTCGGGATCGCGGGGGCGCTGGTCCAGACGGTCGCCCGCAACTCCTTGGCGAGTCCGGACGTCATCGGCGTCACCCACGGCGCCGGCGCGGCGACCGTGACCGCGATGACCTTCGGCGTCACGTCCCCCGCCGCGCTGCCGTACGTCGCGATCGTCGGCGGGCTGTCCGCCGCCGTGCTCGTCTACGCCTTCGCCTGGCGCGGGGGCCTGCACGCCACGCGGTTCGTGCTCGTCGGGATCGGTGTCTCGATCGCCCTGGGCTCGCTGACCCGGCTGTTCCTGACCAAGGGCGACTACCTGGTGGCCCAGCAGGCCAAGGTGTGGCTCACCGGCTCTCTCAACGGACGCGGTTACGACCAGGCGGCGCCCCTTGCCCTGACCATGCTCGTCCTGGTCCCGCCGCTGCTGTGGGCCGCCCGGGCCCAGCGGGCGGTGACCCTGGACGACGACATGGCCACCGCCTTGGGCGTCCCGCTGGGTCGCGTACGGCTGGGTCTGACCGCCCTCGGCGTAGTGCTGGCATCCGTCGCGACGGGCGCGGCCGGGCCCGTCGACTTCGTCGCGCTGCTGGCGCCCCAGATTGCCCGTCGCCTCACCCGCACCGCGCAGATCCCTCTGTTCTGCTCGGCGTTGACGGGAGCGTTGATCGTGACCACGGCGGATCTGCTGGCCCGGCGCATGCTCTCCCCCACCGAACTGCCGGTCGGCGTGCTGACCGCGGCGGTGGGCGCGCCCTGTCTGATGTGGCTGATCGCCCGCACACGGAGCCGCGGCGGTGCCACCGCCTGAGCCAAACGCGCCGCATATCATGCCGGGTCATGGCCGATGACGCGCTCGACTACTCCCAGCCCGGACCCCTCACGCGCCTGGAGGCGACGCAGCTCCAGCTCATCGCAGGCTTGCCGGACGACCCCGTCGGTATCTGCGCCGTCGCGCAGGGCCTGGTCATTCAGCCCGCCGACGCCGCCGCGGTAGGAGTCGGTGAAACGCGGCTCGAGGAGAAGAACATCCGGCCGGTCAGCGAGCTGATCGCCGCTCTGATCGCCCTCGATCCGTCACCTCTGCAGCAGGCCCGCCCGCCTGAGACACGCGTGGTCGGAACCTGCCGGCACTTCGCCACCATCGCCTGCGCACTCCTGCGAGCGAGGGGCGTCCCCTCGCGGGCCCGGTGCGGCTTCGGAACGTACTTCCTGGAGGGCTGCGGCGTCGACCACTGGATCACCGAGTACTGGAGTACCGACCAGCTGCGCTGGGTGCGCATCGACACCGAATACCTCGGCAAGACGTACGTCGAGCGTCCCGACGATCTTGCTGTGGGCGAGTTCCTGACCGGCGGCGAGGCATGGGTTCAGTACCGCCAAGGTTTGGTCGACGGCCAGAAGTTCGGGGTGGCCGGTGTCGATTTCGCCTGGGGGCCGGCCGAGATCAGCGGCAACGCTGTCCGAGACCTCGCGGCACTCTGCAAGAAGGAAATGCTGAACTGGGACGAGTGGGGCCGCATGACCGATGCGTATCAGGGCAGGACGGGACCCGACTACGACCAGCTCATCGACGAGGTTGCCGACGCCTGCTCCAAGGACGATCCGCTCGCCCTGACCAGCCTGTTCTCCCGGGAAGACCTGGCCGTGCCATTTTTGTGACGTCAGAGCTCAGAGGTCAGAGCTGATGACGGCCATCAACAGCTCCATGTTGGAGATCATCAGGCGTCCGGGCCGCTGTGTGCCGGTGTCCGGGACGGCCGCCCGGACGATTGGCTGGTCGCCCTTCTCGACGGTCACCTCCGTACCGTCGAACTTGGGTGACTCGTCGGCCACGACCGAACGCAGCTTCGCCGCGGCGCGGTCGGCGGTTGCGTCGTCCTTGGCCACTGCGCACAGCACCTCGGTGTTCTTGGCAGCGGAGGCGGCCTGCTGGCCGACGGCTGACAGGTGCACCGGCTTGGCGGGAGTGAGGGGGAGGAAGTCGGCGCGGTACACCTCGCCCAGGCACTCTGCCACGCGTCGGTATTCCTTCTTGTCGGCCAACGAGTTGCCGTCTTTCGGCGTGACGGCCGCCATGGAGGCGTCCCGGGCGGTATAGGAGATCTCGTCGTTGGAGATCTTCAACGACATCACCACCCCCTTACTGCCGGACCGCGTCCACGTCTCACCGTCTGCGCTCTGCTTGTATCCGTTCGATTTCAGTGAGGCGGTGATGGCTGACGCGTCGAACGAGCCCTCCCAGTGGCCGGCAGTGTTGGTGTCGACAGCTGTGTCGATCTGAGTCACCTTCAGGGCCTCGCCCCACGGCGGGGGCTCATGCGTGTTCAGCAGGCCGCTGGCCGGCTGACCGAAGGAGCCGACCCGTATCCGATTGCCCTTGCTCAGCTCTTGCGCCTTCGCCGCGTCGAGGTAGGTGACCAAGTTCGCGCTGTTGCCGTGAGCCAGGGCGGCGAGCCCTTCCAAGACCTTGGAGTCGCTGCCGGACTGGCCGGGGTCGGCCGAACAGCCGGTGTTCACTGCAAGGAGGACGGCGAGAGCGGTGACACCGAGGACAGGCCTGGACGCTGTTGTGGGCATGACGAGAAAGCTTAGCGGCACGCTCCGGGAGCGCTGACATCGCGGCGGCCGCCCGTGGGACCAGTCGTCACAGCGGCAGCGTCATACCGAGCTTCGGCAGCGGTGCTCATCGCTCGGGGTCGGACCAAGTCGCCACGAGTGCTCGCCGATCCGGAAAGCGGTGACCGGGGACCATCTCCTGCGTGGTTTCACCGTTGAGCCAGCACACCTGCTCGGGGCCGCCGTCGCCGGTGTCGAACAGGCAGCACACTCCGCCGCTGGCGGCAGTGAGGTCGGTGAACGTTTTCCTGATGGTGGCGGACCGCGCGAACAAGCGGCTCATCCCCGACGACGCTGCGCAGCATTCCACCGACGCGTAACCAGGATGCAGGAAAGACTCGAACCGGATCGTCGCGTAGACGTAACCGATCTGGACGCGCCCGCCCGCCGCAGGTTCACGGCCGTGTGTCTTCGCGAACTCGCGCAGTGCGTCATCGACGTCGAACATGATGGACGTGTCGAGATCGAGCTTGCTGGTCGTGGAACAGTCGACCGGCTCACTCTTGAAGTGGGACGTGAACGGGAGGACGAGCCGGTCACCGCCCGGCAGTGTGATCTCGAGCGGCGGCACGGCACGGGCCGGTGGCGCCAGCTCGGCCAGATTAGCCAACGCCCTGACGACGTTCCAGGGACGCAGGTAGATGTCGTAGCTGTAGATCAGCCCCAATTCTTCCCCCTGTGCCGAATCGAACCGCACCCTCTCATGACCCGACCCTGGGGCGCCTGCCAATTTCGGAGACGCACGTCGATCGGCGCCACAGCGGCACTCCTTGCCTGGGTGGGCTCACCGTGAGGGACGTACGCCTCGTGGGCATCGGGAGCCGGGGCGGTGTGACGCCTCAGGACGGGCGCATGCCGGTAGGTGGTGGAGAGGCAGGCTCCAGACGGACGCAGCAGTGACCGGGGCTGGGCGCCAGGCATGCCTGGAGGCCGTTTTCTGCGAGGCCTCCCAGCAGACCGCGAAGCAGGTGGAGGTTCATGCCGCACACCGTCTGGGTGTGGTCGCGGGCGAGCGCGTGGAAGGGGCAGTTGCCCAGGACGATGGCGTCGCCGTCGCAGCGGGGTTCGAAGCCGTGTGCTTCCAGTACGTCGAACACGTCTGCCTGGCCCGGTCCGGCGAGCTGTGTGCCCAGCTCGTGGGCCTTTCGGTGCAGAACCGAACGGACAGGTTCACCGGTGGCTTCGGATTCCTCCAGCGCCTGGGCGAGGAGCCGCCCGGCCAGCTCGTAGTGCCGCTCCGGCAGGCTGACGGTGACCTCCTTGCCTGAGCGCTTGTAGAGCTTGGCGGGCCGACCCGCTCCTGGGCCGGTGCGTCCGCTGCGCCGTTCGTAGACGACGTCGAGAAGTGATTCGTCGGCCAGCCTGTCCAGGTGGAAGGCCGCGGTTTTCCGGGCGAGGCCGAGCGCCTCGGCGGCTTCGTCGCGGCTGACCGGTCCCGGCTGGCGTACGACATGGTCGTAGAGCCTCCTGCGGTTCGGTTCGTCGAGCGCGGCGACGGCGGAGACGTCGGGACGGGGTGCTTCCTTCGAGTGATCCACGAACACCAGTGTAAAACCCATAGCCATTGACTAAAGAAGATTTGCGCGCTTCTATCGTTAATGAGAGTTGCCGATAGAAGGAAGGGACGTCATGTCGTCCGCAACCACAACCACCACCACATCCGCCGCCTCCCGACGGCCCGCGCTCAGCGACCCCGGCTACCAGGCCTTCGTCATCCTGCGCACCGGATTCGCCGTGGCGCCGATCCTGTTCGGGCTGGACAAGTTCGCCAACCTGCTCGTCGACTGGCCCACCTACCTCGCCCCGTGGATCAACGACATCGTTCCGGGGAGCGCCCAGGCGGCCATGTACGCAGTGGGAGTGATCGAGATCGTCGCGGGCCTCGCGGTCGCACTCGCCCCACGCTTCGGGGGCTGGCTGGTGGCCGGATGGCTCGCCGGCATCATCGTCAACCTGCTGACCATCCCCGGTCACTACGACGTCGCGCTGCGCGACTTCGGCCTTCTCCTCGGCGCGGTCGCCCTCGCTCGGCTCGCGCAGGGATACCAGGGCAAGCCGCGGTCTCGCTGACGGCGAGCACCCGCGCCCGTTGCCGTGGCGGACTCGGCGACCAGGAACGCTTGGGCGCATGAAGGAGGCCGTCCGTCCCGGCCCTCAGGTGCCCTGGGAAGGACGTAGGAGGCATCGCCCGAAGCGACGCAGGAAGAAGCTCATGAGTGAGAACCTGGACCGGCTGGCCGCCGAAGGCGTGGCGATCTGGCTGGACGATCTGAGCCGGGAGCGAATCGCCGGCGGCCGGCTGGAAGGCCTGGTGAGGGAACAGCGGGTGGTCGGTATCACCAGCAACCCGACGATCTTCGCCAAGGCGATCCGCTCGGGTGCCCGCTACGACGAGCAGGTGGCGGATCTCTCCCGGCGCGGGGTTCGCGTCGAGGAATCCGTCAGGCTGCTGACCGCGTTCGATGTGCGCTGGGCCTGCGACGTCCTGCGCCCGGTGTACGAGGCCAGTGACGGGGTGGACGGACGAGTCTCGCTGGAGGTGGACCCGCGCGTCGCCCACGACACGGCGGCAACGGTCGCCGAGGCACGGGCCCTGTGGTGGCTGGTGGACCGCCCGAACCTCTTCGTGAAGATCCCCGCCACGCAGCAGGGCCTGGAGGCGATCAGCACGGCGCTCGCCGAGGGCATCAGCATCAACGTGACGCTGATCTTCTCTCTGGACCGCTACGACCAGGTGCTCCGCGCCTTCCTGGACGGCATGGACAGGGCGCATGCGGCGGGACGTGACCTGGCGTCCATCGCGTCGGTGGCCTCCTTCTTCGTCAGCCGGGTGGACACCGAGGTCGACAGCCGGCTCGACAAGATCGGCACGCCTCAGGCGGCGGAGCTGCGCGGGCGGGCCGCGATCGCCAACGCCCGCCTGGCCTATCAGCGGTTCGAGCAGGCGGCTGCATCGGAGCGATGGCGGGCTTTGGCCGCGGCCGGGATGCGCCCGCAACGCCCGCTGTGGGCATCCACCGGAGTAAAGGACCCTGCCTACGACGACACCCGCTACGTGGACGAACTGGTGGCGCCGGGGGTGGTCAACACCATGCCGGAACAGACCCTGCGCGCGGTGGCGGACCACGGCCGCATCCAGGGCGACAGCATCCACGGCACGTATGCGGGAGCCCAGCAGGTACGTGATGACCTGGAGGCGCTCGGAGTGTCCTACGACGATGTGGTGCGTGTGCTGGAGGACGAGGGCATAGCCACATTCACGGCTTCAGGCACTGAGTTGTTCGCGCAACTGGATGCCGAACTGCGCACCAAGCGTGCCGCCCTCTGACGCAACCCATGCGGGCGGACCTGGCTGCAGCGGTGAGCTTCATCGGAGTAGGACCGCTGGACCTCAAAATTCCGGTTCCTGAAGAGCGGGGGCCATCTGCGGGACGGGGTGGTAGGACAGGGCGAACAAGAGGACGTGAGTGGGGAGTTGGGCATGGTGGCGGAGAACATCGACGATGTCGTGGACGGGCTTGCCGGGATCGTGCGGGAGGCCGACCGCGCCGGTGACCGGATCGGGTACTTCGCGGCACTGTACCGACAGGTGACCGTTGAAGTCCGCACGGCCATACACGGGGGGCTGTTCGACGACGGTGCCCGCATGGACCGTTTCGACACGCACTTCGGCAACCGCTACTTCGACGCGTACGACGCCTGGCGTCGCGACAAGAGCGGGCCGCGTTGTTGGCGCGAGGCGTTCGGGCTGCTCGACGACACCGACAGCGTCATCGTCCAGCACCTGCTGCTCGGCGTGAACGCGCACATCAACCTCGACCTGGCCATCGCCGCCGCGCGGACCAGTCCGGGCGAGGCCATCCATGCCATGCGGCACGACTTTCTGCTGATCAACGACATCCTCGGACGAGTGGTGCTGGTGGTGCAGGACTCGGTCGGCGCCGTGTCGCCACTGCTGTCGCTGCTGGATCAGGTCGGAGCCCGCACCGACGAGCAGATCCTCGACTTCAGTGTCCGTCAGTCCCGCGAGGAGGCGTGGTACAACGCCGTCCTGCTGGCCGGCCAGAACGAAGAGGAGCGCGAGGCCACCATCCGGCGGCTCGACATCCGGGCCGCCGTGCTCGCCCGACTGATAGCCCGACCGGGCGGCCTCGTCCGGCCGGCCATGCACCTGATCCGGAGCACCGAGAGCGACGACGTGCCCGCCGTCATCACCCACCTGGACCACGCCATGGAGCGGGCCTCCGCCCGGCAGAGGACGGAGTAACTCCCGCGGGGCGACTTGACCTTGACGTAAGGGTCAATGTCTAGCGTCGGCGGCATGAGTCCTGTTGCCAAGAGCATCACGCCGCCTGCGTTCGCCCGTCTGCCTCGTACGGCTCTGGAGGTCCGGCTCGCCGCGCGTCCCGTCGGGCTGCCCGGTCTGGACGACTTCGAGATCGTCGAGGTCGACGTGCCGGGCCCCTCGGTCGGTCAGGTGGTGGTCCGGAATCTGTTCATGTCGCTCGATCCTGGGATGCTCACGCTGATCAGGGGTGACTCACGACTGCCGATGCGGCCCTACGAGGTGGGAGAGGTGATGTACGGGGACGCTGTCGGCGAGGTGGTCGCCTCGTCGGATCCGGCGCTGAGCGAGGGTGAGTTGGTGGTCCATCGGCTCGGCTGGCGGGAGTACGCCGTGGCCGAGGCCGGTGCGTTCCGCCGCGTGGACAGGGCGGCGTACCCGAGCCCGTCCATGCACCTCGGCTTCGGCCTGGTGGCGTACGTCGGACTCATGGACGCGGCGGGACTGCGGCCCGGCGACACCGTCTTCGTCTCCAGCGCGGCCGGGGCCACGGGGAGCATGGCGGGACAGATCGCCCGACTCAAGGGAGCCGGGCGTGTGATCGGCAGTGCCGGCTCGCCCGACAAGGTGGCCCACCTGACCGGGAGTCTCGGGTTCGACGCGGCTTTCGATTATCACGACGGCCCGGTGCTCGACCGGCTTCGCGAAGCGGCTCCCGACGGCATCGACGTCTACTTCGACAACGTGGGAGGCGAACAACTGCGCGCCGCCGTCGAGGTCATGAACGTGCACGGCCGTATCGCGGTCTGCGGAGCGCTGGGCCTGCAGAGCACCGGCCGTCCGGACGAGGGTCCCGGTGATCTGCTGAGCGTCCTCGGTAAACGCCTGACTCTCCGCGGCTTCACCCTGTGGGACCACCTGGACCGTGCGGCGGAGTTCGGTGAGCAGTTCCGCGCCTGGCTGCGCGACGGCTCCCTCGTCTACGACGAAACGGTGATCGACGGGCTGCGGAGTGCGCCCGGGGCGCTGCTCGATCTGGTTCGTGGCAGGTTCACCGGGAAGACCGTGGTCCAGGTCGGGGTTTGACCCCAAGGCGCGCTGGAAGCGGGCGGCCGAACGGGAGTTGACCGCACGTAGCGCTCCGAGCCCACGACCGAACAGGAGACAGTGACGTGTTGATCGGCGAGCTCGCCGCACGAACCGGGTCCACCACCCGAGCCCTGCGCTACTACGAGGAGCAGGGCCTGCTGGAGTCCGGCCGGGCACCCTCGGGTTACCGCGTCTACGGCCCGGAGGCGGTGACCCGGGTCCGCAACGTCCGCGACCTGCTGGCCTCCGGGTTCACCGTCGAGAACGTCAAGTCCTTCGTGCGCTACCTCGACACCGACCTCCCCGAGGTGTTCGCGTACTCGCCCGTGTGCGCCGACGGTTACGTCGTCGGCGCGCAGCGGGTGGCCGAGCTGGAGGAGAAGATCGCGGCCCTGACGCGGCTGCGCGACATCCTGGTGCACCGCATGCCCTGGCTGGCGGCACCCGATGACGCCCCACGGAAGGGGGCCCGCTGACGACTGCGTCCACGTCCGCGCTACGACCGGAGAAGAGCGACACCACGTCAGGCGTCCCGGTATTGATCCCGGACCTCGGGGCGTAGCTCGAAGCCGGCCGACGTGTAGGTGGCGACGGCGCCGATGTTGGAGCTCGGGGTGCAGACGATCGCGCTCGACGAACCCAGCCTCTGGAGTGCGGCCGCCGCGGCGACGGTGATCGCCCTGCCGTAGCCGTGACGGCGATGTTCCCGGTGCACGCCCATCGGTTCGAGCAGACCTGGCCTGCCCGGACCGGCCGACCACACCGTCACCGCCGCCACCGCGTTGCCTTGGTCGTCGTACGCCAGCAGACACCGGGCATCGGCGTACGGCAGTCCGGCCGCCATCGCGTGCCAGCGCTCGCCCGTGAAGCTCGACCCGTCGAACGCCGCACGATGTACGGCGGTGAAGGTGTGCGCCCGCTCCGGTCCGACCACCTCGATCCGCACGCCTGGATCCCTCACCGGCTCCGCGAGGTCGCGACGCAGCGGCGTCCACGGCTCGTCGGCTTTCCAGCCGTCCTCGAACAGCAGATCTTGGACCAGTGCCCCCGTCGGCGACTCGATGTTCACCCTCCCCTCGGGCAGCACGCCGCGCTCCGGCTGGGTCACGTCCTCAACCAACCGCCGCGCCAGTTCCTCGTCCCGCTGAGCATCCGGCGCCATCGTCAGCCGCAACAGACCGGGTCCGTCCAGTAGCCCGACGGCGAGAATCCGTCCGTCCCGGCTCCACGTCCTGACCGCCGCCGCGGTCGCTTCGGCACCCGACCGCCAGTACCAGCCCAGGTCGCCCGGATGCAGTTGCATGGGCGCCCCGTCGTTCTGCCACTCCCGCAACGCGCCAACGACCTCGCTCAACCTGTCGGCTCCCGGCTTTCCTGACGTCGTCGTCATAGCCCCGATCACACACCACGGCACCGACAGTCCGCACCCGGTTTCCGACCGGCCGGTGTCGTCGCGCGTGGGCGTCCGTCCGCTCAGGTGGCGTGGCGGGTCACGGCCTGGATCAGGTGGTCGGCGTCCTGTTCGGTGGTGGTGAAGGAGGTCACGAAGCGGACGACGCCCGGCTCCCAGCGGTCGTGGTAGAAGGTGTAGCCCTCGGCCAGGAGTCCTTCGGTGACGCGCTGGGGCAGGCGGCAGAAGAGGATGTTGGCGTCGGCGGTGCCGAGCAGTCCCACTCCGGGGACGGCCTTCAGGCCCTCCTGGAGGCGGGCGGCCATGGCGTTGGCGTGGGCCGCGTTGCGCAGCCACAGGTCGTCTCTGAGGTAGGCGTCCAGCTGGGCCGCCTGGAAGCGCATCTTCGAGGTGAGATGGCCTGCGCGCTTGGCCCGGAAGGTGAGTTCGGCGGTGAGGGAGCGGTCGAAGACCACGATCGCGTCGGCGGTCATCGTGCCGTTCTTGGTGGCCCCGAAGGACAGCAGGTCCACCCCGGCCCGCCAGGTCAGCTCGGCAGGAGTGCAGCCGACGGAGGCCACGGCTCCGGCGAAACGCGCTCCGTCCATGTGCAGGCGCAGACCCGCCTCCTCGGCGATCGATCCGAGGGTGCGGATCTCGTCGAGGGTGTAGACGGCCCCGGTCTCGGTGGCCTGGGTGAGGCTCACCACGGAGGGCTCGACGCTGTGCACGTCCCCGGCCTTGTGCCGGGCGGCCGCCCGCAGCTCCCCCGGGTCGATCTTGGCGTCGTCCCCGCCGAGCGGGACCAGCTTCGCGCCCGCCGTGTAGAACTCGGGCGCGCCGCACTCGTCGTTGTTGATGTGGCTTTCGCGGTGGCACAGCACGCTGCCCCAGGGCGGGGTCAGTGCGGCGAGGCTCAAGGCGTTCGCCGCGGTGCCGGTGGAGACCAGCAGCACGTCGACGTCACGTTCGAAGATTTCGCTCAGTCGGCGCCTGACCGCCGCCGTGCCGTCGTCCGCTCCGTAGGGCAGGGCCGGGCCGGAGAGCGCCCGGGTCACCGCTTCGATGATCTCCGGAGAGGTGCCGGCGGCGTTGTCGCTGCTGAAGACGCGGGAGGCGGGGGTCGAGGTGGTGGTGGCGGGGGTGCTCATGGTCGGGGGTCCTTCGTGGTCTTGGACGGCTTGTTCCGGTTGTCCTTCCGCATCGGCGCGGCCGCCTGGATGAGTTGGCGCAGGCCGCCGTAGTAGATCTCGTGGTCGGTCACGGCGGGCACGATCGCGGCCAGGTTGCCGCTCAGCGCCGGGAACTCCTCCGGGTCGAGCGCGGCCAGCGCGGTGCGGGTTGCCGACTGGGCGGACTTGGCGTCGCGGTGGTCCACGAAGCCGGCGCTGCCGAGCGTTAGCAGGTACATCCGTCGGTACGCGGTGATCGCCTCCTCGGGAGTCAGTCCGGCCGCGAGACTGTGGGCGAGCTGCGGCTCGACCAGGCGGGCCAGCAGGTGGGGGCCGAGCCAGGGGCGCGTGCCGCGCAGGGCGAGCAGTCCGGGATGTGCCACCAGCAGCCGGTAGAGCGCGGCGAACCGGATCTCGGTGGCGGCGGCCCAGTCGGTGTCCGGCCCTGTCTCGGGCAGCTGGGCGGCCAGGTGGTCGACGCACAGGTCGAGCAGTCCGGCCAGGTCGGTGCAGCGGCGCTGGAGCGAGGCGAGGGAGATCTCCAGTCGCGACGCCAGCGCACGGAAGGTCAGGGCTTCGGGGCCTCCCGCGTCGATCATGAGCAGGGCGGTTTCGGCGATCCGGTCCGGGGTCGCGCGGTCCAGGGAGGCAGAGTGCCGGGGCATGCGAGTCAGCGTACGGTACGGCGTATCGCGGGTCCACGCTACGTTCCCGACAGCCCCGCCGGCGGTCTCCCGGCGGGCCCGGGACACCGTGGCCGGAGGAGCGTGCCCGGAACTGTGGCTTCCACCACGGCGAATATCGTCACGTCCTGGTGAGATCACCGCATGCTCGGTCTCCTCCTCCGTCTCCTGCCGTTCTGGGTCCGCGAACCCCTGCTCATCGCGGTCGGCTCCGTTCTCGGCGTACGCCTCATGTATCTCGCCGTCAGTGATCACGAACTGGTCGCGGCCGGTCTGGGCGCGGTGTTCCTCTTGTTCACCGCGATACGCGTGCACACGGTGGTCCGGGCCCTGCGCGCACGCCGGAACCCGAGTCCGGCAGCTTCCACGGACGGGGCGGTGGTCGACGCTGCCCCCCAGGCCCAGTACCAGGTCCAGCCACAGCCGCAGGTCCAGCCACAGCTCGAGCCCCAGGCGGGAACCGCGCCGGCTGTCGCCCCCCACACTCCGGAGAAGGAACCCAACGCGTGGGGCCAGGCCCTCGCGGCCGTGGCCGTGTTCGGGGTGCTCGCGGGCGCGGTGTGGCTGGGCCCCCGCTTTGCGCCGTCCGACGACAACACGCCGCAGCCCGCGTCGTGTTCGAGCACGGAACACGAGAAGCTGCCGAAGGCCTACAAGCAGACGCCCCAGTCCGTGACCGGCGAAGAGCTGTGCGAGGCGCTCAACCGGCCAGACCTGGCCACGCTCCTTGGAACGCCTGAAGAGATGGCAACCACTGCTTCCGGCACCAGCAACACCGCTGCCCTGACTGATGGGAAGGTCGCCCAACCGGAGGCTGAGGTCAAGTTCGAGACGTACACCGTGAATGTCTCGGCCACCTACAACGAGCTGACGACCGACCAGTACGTGAAGCTGATGAAGTACGGCGATGAGCAGGACATCAAGACGCTTACGGTCCTCGGTCGTCCTGCGGTCCTCTACTCGGATCACACCATGAAGTTCGAGATCAATCTCGGGACCGGTGGATCCGGCGGACCGGTCGAACAAGGCCCCCCGGCCAGGAATCTGTCCGTGGCCCTGGACCGCAAGGACCGGGGCGGCTACTGCGAGATAACCGTGTGGAGCACGGCCGGAGGCCTCCCGGACGACAGCGCTCTCCTCGCCATCGCAGAGAAGGTGCTCCCGAGCATCCCCGAACGGCCTGCCCGGTGAGACGCCGAGAACAGCCGGCGAAAACAGGGGCGTCGCTGTCGTTCTGAGATCTCAACTGCCGTACCGCATCTCCCTCTCGAGGAAGGCGCGGAAGGTCCGCGCGGGCCGGCCGGTGAGACGCTGGACCGTGTCGGTGGTGCGTTCTTCCGCCCCATCGGCGATGGCACGGTCCATGTCGGCCAGCATGGAGGCGAACTGCACGGGGACGACTGCCGTGAGGCGGTCGCGCATCTGCTCGTAGGACAGGCGGCGGTGGGCAACGGGCCGACCGGTGACCTCGGTGATGATCGTGGCGACGTCGTCGTAGCTGAGCGCCTCCGGCCCCGTGACGACGAGATCGGTGTCGGGGGCGTGGTCGTCGGTCAGAGCGCGGACGGCGACGGCCGCGATGTCCTCGGCGTCGACGAAGCCGACCCGGCCGCTCCCGGTGGCAGTCCATATGGTGCCGTTCTCACGGATGCTGAGAGAGTGCGCGTGCGTGCCGGTGAAGTTCTGCATGAACCACGAGGGTCGCAGCACCGCCCACTGGTCGAAGAGTTGGGGCAGGGCCTGGTGCACCGCTCCCACCGCCGGGCCGCCTTCGGAGATGGCCGAGGCGCTCAGCAGCACCGCGCGGTGAGTGCCCGCGGTGCGGGCCTGTCGGAGGAACGGCAGCATGGTCGCCGCCGGGTCGGGGTCCCCCAGGGGCGGTATGAGGTAGACGCGGTCGACTCCGTCGAGTGCGGCGGAGTGCGTGGTGGGGTCGTACCAGTCGAAGGGGACCGGCTCAGCGCCGGGAACCGGGGTGGCGCGACGGCTGGCGGCTCTGACGCGGTGACCGGCGGCTGCCAACTGCGCGGCGGTGCGGCTGCCGGTGGTGCCGGTGGCGCCGATGACCAGAGTGGTACCGGCGGTGTTCATCGGCTGCTCCCGGTGAAGTCGGTGCCGGCTGCGAGGACGGCCAGGGGGTTCCAATAGTCACGGTAGGACGTGATGCGCCCGTCCTGAGCGGTTACGACGGCGATGTAGGTCATGTCGAAGGGGCCGTCGGTCTCCACCAGGCGGCCGACGCCGCGCATCTCGACCACGATGGTCCGCGGATCGGTGGTCTGGTGGATCCGCAGGTCGGGGAAGTCATGCAGGTCGATGTGGTCGGGGTAGCCGTCCATGTAGGCGGCGACGGCGCCCTTGCCCTCCAGCCGCCGGGGCCAGCCCTCAGGGGCGAAGGGGAACTCCATCACACCGTCCTCGGCCCACAGGCCGACCCAGCCGGTGATGTCCTTGTCCAGCAGCAGGCGCAAGCTGTGGCGGTAGAGATCCGCCGGAGAAGTCGGTTCAGGCATGGGTGTCCTCCATCAGGATAGAATCCGGACCCTCGGTCCGTTTTCAAGATACGGACTGGCGGTCCGTTTTGCAAAAAGAAGGGAGCAGCATGCCTGAGCGCAAGTCCCGCAAGGATGCCGTCCGCAACCGGGAGGCCGTCCTCGCAGCCGCTGACGCGCTCTTCGCCCAACGGGAGAGCCCCGAGGACGTCACCATGGCCGATATCGCGGTGGCGGCGGGTGTCGGCAAGGGCACGCTCTTCCGGGCCTTCGGCGATCGCGCCGGGCTGCTCCGCGCGATGTACGAGTCACGACTCGAACCGATCCGGGAGGCCATCGAAGCCGGCCCGCCGCCCCTGGGGCCCGGCACACCACCGCGGCAGCGCGTGCCCGCCCTGCTCGATGCCATCCTGTGCTTCAAACTCGACAACCGGCGCCTCGCGGTGGCCCTGGAGGAAAGCGGGAGCGGCAGCCCGTACCAGGCGGAGCACTACGAGCGGTGGCACGGCCTGCTGAAGGACGTACTGGAACAGATCCCCCACCTGACCGACAGTGGCTTCACCGCCCACGCGCTGCTCGCCGCCACCCGGGCCGACCTCATCGAGCACCTGGCCGGACAGGAGGGCTTGCCGCGGGAAAGGGCACGGGCGCAGCTGGCGAACTTCGCCGCCAAAGTGCTGACCTCCGGCCCACTGGAGGGTTCGACCGACGGAAACTGACCGTCGGAGGCGTGCGCGTGCGTGGCTGCGAAAAGGACTGGACGGGTGAAGTCCGGGCTTGTAGCTTGCAGTTGACCGTGACACCACCCGAGGAGGTGAGACCCATGAACGCTGTATCGATGTGGGTGCTCCCCCTTCCCGTCACCGTCCGGCGACTGACGTAGGTGTCGCCGGGAGCGCCTCGCCACCAAGGCACTCCCGAAAGGCAACACCTTGTTCGATGTGATCATTGCCGGATGCGGGCCCACCGGCGCGATGCTGGCCGCCGAACTGCGGCTGCACGACGTGCGGGTGCTCGTTCTGGAGAAGGAAACCGAGCCGGTGTCGTTCGTCCGCATCGTCGGTCTGCATATTCGCAGTCTCGAGCTGATGGCGATGCGCGGACTGCTGGACCGCATTCTCGGGCACGGAAGACAACGTCCGGCCGGCGGATTCTTCGCCGCCATCAACAAACCCGCGCCCGAGGGCCTCGATTCCGCGCACGCCTACCTGCTGGGCATCCCGCAGCCGGTCATCGTCGACCTGCTTGAGGACCATGCGAGGGAACGGGGTGCGCAGGTCCGCCGCGGTTGCGCGGTGGCCGGTTTCGAGCAGGACGACGAGGGTGTGAACGTCGAGCTGGCTGACGGCGAACAGCTGCGTGCGCGCTATCTCGTCGGCTGTGACGGCGGGCGCAGTACGGTACGCAAACTGCTCGGCGTCGGCTTCCCCGGCGAGCCCTCGCGGACCGAGACGTTGATGGGCGAGATGGAAGTGGGGGTGCCGCAGGAGGAGATCGCCGCCAAGATGACCGAAATCGGCGAGACCGATAGGCGATTCTGGCTCAGGCCCTTCGGCGGCGGAGCCTATAGCGTCGTGGTCCCCGCGGCGGGAGTCAGCGACCGCGCAGAACCGCCCACTCTCGAGGATTTCAAACAACAGCTGCGCGCCGTCGCCGGAACCGATTTCGGCGTGCATTCCCCGCGCTGGTTGTCCCGCTTCGGAGATGCCACCCGGCTGGCCGAACGGTATCGGGTCGGGCGGGTGCTGCTGGCCGGCGACGCGGCACACATCCACCCGCCCACCGGCGGACAGGGCCTCAACCTGGGCGTTCAGGACGCATTCAACCTCGGCTGGAAACTGGCCGCACAGATCCGCGGCTGGGCGCCGGAAACACTGCTGGACACCTACCACGCCGAACGGCATCCGGTCGCCGCGGACGTGCTGGACAACACCCGCGCCCAGGTGGAACTGCTGTCCACCGAGCCGGGCCCGCAGGCCGTGCGCAGACTGCTCACCGAACTGATGGACTTCGACGAGGTGAACCGCCATCTGATCGAGAAGATCACCGCGATCGGTATCCGCTACGACTTCGGCGAAGGCCCCGACCTGCTCGGTCGCCGCCTGCCCGACATCCCCGTGGCACAGGGCCACCTCTACGGTCTGTTGCACAGCGGCCGCGGACTGCTGCTTGACCGCACCGGACACCTCACCGTCGGTGGCTGGTCGGACCGGGTCGATCACCTCGCGGATCCCGCTGCGGCACTGGATGTTCCGTGCGTCCTGCTACGCCCCGACGGATACGTCGCCTGGATCGGCGACGACCAGCAGGACCTGGACGACCACCTCTCCCGCTGGTTCGGCAAGCCCGCCAACTGATTTCGCCTGATTGCTGGAACTTTTCCGGGGCCGATGGCCCGCCGGTGGGGGGCCGGCGGGCCGTCAGCGACAGGGGGGTTAGGGCCTGTCGTTTGGATCAGGCCGCAGGAAACTGACGGTGCTGGTCGATGCCGGTGAGCGGGGTCTGGCGCGTGCAGCTGCAAGGCGGAGGAGGGCGTCGATGCGGAGCATCGGCAACCGACGACAACGCGGCAGATGTGC
>NZ_JBEXRA010000063.1:0-48302 GCF_040612855.1 Streptomyces sp. NPDC006332
CTGCCTTCATGCGCGTACCGCCGAAAGATCACCCGACCAGGAACTCTGTTCGATCCACACGCTCCAAGATCGGTTGAGATACGGCTTCTAAGGCCAAGTCGGATGTCGAAGACGGTCATCCCGGGTTCGGCCTGCCGCTCGAGATAGGCGGCTGTCATGTCCTTCAGGTGTCTGTCGACGGGCTGTCTGGCGGTTGAGCCGGGAGAGGGCGGTCAGACAGTCAGTGACAGCTTGCTCCCATGGATCGCCGGGCATCGTGTCGGCGAGGAGATCAGCAACCGCAGCCGTGTCGTTCGCAACGAGGGCGGCGACTACGGCGACCTGCCGCCCGTCGAGCATCCGCTTTCCGGCGCCATGGTGGGCTTCGATGTGTGCCAGGGCCTCGGCCCATCGCCCCTCGGTGGTGAGGGTGCGCGTGCCGTCGGCGAGGAGGACGCGCCACAGCCACGCGCGAACCTCCTGGCGGTCTTCGTCGGTCGCAGTGAGGTCCGCGGGTACGTTGACGCCCTCGAAGTGGGCGGCCGTGCCCGACTCGACGGCTTTGTACAGGTCGAGGAGTCGCTGACGGCCCTCATCGGCGTGGCCGGAGCGGATCTGGAGGCGGGCCAGGTTGACGACTGGTTCCAGTCCGCGGATCGCGCTCATGCTGGGCAGGGGACAGGCATGGAGGTAGGCGGCGGCGTGCTGGTGGCACATCGCGCGTGCGAGGTCGGGGAGGTCGAGGTCGGAGGCGATGAGCGCGGCCTGGTTGTAGACGGCCGATGCGAGCCCCTGGTCGGTCGCTTTCACCGCGGTGTCGGCCAAGTCGACGAGTGCGCGTACGCGTTGAGGCAGGGGTAGGCAGGCGGGTCGGAATCGCGCGACGAGAGGGAAGCGCTGGGCTACGGGGCCGTGCGGGTCCATGGATCCCCCGGGTCGAGAGTGAGGACTGTTGAGGCGACGGTGGCCGCCGGCCGTGGGTCGGCGGGCACCGTCCGCTCCATGTCCGGCGTCAGTGCCAGTCGACGACGATGCGGTTCAGCGGGGTGCCGAGGGCGAAGAGGCCCGGGCGCTGCTCGATGGCGGGGGTGTCGAGGGGCTGGATCTCGAACGTGGCCTCGCGGTCGCGGTAGTTGCGGTCCCAGGCGCGGATGGCGTCAGCGACCGTCGCGGCCAGCTCGTCGCTGCCGGGGCCGTGGCCGATGACGCCGAACTCCCAGAGCTTGCCGCCCTCGGGGGTCTTCTTCTTCGACAGGCGCCGGGCGAGGTAGGTGACGGCACCCTTGTCGACAGCCGCGGTCGATGAGGGGTAGGGGTCCTCGGTGAGCAGAGTGCCCTTGGCGCTCTGGGGGAACAGCATCCGGATCAGGCCGGAGGGGAGGGTGCAGGTGAGGAACAGTTCCATCCACTCCGGCGACTCCATGGCGCGGACCGTCATGCTGGTCCACTCCTCGGTGCGCGGCTGGTCCAGGACGGCGGTGAGGGCTTCGGCGTCGATGTGCTGGCCGACGGGGGCCTGTAGCCGGACGGTGCCGTCCGTGCTGAGCGGGATGGCTCGGCGGTCGTCGTCGGCGATGCCCCGTCGGAGCGGCATGAAGGTGTTCATCTTGCTGCCGAGGGAGACCCAACGGCCGTCACGCTGCTCGTAGGCGATGGATCGGGACACCGTGCCCTTGAGGCGCTGGGGGACGAGAAGCCGACCGCTGGGGGCGAGCTGCTGCAACCAGGCGTGCGGTACGCCGTGCGCTCCGACCGTGGCGATGATCCGGTCGTACGGTGCTCCTTCGGCGTAGCCGAGGGCTCCGTCACGGGTCACAGCCTGGACGTTGATGATCCCGGCTGCGGCAAGGTGCGTGCGGGCGCCCTCCACGAGGTCCTCGTCCACGTCGAGGGTGGTCACGTGTCCGCTCTCGCCGACCAGGCGGGCGAGCAGACCGGCGTTGTAGCCGGTGCCGGCGCCGAGTTCGAGGATGCGCTCGCCGGGCTGGGCTTCGAGCTGGTCCAGCATGAGGGCGACGACACCCGGCTGGGAGGCGCAGGAGATGGAGGTGCCGTCGGTGTCGTACTTGATGTGTACGGGTGCGTTGGCGTAGGCGTCTTCGAGCGATGCGTCGGGCACGAACACGTGGCGTGGCACGGTTCGCAAGGCCGCCTCGACGGCGGGTGTGCGGGCGTGTCCGTCCGCGCGGAGCTGGTCGACCAGGGCGTTGCGGAGGCGCTCGGCGTCCGCCGTGGCGATCGTGTCGGTGGTCACCACGCAGACGCTATCGACGCTGGTGGTTGCCTCGTCGGGCGACGCGGTGTGGTCACTCGTTCCCATGACTACCTCTCGTGCGATGTGGGACAGGGCGCTCTGGTCGTCCCGGAGGAGGCCGGCGCGGTTGGCGTGGAAGATCACGTGGTGGGCGATGACTGCGCGTAGGCCGCGGGTGAGGGCGCCGCGGCTTGCGAGGTCGGCGAGCGTGGTCCCGGCCTGTTCGAAGGCGGTCACCCACTCGTCGTGCCTCTGCAGCGGGCCGTCCGGGCGGCAGAGACTGTGGGCATCCGAGGTCATCAACTTCTGTATGGACGGAACCAGTTCGGCGGCTCGTTCGGGAGGCAGAGGGATGGTGGCTGGCCGGAGGGCGGCGACCTTCGCCCATACGTCCCCCTGTTCGAACCAGTCGAGTCCGGCACCGCGCATCATGGCGCTCGCCAGCAGGACGGCGGTCTCCTTGCGTCCCAGATGCTCCCGGCTCGGCCGGTAGGCAAGGAGGTGGCGGGAGTCGCTGTGGAACAGCCCGTGGGCGACGTCCATGGCCTCTGGTCCGCCGAAGGCGTCCACCTCGGGCTCGTAGATATGCGGCAGGTACGACGTGGCCACGCCCTCGCCGACGAGTTCGCGCAGCAGTGACTCGATGACTGGCGAGGGTTCGTCGGCGAGGTACCGCAGCGGCCATGGATGCTTGTTCATGAACCACCAGCCGGTGAGCTGCCCTTCTCTCTCGGCTGCGAGCAGCGCCGGGCCGATGCGTTCCGCGGTGGCGCACCAAGCGCTCTCACGGTCGATGAAGGTGATGTTGTGTTGCTGCCAGCGGTCGGGGGACATGGAGGTCCTTCGGTCAGCGGATCAGGCGATGAGGAAACAGGTGTCCCAGGCGGTCTGGGGCGGTACGGCGGTACTGGGCGCGAGGAGCGCCAGGGCTATGCCGGCGGCGCCGTCGAGTAGACCGGGGCCAGATTCCTGGTCCTGGATGAGACCGCTGGCGGCGAGTTCGGGGTCGTTTTCCGCCGGATGGACCGCGGTAAGGAGCGCCGGGATCGCGGCGCGGAGTTGGCCCGCGGACGAGGGATGGGCGTCGTCGGCCGTGCGGGCGGCGACGTGGGCGAGGCCGGCGAAGCCGTGGCACAGGCCGTTGTCCGTGGTGGCCTTGAGCTGGTCGAGGTCGGTGAGCGCGGCCACGAGGGCGTTCTCCGCGTCGATCTGGCGGCGGGTGTCGCCGAGGGCGAGCACGGCGAGTTGCTGGGCGCGGGCGAGGCCGGCGGTGCCGTAGCACCAGGAGGGCCGCCGGGGCGCTGACGGGACGAGGCAACCGGTACGCAGTTCGGTCAGGGTGATCCAGTACGGCCAGACCGGTCCATGACCGGTCTTCTCCTGCCATCGGTCCAGCCAGGCCAGGATGGTGCGCAGTGCTGCGTGGTGTCCCTCGACGAGGGTGCCCTTGCGGGCGGCGAGGGCGAGGAGTGCGAGCACGCCGCCGATGCCGTGTGCCATGCCGTTGTTGGCGTGCCCGCCGGGGAATCGGTCGTCCGAGTTCCCCGAGGGGCCCGTCTGCGCCCACCAGCCCGGCAGGGGCTCTCCACGGTGGGTGATCGGTTCGGTGAGGCGTACGCAGTAGTTGAGGACGGCACGCGTTGCGCGGCTGTCGGGGTCTCGGCGCAGGAGGTAGGCGCCGTAACCGGCAAGGCCCCGGATGGTGTCGAACTCGGCGAGCTGCGGCAGGCGTCCGGCATCGATGCGGCGGTGTGCGGCGTCGCGACGGCGCCCGACATCGACCACGACCTGTCGGTCCAGCGCGGTGAGGGCCCGCTGGTAGGAGCCAGGAAGTTGATCGGCGGCGCAGGCCATGGCGTAGGCGAAAGCTAGCGCCCCATAGAAGGGGTGACTGTCCGAGCCCCTGGTCAACGGCTGCCGGGAGGCAGCGGCGAGCCAGTCGTGAGCGCGCTGCCCCGGTCCGAGGCCGTTCGCGGCCAGCTCGATATGCAGAAGCGCGATTCCGGGAGGGCCGTAAGCGAGGTGTTGCCGGTCCGAGGACATCATTCTCGGACTGAGGAGCGCCGTGTCAGGGTCGGCGAGCTGGATGGCGATGGCATTGACCAGGCCGAGCGCAGCGTGGGTGGTCACGAGTTCCTCCCCTTGGCGCGGGCGGTCCAGGCCAGAGCAGTGGCGCGCGCCAGATGCAGGCACACCTCTTCCTCCGGGAAGTTCACGGCGACGTGGCGCACGAAGTGGACGTGCAGCAGGGAGGTCAGGACGTCGTCAACGGCGATGCCCTGGGTGTCCGGGCCGGGCAGGTGTGGCCGGTATACGGCGAGTGCTGCCTCCCGGTCGGCCCATCCGGACACGATGGCGTCTCCGCCCGGGACACTGCGAAGGGCCGCCCAGTCGTCGCTCGGGTCGGCGAGCCGTACGGCCTCGGTGAACTGCGGGCGTGGAACGGGCGCAGGTGCGGTCGGCGGGACGTGGTCGATCAGCCATTGCATACCCACCTCGGTGGTGCCCAGGAAGGCGGAGGTGATGGCGACCGTCTGGGCCGCCACCAGCGTGCGCTGGCCTGGGCGCCGCGGCTGCGCAAGCTGGGCCAGGACGGCGCGCGAGTCCGCCCGGAACACCTCCTCGGCCGCCTCCCACGCTGCACCGGAACCCCAACGACCCATCTCCCGGTAGGAGGTGGGGTAGCGCAGATCGGCCAGCAGGCCGACGCCGCGCAGCTCGTCGGCCCAGGCGCTCACCGTTCGGGCTGTTTCGGCGAAGGCGTCCGGATCGGGTAGGGCGATGCGAAGGCGAAGGTGTTGGTCCGGGTCACGGAAGCGGATGAACCACCAGGGAGGGTTGGCGAGTTGTTCGAGGAGGACAGGCAAGTGCCTTGAGAGCAGCACATCTTGGCGACGAGGATCGCTGTATAGAGCGGCCAGAAGAACCGAGGAAGCGGCGGGCATTTGCATCTGGGCCGCAGAGAGAGCACGCGCCCGGCTGGGTGCGGGCAGCGGCGGCCACTTCGGAGGTCGGGTCGCCTTGAGCGGCACCACGACCTCGTGGGCTCGCCCACCGCACCAGCCGTACGCCCGTGGTCCCGGAGCCTCGACCAGTACGGCCAGGCGCCCGCGGTCGAGGTGTTGGCGCAGGAGCGCGCGGTGACCGGCGTAGTCGAGGTCGAGGAAGAGGTGCCGGTCGTCCTCAACAAGGTGGACGCGCTGCGGTAGCCGTCGCCGGGCCCGCCAGTCGGCGAGCTCGGCGTCCCACTCCGCCCGAGGCCGGGCGCGGCCGGGCAGTTCGGGCGCCTCAAGCCGCCAGCGGGCCGGGGCCAGGACCGTGCGCCCGCACCGCAGACGTGGCAGGAACGGCATCGCCGTGGCGGCACCCCAGTCGAACACGGTGACCTGGGCGCATTGCGCGCGGGACAGCTCGGTGAGAAACCGCACCACCGGCGGGGTGTGCGCGTGCAGATTCAGTGCGTGCATCCCGACGGCCTCGACACGGTGGCCTCGCTCCGGGGCGGCCAGGTACATGCGGCGGCCGTCGCATCCCACGGCCAGGTCCCCCGGCGTGAGGACAGCGTCCTGGGGGGCGCGATGCTCCTGGAGGCTGATCACGATAGGGAGGACCTATTGGGCGCGGGTGACGTGGGCGCTGCCGGAGAGCAGGGGCGGGAAAGACAGCTGCGCGGGAACGGTGTTGCCGTCTGCGGTCGGAAGGTCGGCGAGCTCCGCGGCCAGGACCTGCCGGTCAGCTGGGGCCAGCACGCTGAGGAACCGGCCGGTGGAGACGCCGGCGCCACGGGAGACGCTCATGACCTCAAGCCGGAACCTCCCGCGCTGCAACTCCTCCAGACTGGACGCGTGCACGCGCACCCCGACCTCCAGGTGCGGTGGCAGCCGGGGCTCGTCGGGGCCTGCGTCCAGGGCCGCGATCAGCCCGTCCGTGAGGACCACCTCGTCGCGTCCGTAGAGTACGGCGGCCTGTGCGAGCCGTACGAGAACGTCATCCCGAGCGGAGATACGGGGCCGGCGCGCGTCGACCGGAGCGCCCGGGTAGCCGTCGGGATAGCCGGTGCCGCTGTCCGCCACGACATCCTGGAGCGGCACCATCGTGCCGATGCCGTATCGCTCGTAGAACCGCTGGTGGTAGTCGTTCCACTGGGCGGTTCCGTAAGGGCGGCTGCTCAGCCGGGTCAGGGTGAGGGCGGCACGCTCGATCTCTCGGGCGACTTCGTCCGGCAGAACGATCTGCGCGTCCAGACGGAGGTCAAGCGCGACGGGATGGCGACGCAGGCCGGGGACGAGAGCCCGCATCCGCGCCGCGATGCTGTCCCGGCCGCCGTGCGTGACGCACTCCTCCACGCCCGCCCGGACCGCGTGCAGCTCACGTACCGTCTCAGTAGCCGAGGCGAGGTTTCCGGCGTCGATCGCGTCGAGTTGGCTCAGCAGATACCTGAGGGCGTCGGTCTCGGTGCTCGGTGCGTGCAGGCTCGTGATCAGCACCCGTCGGCGGATCAGTTCCGACAGCAGACGATGCGCCTTCTCTCGTCCGGCCTCGGGGAACTCCGCCTGGAGCTTGTCCACGAGGGTGCCGAACCGGATCGGCGCCCGGGCCGTGGCGAGGACCGCCCGCACCGGTTCGGTCAGGGCTAGGGACGCCTCGACTGCACGCGCCCGCGTGTGCTGGACGTCCGATTGGAAGGGCACGATGAGCCGGTCTCCCCGGCTGGTCACGGTGTTGTTGACGACGACGGGCAGCCGTTGGAGGAGGTCCGGGCACGACTCCAGCCGTTCGACCACGGCGGTCAGCCACTCTGCCCCCGCGCGGCCGGCGGCCACGTGCTCCTCGCCCCAATCTGCACGCGCCTGCGAGCCGAACCCCGCCGTGGCCACACCGGCAAACAGGCCGAAGGGCGTCGCTCGGTGCTGGGCGCGCAGCAGATAGCGGGCTACGGACTGCGCCGCGCGCCGCACCTCTCGGTGGAGGGGATGCTCGGCCGTGGACAGGGCCTCTACCTGCGCGGCCAGGACCGGGCTGGAGTACTGGAGCGCCTCGGCGACGTCCTGGTTTGCCCAGACGGCTCGCAGCCACGCCATACAGGCAGACGAACCACCGGGCGAGTCGTCATCAAGGGCAGGGCACGGAGGGACCGGCAGCGACGGCCGGGCCACGGCGCGCACGAGAGCAGTAGATCCGGTGCGGAATGCTGCGGGCGGAGCAACCACCAACTACCTCCGTAGGCGAGGGGACGGTCTACTGGTGCCGCCGCGTCGAAACGCGGCGGCACCAGACCGGAGCGAACTGGGGGCGGGGTCAGGCGACGCTGGTGGTGCAGGCGCCGCAGGTGGACCCGCAGTTGTCGTCGGTCAGGTTGACCAGGCCGGCCGGGTCGGCGATCTCGACGAGCGAGACGTCCAGGTCGAAGCCGTCCGATGCCCCTGGGATCTGCGGGCGTACTTCGGTACGGCTGGGAACTACGGTGCTGCGCGTCATGCTTCAACTCCTTGTGATCATTGGTGTGTTGCTGGACTGTGGTGCCCACCAGGCCCCATGGCGGGGAGCGATACCGGACGGCTGGCTCCCCGGACGGTTCCTGGCCACCCGGCACGAGGAGACGTGCTCCGCGGAGGGAGTCCTCGCGGGCTGTCGGCCTCACACCGGGAAGTCATGTGCCGAGAGTGATCAAGCGGACGCTGGTCGCCGCTTCATGAAGTAGGCGAGTGCCTGGGCCTTGAGGCGGTCGAGGCATGGCTCACAGGCGTAGAAGGGGGCGTGCTGCCCGTCCCACTGCACCGGGCCGAGCCAGATCACCAGGACGCCGGTGCGCTCACAGCCGAGCCAGCAGTCGCCGGTCATCCACGGCCAGTCCATGGGAGAACGTCCCCTTTCTCAGCCGGACGGGACGGTCGGTCTGGCCACCCGGCAGTCGGGTATGCAGACCCAGAGTTGGAACGGCAGACCTCGGTGGCGTACGTCGCCCAGCACCCGGCCTCTCGCTCCCAGTCGGCGGGCGCAGAGGGCGCAGTCCATGGCCATCTGCTGGCGAGGGCTGAGGTGGCCGACGTGCGGGAGCGGCGGGCTCGCCGTGACCAAGGTCTTCACGCGCAGCCCTTGATGCGGAGTTCGGCCCAGACTTCCTTGGCCCATGGGCGCCTGCCCGAACCGTGCAGGTCGTATCCCCAGCGGTCGGCGACTGCGTCGATGAGCAGCAGCCCACGGCCCGACTCGTCGTCGATATCGGCCTCGCCGAGAGTCGGCAGGCACGCTGGCGCCCGGTCCAGTACCCCGACCCGGAGCCGTGTCGCGCTCGGCCGCTCGACCAACAGGCGGATCTCGTTGCACGGGGTGTGCCTGGCGGCGTTGGCGATCAACTCCGTGACGATCAGCGTGGCGTGGTCGGCGAGGTCGTCGAGGTGCCATATGCCGAGGACGTCCCGGAGGAGTCGGCGGCCGATCTCGGCCGTGGACGGCTCGCAGGGGAAGGTCTGGCTGTAGGTGGGGTGTCCGACTGTGGCGACGTGAACTTGCGCAGTGAGCCTCGTCATTGGGGGGAGCCTTCGGGTTGTCTCGGTGCCCGGCCCACCCCCGCGGGGAGCCCCAGGGGCAGGCCGGGCCGTCAACAGCCGCCCACACGGTGGGGTGTGGCGGGCGACCGACATCAAGACAACTCCCTTTCTGAGCACGGTGATTAGGGCGATCAACCCTCGTTGCGATGGAAGGACCTAGGGCGATTTGACCTCCCCTTTACCTGGTGGGCAAGGGGGCGTGAGAGCTACCGTGCGGACATGGACACCACGCGCAACACCGTTCTTGAGGCGTGGATGGCCGAACACGGCTACAGCTCCAACAGCCTCGCTGACGCTGTGAACAGGGCCTTAGAGCAGCTGACCGGGAGACACGGCGGCCTCGACGGCTCATCGGTCCGGGACTGGAAAGCAGGCCGGGTCACGTGGCCCAAATCGGCTACCCGCAGGGCACTTGAGGACGTCAGCGGCCTGCCCGCGATCGCTTTAGGGTTCGTGCCACGGGGCCGGCCTTCGTCCACCCCAGCCCCACCGCAGCAGGAGGACCCCGACATGAAGCGCCGTACCCTCGTCGGCGGGATCGCCGCGGCAGCAGCTGCGGCAGCAGCCGCTCCCGGTGCCGCATCTCCGCGCCGTATCGGCATGAGCGACGTCGACCGTCTACAGAAGCGCTTCGCCGAGATCATCGCCAGCGACCACCGCCACGGCGGCCAACTCGGCATCGAGCAGCGGGCCGCCGCGCTCGCCGACGAGGCGCTCAATCTCCAGAACGCGGGCAGCGCCAGCCAACGGGTACGCAGCAACCTCTACGCTTCCGCAGCCGCGTTCCGATCCTCGGCGATGTGGGCCGCCATCGACGGCCGCCGCTACGACATCGCCAAGGCGCACATGCGCGAGGCCCAGGCCCTCGCCGAGATGTCCGGCGACCAGGCGATCAAGTTCCGCATCTGGAGCCACGCGGGCACCATGTACCGGCACATGGGCCGTCCTGCCGACGCGTTTGCCGCCAACGACGTCGCCCGCAACCTGCACCTCACCCGCCGAGACCCCCTGTTCGCCTCCCTCGGCCTGGCCCGCCAGGGCGCCATCCACGGCGCGGCCCAGGACCGCACCGGCACCCGCCGCGCGTTCGAGCAGGCACAGGACGCCATGCTGCGCGCCGACCCCGCCGGCTACCGGCCGGTCTGGATGCTCGCCTTCTACGACCAGGCCGAACTGGACTCCCTGGCCCTCTCCGCACACTTGGCGCTCGGCGACTACTCGACCGCCGAGTACCACGCCCACCGCTGCCTGTCCGCCCTCCGACCCCACATGATCCGCTCCCGCGCCATCACCACCACCCGGCTCGCCCACGCCCAGCTCGCCCAGGGCGCCCCAGACGCCGCCACGGCCACCGCCATGAAGGTCCCCGCCGAAGCCGCCACCCAGCACGCCCGGGTCACGCGCATGCTGCAGGAGTTCGGGGCCGCACTGCGAGCAACCGCGCCGGGCAGCTCCAGCGCGCAGACCTGGACCGAACACGCCGCCACCTGGAGGATGGCCGCATGACCACGGCGCCCGCCATCGAACTGCGCACCTTCACGACCCTCGACACCGCCCGCGGCGACCTCCTCGATGTGTACGCCGACGTGCGCGCCCCACTCCTTCACTTGCCGAACTACGCGGTCACCGCTTTCGGCGAGCGCCTGGACCGGCACGGCACCGAGCCGGGGTTCACAGCCGTCCTTGCGTACGCGGACGGGCATCCGGTCGGCTACGCCTACGGCAACACCATCGAGCACGGCGACCGGTACTGGCAGCGCACCAGCCCGACGCCGGCGGAGAAGTACACCAAGCGCCCAGCCGTCGCCCTGAAGGAGATCGGCGTCCGACCGACCTGGCGGAAGACCGGCACCGCCCGCCGCATCCACGACGCCCTCCTCACCACACGCGACGAACCGTACGTGACGCTCATGGTCAACTCGGCCGCCGGCGACGGAAAGGTCCACGCGCTCTACAAGTCATGGGGGTACGAGGACATCGGACAGAGCCAGCCATCACCAGCCTCACCGGTCCTCACCGTGATGGTTTGTGCCGTCCGCTGAGCGGCAACATCCCCCACCCGGGCCATCGAACAGGGAAGCAGTTCGCGCACACCCCGGACTCCATGCACAAGGCCGGTGCCCGGCGTCCTCCGCCGCCCGCTGTTGGCCTCCATGGGGTTGGAACGCCCCACACACGTAGGCGGAGCATTGTCAGTACGTCCGGATACCTTCGCTACATGACCGATGCGACCTATCCCGCTGCCTGGGTGCCTGACCAAGCCTCCGAGGCAGCCGACCCGGACCAAGCCGCCCAACTGGCGGTCGATTGGGTTCTGAAGGAAGCGCAACGCCTCCAAACCGAACCACTGCTCATTACCGCGAGCAAGGACGTCTGGACCTTGGGGCTGGCACCAATCACTTGGTTTGCCAGCAATTATCCGGCGACCACGCCGCGCGCCCGAAACCCAAGGGGCGGTAGAGGCCCCGTGCTGGCGTACCTCCCGAACTACAAGCTCATGTACATGGCCGCAAACTGCGCTCAGGGGTCATCTCTCGTAGCAGTCGAACACAGAATGGATCCCCTGAACGGGTGGGCGATGGAGGTCGGCGCCCGAAATCTCCTGACCGGCGAGACCACTCCTGACACCCGAACCGAATCGGTGCACGCCGGTCTCGAATTCATCCACGCAAATGGCAACAACGGGTGGGCGAAAGGCTTCGGGCAGGACCGAGCACGTGACGCCCTGCGTGACCTACAGAGTCAAGGACGTCTGGACCGGGACACCATCCTGGGTTACATGGCGGCCAAGGGACACAGCGGTGAGTCTGTTTACCAGCTAGCAAAGATCATCGATGTCCTGCGGTGACTCGCCATGAGCAGAGGGCAAAGTGCGCGTTCTCGGCCACGTCTGGCTTCGTCCTGATCCAGATTCAGCTGCGCCCTTGGCCTCTCAGTCGTCGTTGCCGCGGCTGATACGTTCGCGCAATTTCAGCAGGCCCGTGCGTTCGGTGGAGTAGCCCACGTCCTTCAGAGCCTTGGTACCACGTTGCGCAAGGTTGCTCCACTTCGTGCCACTTGCTTCGACGGCCTCACGTACGGTCCTCCCCATCCCCTTGGGGACGGACTGCATCAGCTGCGGCAGGTAGATGATCGCGAACTCGGCGGCTCCCTGGTTCACCTCAAGCATGGGGAGGAGGACGTGCTGAATCAGGTCACGGCGAGCAGCCAGCAATGTGACGTCTGCGGCCTTCCACAGGTCGAGAACGGCTCGCCGGTCGGGATTCTTGGATGCACGGGTATACCTGTCGATCAAAAGCTCAGCCGTGAAGGCATCGGGGAGCGACGGCCATCCGGCTACAGTCAGCGTCTGATCCGGCAGACGAGTGCCCGGACCTCCCAGCAGATCCTTCCAGAAGCCGGCCTGGTCCTGCCCGGGCAAACTAGCCAGCCGTGAGGCCACCGCCTGAAGCAGCATCGCGTCGGTCTGCAACGGCGACTGCTGCTTCAGACCTGCCGAGACGGCCGTGAGCAGGTCCGATGCCGCGGGCTCTTCCAAAGCGATCCAAGCAGCCAGCGTCTCGCCGACACGGTTGGGGCGGCTACGGGCGTGGGCAGCCATGTCCGTAGCCGACAGCGACGTCTGAAGACCGTCTCGTCCAACGCCGCCGGTGAGGAGCAGATGGCGCGCGTGGACCCGTAGTCGGGTGTACTCAAGCTCCGGGAGCCAGCCACTGTCGTCGAGGGCCTCCACCAGAGCACGGGCCTTCTCCGGACTCAGCGGTGCTGGTGCGGGAGAGTCCAGGTCACGCAGGCAGTCGTTCAGGAGCAACTCAACGTAGGTCAGGATCGTGTCGTCCTGCGAAACGACGAGATCGTCTCCGTCGGCGAACAGCTCGGTGAGAACCTCGGCTTGGTGGGGGACGAAGTCTGTGCGCTTAAGCAGGCCGCCGCTCTCCAGCGGCTGAAGCGCGCCGAGCAGCCGCAGCTGCTCGGCGGCTTCCTCTTCGGTCGAGGGTCGAGACAACGAAGGCAGAACGAAAGGTGTGATGTGCGGACAGCGGTCCGGGGGCTGGTTGTCGAACAGCCGCATCAAGCTGTCCGCGGCGCGCGTGACCGCTTCGGGCTCCAGAGGATCGTCAAGTTTGCTGGCCCTCACCCACAGCTCGCTCAACAGCTTGTCGAACTCCTCGGTCAAGTCGTCGATGGACGACCCCGTGTCCAGCATCCCCAGCCAGTCTGGCCACCGATCGGTCAGACGCCGGCGGGCGCTCGACAGCACCGCCCGAGCCAGTGCCGTCTCCCTGATCGTGGGGATCGTGTCCGTTTTCCGTTCCACGACGGTCCGGCAGAGCTGGTTGTCGGCCGCCAGCAGCAGTTCCACAACAGCGTGTGCCGCTTCGGGGCTCTTTTCGAACCAGTGCTCGAGAAGCCATTCCAGTCTCTGTAGTGCCTCGTCGGGAGATCTCGGCTCCGTTGAGGCGTCCGGCGCAACGGCGCCCGGCTGAGCTTTGGCCTTCTTCCACGTTTCGTGCTGCTCGATCAGCGCCCGCAGTTCCTTCGCGGCAACGGGACTGACCTGCGTCATGAGAGTCGCGGCTTCCGAGGCGGGGAGCTCGGCGAGCATATCCGTCATGTCCTCCTCCTCGCCCAAAAGATGGCGGGACACCAACTGCTGGGCGAGGAGGAAGTCTGCTGCCAGGGCAGGCTCACTATGGCGCATCACCATCGCGGCTACCGAAGCACTCTCTCTAACCGAGGAGTGTCGTAGGACGATCGTCCGCATCTCGACAGCTGCCAGGCGGTCACTTGCCAGAGCCAGCCGCCAGCAACCGGCCAGTACCTCGTCGGGCAGGGCGTGCGGGGAGTTGGTCAGGATCGGCGTGAGCGTCTCGACCGCGGTGTCCGCCGTGCCGTTCAGCGAGATGGATGTATCACCACAGACCGCCAGGACGGCATAGGCGACGTTCTCCTCCTCCAGGCCGATCGCGTCCCGGGCCTGTTGCGTCAGCATGGCCAGAGCGGCAGAGCGCTCTTCCGCGGAGAGGCCGCTGACGGACGTCAGTACCTCGTCCAGCTCGGCGTTCTGGGCTTGCTGCTCCAGCGCCTCGGCCACGGCAGCGGGAAGCCCGAACACGCTGCCACTGGTCTCCAGGAAAATGAGATCGCTGCCCGGGCCCGGCACCTTCCGTGTCCGCTTGAGATAGGCCACGAGCTGCTGAACGTGGTGCTTTCGGACGTCGGCTGCCTTCTTCTCCCCGTCCTCATCTTCGTCGGGGTCTTCAGGGTCACTGAGACGCTGGTCGACGTCGGCATCGAGATTCGCGTACCTGCGCGCGGCCTGCTTGACCTGTTCTCCCACGTGGGGGCCCAGATCGGCCTGAGGATTGGCGTCCAGGGTCAGTACGTGCTCGCACAGGCGGTGGTCGAGCAGCAGGTCTCTGGCGAAGAGGGGGAACTCCACCCGGAGACAGACCAGTTTGGCAATCTCCGCAACCCGTGTGGCCGGGTCGGTCTCCAACAGCCGGTCCGCCGCCCGCCGCTGAGCCAGCCGGTAGGTCAGAGCGAACGTGTTCAGCAACGCCTTCACCCGGCGTGGACTGCGCACATGCGAGGGCACGAGGACACTGACCACCAGGTTGATGTCCATGGTGGCCCACAGGCCACCCCGCCAGCGGACCAGATCGGCGGCGAAATTGGTCACCTTTGGCACCAGCAGCGGCGGAAGACTGAGCTGATACTGGAACACCTTGTCGAGATAGCCGCTTCCGCTGCTGTAATACGGGTTCACGGTGTCGGCAGGCGTGGCCTGCTCCAAGGCGCGTGTGAGTGCCTCCTCCAGGACCTGCTGGTCGGCGGCGACGACGAAGACGCAGCCGTCGACCCCCAGAAACGTCCGCAGGGCGTCCAGCGTGGCCACGACGTCGGAAGGTTTACACCTGTCCAGCTCGTCCACGAACACGACGAGCCGCTCTACGCCAGCACGTGCGACGAGGTCGGCGAAGATCTCTTCGAACTGCTCGTCGCTGTCGGCTGCTTCCGTCTTGTGCTCGCGGGTGAGGGTGCGCGAGACCAGCACCATCAGCGAGGTCAACAGGGCCGCCGGTGCGATGCCCGCCTTCAGGGCTCCGGCCGCCATGTTGGCGAAGGTGGGTCGGAACGCCCCGCCGTGCAGCCAGGCGAAGAGAGCCATGGCAGCGCCGAAGAAGGCGACAACAGCTCCGAAGGTCAGGCCGAACATCTTCAGGAGACGTCCTATCTCGTTCCGCCCGAACTGAAGCTTCACTGCGACCCGTCCGCCGTACAGCTCCTCGTGGAACTTCGTGTCCTTGATGCCCAAGGCTGTGGCGGCCGCGATGATGAAGTTCCTGCGGAGTGGGTTCTCCGCATACTTGAATGCGTCGAACCGCACGAACCGTACGCCGTCCCCCTCGTCGAGCAACCCTCTCAGGAGATTGGCCACGCCCGACTTGCCAGAGCCCCAAGGTCCCCACATTGCGATGTTGGTCGGTGTGGGCACTGACAGCACTACGTCGTGGAGCTGATCGGCAATGTGACTGTGTGCCAACCGGTCGCTCTGGGCGCTGTCGACCTCGCGGTCCTGGATGAGGTCGTCCGGCGCCATACGACTGCTGTCCCCGTGTGTCACTGCTGCCCCGCTTTCGACCCCTGCGTGCACGTCCCCCTGAAGTTCACGGCCTGCACCGTTACTTCACCTGGGCAACACGATAAACGGCACCACTGACAACGGGACATTCCCCCGTTCGCGGTGGTCTGCACCGCATGCAGCCGACGGACACCCCTGGCCGCCCTTGTTGCGATGTGCGTCTCTCACGACGTGGGCACTCCGCGCTTCGACTATCAAGCCGGGCGTCCGGTTTGCACCGTAACCGGTCATCATTCGCCGTGGACTCAACCCTCCGTTCG
The DNA here is from genome assembly GCF_040612855.1 of Streptomyces sp. NPDC006332. Lineage (NCBI taxonomy): Bacteria > Bacillati > Actinomycetota > Actinomycetes > Kitasatosporales > Streptomycetaceae > Streptomyces > Streptomyces sp. NPDC006332. Next base: position 15,691 of record NZ_JBEXRA010000063.1, read on the forward strand.
CATGCCCGCAGCACCTCGGATGCAAGTGGGTGCCTGCATCTCCCGCCAGCCTCTCCGCAGTGCCTCCCACCTGCGTAGAGGCCCTGACGGAAGCACTACGGAGTGCGCCCAGTCAGACGCTTCGGCATGTCCGCGAAGAGCCCATTCAGCGACGTGCGCGCTGCCGAATCCGTGAAACGGATCCGGTCATCCTGCCCGGGCCCCGTTGTTGTGCTCTCAACCGACCCTCATCCTGAAACGTTCGTCAGCAGCCGAGAGGAGAACGGTGAACGATCCGCGACGCCAGGCGAGTGACCCCGATGTCATCGGGCAAACAGCAGGGCTGGTCAACTTCCTACGCGACATGGTCCACAGCAGCCACCAGCGACAGCGTGACGACCGCAGCCGTGAACGTCTGTGGCTGGCCAGGCTGCCGGATCCCGTCCGCAGGCCGGCCCCGCGCCCTGACGGCGTGCTGCTGACGCTCGACCACGTGCCGCAGAGTGCGCCACCCGACCTGCCCGACTCTCTCGACGGCTGGATCGAGCCGACGCGCTGCCTCGACCCCGACGCAGGGGATCCGCCTCTTGCGGAAGAGGGGCCGGGCAGCGAGCTTGTACGCGTCGCGGACGAGAGGGAGCAGCCGGCGGACGAGGGCGTCCTCCGCCGGGAAGAGGCCGGTGACGTGCTGCGAGCCTACGGAATATGGCTGGATCGCTGGCGCCGGTGGGCGGCGCGGGAGCGCGCGGAACGACCGCTCCGCGAGCTCTACGACCGGTTGTATGCGTGGCACCAGAAGCTAGCCCGGGAGGACGACCAGACGGAACTCGTCCTGGGCATAGGGCTTTTGACCTGGGTCACCCCGGACGGTGACGTAGTGCACCGCCATTTGTTCACCCATCGGGTAGAGACATCGGTGGATCGCCGCACGGCGCGGCTTACGGTGCAACTGTCGCCGGAGAGCGCCCTGCGTCTCGAAGACCAGGATTTCCTGGACAGTGATGATGGTTGGGTACGCGAGCGCGGGGCCGCTCTCTCGGAGGAGATCACGGCTCGCGGGATGGACCCGCTGGGGCCCGAGGCGCTGGAGCAGCTCGCGCAGTGGCAGGAGCGGGCGACCACTCGGCCCATGGGCTTCAGCGCAGCGTGGGAGCCACCCCGCGCACCTGAACTGGGGGCGCGTCTCACCTACGCGCCAGCCCTGGTCATGCGCCCACGCAACCTCAACTCGCTGCTGCGGTTCTACGACCAGATCGCCGAGACGGTGGCCTCGGAGGGCCAGGCACCGCTCGGCCTGGCCCAGATGGCCATGAACATCGAGACCGCCGATCGTTCCACCTGGGACGGGATCCAGAGGGCGCCGCTCTTCGGTGACGATCCCCTGTTCCCGGGCAAGACGAACGCTCAACAGCGCAGCGTGCTGGGGCGCCTGGAGCACGACACCGGTGTGGTGGTCCAGGGGCCGCCGGGGACGGGCAAGACCCACACCATCGCCAACCTTGTCTCGGCACTGCTCGCACAGGGCCAGCGGGTACTCGTCACCAGCGCTCGCGACCAGCCGCTCACCGTGTTGCGGGACAAGCTTCCGCAACCCGTAAGGGACTTGTGCGTTCTGCTCCTCAGCTCCACTCGCCACAACGGCGAAAGCGAGGGCGAACTGGAGCGCACCATCAACGCGCTCACCGACCAGGTGGCAGCCAGTGACCCCGCCGAACTACGTGCTGAGATCCGCCGCCTCACCGGGGAGCGGGACGAGGCAAGGGGACGGATCGAGACGCTCACGGAGCAGGTGATCTCGCTCCGGGAGGCCGAGTACCGGCATCGGAGCGTGGCACCGGGATACGCAGGAACGCTCGCCGAGATCGTGGAGCGGGTCCAAGCCGGTACCGAAGAGTTCGGATGGATTGGCCGTCTGCCCGACACCGCCGAGGACGTCCCGCCGCTGGCCTCCGAGCAGGCCCACGAACTGCTCGTCCTGCTGCGTGACGGCGCGGGTGAACCGCGGGCCGGCGGCGCGCTTCCCGTGCCTGGCGATCTTCCTTCGCCCCGGCAAGCCGCGGACGTATTCGCGGCCAGCCGCCTCAGTGATGAAGGTCTGTCCGCAGAGGCCGTCGAGATCCGGAACGTACTCGCCCATCTCGACGTGTCTGTGACCTCCGAGCTGGCTTCGCTGCTCGATGCATGCGAGACGGCCCTTCATCACCTCGGAATGCCTGCCGACGCCACACGCTGGGATCCCGGTTCCTGGATCACCAGGGCGTTGACGGACCGGCTCTGCCGATCCGACCTCGGACTGTGGCAGCGGGTGGCAGCCGTCACCGGCGACATCCGCGAGGTCGCAGGGGACGTGGATGCGCTGGGTCTGCGCCTGGTGACCATGCCCGAGGACCTGACCGCCCAGAAGGCAGGCCAGCTGACAACCGCCGGTGTCGCTCTCCGGGATCACCTGGCTACAGGCAAGACCCTGCGGTCCCGGTTCCCGGGCAAAGTGCAGAAGAACGCACAGGAGTTGCTGGACTGCTGCACAGTCGACGGCCGTACACCCCAAACGACTGAGGACTTGGACGCCGTGCTGGCCCACCTCCGGGCGCACTCCGCGATCGCCGGCGCGGCCACGCGCTGGCAGCAGGTGAACGCCGCCGTCCCGCCGGGGGACGTGGAGGTGCGGCTGGCCGAACTGACCTCGCGCGCCGAGCGCCTTGAGCACATACAGGCATTCGGCTCGGCCCGGGACTGCGTCGACGCGCTTCTCGTGCGTCACGGGGTACGGCTGACGACCGCCTCCTGCCAGGCGTGGCAGGACTTCAACGCCGGTGTCGCCGCGCTCCATGGCCGACGGGCCGCCGACGAGGCCGTTGCGCAATTGGCCGCGTGGGACGAACTCCTTCGTGCCCCCGTCAGCGGCACACAGCTGGCCACAGAGTCCATGGCCCTGGTCCAGGCTCTCCGCAACCAGAACGTGGAGGCTTATGCCGAGGCCCTGGAGGCACTGGCGTCCGCGCACCGGCGGGAGCACCGTACGCGACGGTGCGACGAACTGCTGGGCGCCCTGCGCGCCGGCCACTCCCTGCTCGCGGGCCGCCTCCTCGACAACGCCGACGATCCCGACTGGGAGGAACGGCTGGGCTCCCTGGAGCGGGCGTGGGCGTGGGCGAAGGCTTCACAGTTCCTGGACAGGCAGCGCACACCCGGTCTGGAGCGCAAGCTTGAAGGCGACCTGAGCGAGCACGAAGACCGGTTGGAGCAGGTGACCGGCGAACTCGCCGCGGCCTGGGGTCGGTTGCACTGCTTGGAGCGGATGACGCAGGAACAGCGCTCGGCGCTCCAGGCGTACCGGACCCACATGGCGTCCCTCGGCAAGGGCAAGGGGAAGAACACCGGCTTCTTCAGGGCCGCGGCACGCGATTCGATGTCCGTGGCCCAGGACGCAGTGCCCGCGTGGGTCATGCCCATCCCCCAGGTCGCCGAGATGGTGCAGGCGAGGCGGGATGCCTTCGACGTCGTCATCGTGGACGAGGCCAGTCAGGCGGGCATGGACGCGCTCTTCCTCCTGTGGCTGGCTCCCCGTGTGATCGTCGTCGGTGACGACAAACAGTGTGCGCCCGCCCTCACACGCAACGGCCGTCACCAAGCTATCCGGGACAAGCTGGCCGCCCATCTGCCGGACATGCCCAGCCGGCTGCGCGAGCTCTACACGCCGCACACAAACCTGTACCAGTTGCTGTCCACCTTCTTCCCAAAGGTGATCCGCCTCGAAGAGCACTTCCGCTGTGTGCCGGAGATCATCAACTGGTCCTCCAACACGTTCTACAACAACAAGCTCCTGCCCCTGCGGCAGTACGGAGCCGAACGGCTGGACCCGCTGCGTACCCACTTCGTCGAGGGCGCCGTGGTCGCGGGCCGCGAAAGCCGTGTCCACAACCCCAAGGAGGCCGAGGCGATCGTCGACTGTCTGGCCCGTCTTGCCGAGGACCCGGCCTACCAGGAAAAGACCATGGGCGTGATCGTGCTCCAGGGCTTCGGACAGATCAAGCTCCTGGAGACCCTCATCGAGCAGCGGCTGCCGGCCACCGTGCGCGAGCAGCACCAGATTCGCGTCGGCAACGCGGCCTCGTTCCAGGGCGACGAGCGTCACGTGATCCTGCTGTCCATGGTCGTGACGAACCCGCCGCGCGCAGCGGGCGGGAACAAGAGCGAGCAGCAGGCATACAACGTCGCCGCCAGCAGGGCTCAGGATCAGATGTGGCTCTTCTACTCGGTCCCGCCGGACCGTCTCAAGCCGCACGACCTACGGCTCAACCTCCTGACATACATGGAGAACCCGCCCGCCGCGATGGAAGCCGCCGACGACATCGGACCGGTGCTGCCGGACGTCCGCAGGGCTCCCTTCGACTCGCTCTTCGAACAGCAGGTGTATCTGGAGATCAAGAAGCGGGGCTACCACGTGATCCCGCAGTTCCCGGCCGGCAGCAAGCGCATTGACTTGGTGGTCGTGGGGGCACGCGGCCGCCTCGCCGTGGAGTGCGATGGCGACGCCTTCCACCACGCGACGCGAGAACAGATCGAGAACGACCAGCGGCGGGACCGCGAACTGAAGCGCGTGGGCTGGGAGTTCTGGCGGGTACGGGAGAGCGAATTCCGCTTCGATCCCGAAGCGGCGCTCGACGGCCTGTGGGAAGAACTCGACCGCCAGGAGATCCGCCCCGCCAGCTATGCGCGCTCCACTCCACCTGCCCAGGTAGCCGGCTCCCAAGCCGAGTGGAAGCCGCTCGACCTCTCCTCGGACGACGGGCTCACCGACGACGAGGACACCGGGGATGAACAGACCGACGACCGAATCGACGACGACACTGCAGAGGACGACGCAGCATGACGCAAGAAGCCGTTCTGGGCCCGCTCGACGGCAACACCTTGAAGGAGCTGGCCCGCGTCATCTGCGGTGACGACCACCTCTATTACCGCAGAGGCTTCGAGATCGCCCAGTTCCTGGAGAACGCCGGGTGGCTCAATGTTCCCGAGTACGACGGCGAGTACCGGGGCGAGTGGACTCTCCAGCTCCTCACTGCTCGTCGTGACAGCCCGACCGAGCTGGAGAAAGTACTGGTCAGACTCGCAGACGCACGCGAGTACCTCGATGAACCCGGTGTCCTCGCGACGGTCGTCAACGCGGTCAACACCTTCCTCGTCCACGAGGGCTTCCGTCTGGAGAATCCGGGCGGCCGACCCCGGATCGTTGTCTGTGACCCGGCTCTGGCACACCCGGGCCAGCAGGCACCGGTCGAGCTCAAGGCCACCATGGCAGAGATCATCCGTGAACCACGGATGGCCGCACTGCTCCAGCGCCGACTTGACGAAGCCCGCACCTGTTTCGCCAATGGCGCTCACATCGCGGCCATCATCATGCTGGGGAGCCTCCTCGAAGGCGTCCTGCTTACGGTGATTGAGGAGCGCGACGCCTCCCTGCTGAGCAACAAGGACCCGAATTTCATCGGCCTAAAGGCCCTCATCGACATCTGCCACCAGGCGGGCTGGATCGACATCGACATGGAGAGATACAGCCAGACACTTCGCGAGTACCGCAATTTCGTCCACCCGCGGCGTGAGTTCCGCGAGGCACACTCTCCCGACCGCGACACGCTCACCGTGTCCTGGTACGTCGTGAACGGCACCCTCAACGACCTCGCGGCCAGCCATCTCGGAGCGGACACGTAGGCCGCCACGCAGGAAATCTGCGGCGTGGCTGCCGGCCACAAGTGCTCAATGCAGGCACATCGGATCTCGAGGGGGAGCAGAATGAAGTTCACGGCAGAAGTGTTGAGGGACCTTGCGGAGCCATCCAACGTCGCGATCCACTCGAACACGGAACTGGCCGGAGACGTGAGCATCGCGGCGGCGGACGACGACAAGCAGAGAGAGGAGAAGGATCTCGATCGGCTTCGCCGGAAGCCCGGGTTGAAGCCCATACCTGCAAAGGATCTTGGCCGACTCGCGCAACTCACACCCTGGGGTGTCCTGCACTCCTTTGGACGGGGAATCACCCTGGCACGACGCGGAGCGGGACGCGGCCTCGCCGAACACTGGGGCTGCCTGAAGTACAACCAGGCTCTCACCGGGAACTCAGACTCCTTCATGGCGCTCTCCACCGAGGGCAAGGAGACCGCGGAGTACTACAAGGCACTTCAGTCGGGAGAAGTCGGCACCGGTTTCGCGCTGGCGCTCGCTACGCGGCTTCTGAGCAGGCGGTACCCGAACCACTTCGTCTCGATCGTGCCAGCTGACACAGCTCTGCGCGCAGGGTGGGCCCTGACCAGCAGAGACACAGGTCCGAAGTCGGGCTACCGATACCGACCGCAGTTCTTCGCCGAGGTATGGAAACCCGGCGAGCCCTCTCGCGTCTTCCCGATCGCGTGCAAAGGCAACCACAGCGGGCTCTCCGCCTCTCATACTCAGCTCGCCTCGGCTTCCGCCCACGCCGAGGCTGTGCACATCGGAGCCTGGGACGAGACACCGTGTCTGGTGTTCAGCACAGAACTCCCACTCGACGGCCCGCTGACGGTCCACACCCTGGAGGCCGGCGGAGAAGGAGGTTGGCTGGACGCCCCCGAGCGCGTTCTTGATCACGCGTTGGAGGACGAGAACGTGTATCCCGGCATCCAGCCACCCGGGCAAAGCGACAAGCCTGCGGAACCCGAACCCGGCTATCACGTGAGTCCCGAACTGTACGGGTGGTTCAAACACGTGCTTGCCCGCACAGCTGCAGCCGGCCTTACCGCCTTCGCCGGAGACACAAATGCGACTATCCCGTACCTGACGAAACGACAAGGGCAACGACACTTCGCAGGCTTTACGCACGCGGCCACGGACAGCGTCCAGGACGCACGGCACCGGTTCTTCGGCATCGACTTCGTCGGCACCGACCACGTCTTCCGGCTTAACCGGAAGCGAGTCGAGGCATTCTCCGGCGTCGCGGAGGATCTCTTCCGCCACCTTGAGGAAGGACGGGTGGAACAGTACCGCCGGGAAATATACGCACGCCGGTCCGCTTGGCCACGCGACGCCTGGGCCCCACGCTGGAACGGTCCCGTCTCCATACATCCGGACGGTTCTGTACTGGGCATGCGCCTACTGCGCGATTAGTCCAAGTTGCGCGCAAGCGTTACTCGGCCCTTCCACGGGCGCAGCTCGTGGGTCTGACCCGGTCTGCGGAACAGGCTCACGAGCACCGACACGGGGCTCACGCCTTGGCACCACCCCGCAGGGCTGGCATCTAACCGAAGAGCCGCGCCGCACTGTAACGCGACCACCAGCCCGAGACTCGGACTCCATGGTCAGACCGCTAACTCTTCGTGATCCAAGCACGGGCATCCAGCAGCACGTTCACCGAGCACTCGGCTGCCGCCTTTCCTCTATCCGGGGGAACCTACGCGCTGTGGTGAAAGGATGGCGCCATGGTGCTTCAGGTGGGGGTCAAAGCGCTCCAGAGGAGACGAGATCAGCTGCGCGACTCAGCGGAGTCAGTTGACTCGAACAGCGCGCTCGGAGACGTGGCCACGGTCTGTCTCCTCCTGTTTTACGCCGCTGAGTGCGGGCTCAAGGAGCGGCTGCTCGTGCGGCACGGGCACCGCGACTCTACGGCCTTGGAGCCCACCCACGACCTTCGCAAACTCGCCAAGGAGCTGCGTTTGCCTCGGGCCATGGGCGCGCGCCTCGACCGGCTTCAGAGTTGCAGAATGCACCCGCCCACGCGTGGCTCCGTCGCTCTGGCCGATCTACATCAGGCATGGCGCTATGGTGCAAAGCTTGACTCAGCGGACGAGAAGGAAGCCCAGGAAGCGTTTCGCGCTCTGATCAGCTGGTGCGAGCAGGACTAGGGGTAGGAGTACAAGGCCGTGGCCGAACTAACTGATCTGGAGGGGCTGGCTCCCCCCGAGCATCTGTTCACATGGGTGGACGTGGAAGACCACCTGGCTCTCCTAGCGGCAGCGGGCCGGTGGCCCAGTTGGCTGCGAGCGGCGGATGGCTGGTGGGACGGCCTCGAGTTCACCGTTGTCTCCGGTACGGATGCCGAAGAAGTGAAGCAATGGTTGGACGCGGCTTTCGGAGCGGGTTCGGCCGAGTGGCTCGACGGCACGCTCGTGCTGGGGCTCGACGATCCGCGGTCGACTGAGTTTGCGGGCCTGCCCGTCACCCTCAGTCCCGAACCGGAGAACGTGATCCAGCCGCGCCGTGTCCCGCTGCTACGCGAGAAACACATCACTCCGCAGCTGGCGGACCCACTGGAACGGCCCGTCACCGCGTCCTTTGCCGACGACGTACAACTGGTGGCGTTCCATTCTTTCAAGGGCGGAGTGGGGCGTACGGTTCACGCGGTCGCCATGGCTGACGCCGTGGCCCAGCGCGGCGGCAGCGTTCTGCTGATCGACGCCGATCTTGAGGCTCCCGGAATCACATGGATGCACCGAGCCCAAGGGGGGCAACTCGACTTCTGTTACGAGGACCTGCTCGCCCTGTTGCAAGGAGGCGAGGACGGCAGCTGGTCGACGGCCGTAGACATCGCCGCCGCGTATCTGCCAAATCAGCAGGTCGGACGGTACACCAGCGGGGGGCGCGTGACCGTGATCCCCGCCAGTCGCCGGCCACTGCTTGGCCCACCCCGGATCGACCCAGCAGATCTGCTGACGCCGGGCCGCTCCCCATACTTCCTGACTGAAGCACTCGTGGCACTCGCCGCCCGCGTCGGTGCAGACACCGTCATCGTGGACCTGCGCGCAGGAGCAACCGAGTTGTCCGCTCCTGTGCTGCTCGACCCCCGTGTCCAGCGTGTTTTCGTCACCACCTTGAGCCATCAGTCACTCGCTGGAACCGAAAGACTGCTGCGGCAGCTGGGACACCGGGCGCCGACGGTGCAGGGTGTCGACCCGGCGAGCTCTGTGATCATCACTCAGTATCGGCAGGACGTACACGAGGACCAGGCGGAACGTGCACGTAGTGAACTGGGCAGTGCGCTGTTCGCGTCACTCAGGCGGCCCGACGATGAGCCGGATGCAGATGCTCACGACACCGGCGAAGTAGACACTGACCTCCTTTCTCAGCCTCTGCTCAGCCCGTTTCGCGAAGAGCTGCTCGCTCTCCCCTCCTCCTGGGACGCCGTGATGCGAGTGCTAGAGAGCTGCAAAGTTGCCGAAGTTCTAGAGCCGATCATGCCCACTCTGGATTCTCCGACTGCGTCCGGTTCAAAGGAGCTGTTGGACGCCGTCGACCTCACCACGCTGCGCAGCCGACTAGCGGAAACGGCTCAGCGGTACGTCTACGCCGAGCGAGAAGGCATGTCGTCGGCCAGTGGCTTCCTGGTGACCGATCCGCTACGCAGGCTGCTGGGAGACCACCGTACAGAGCCGCCCCAGGCGCTCGTGGTGGGTGCCAAGGGCGCCGGCAAAACCTTCATGTACGCGAAGGCATGTGCAGCCCAGTCTTGGGACAAGTTTGCCGAGCAGTCCGGCATCAACGACGTTCAACTGGGCGTGCCCGTGGTTCCGGTGCTCGAGTCGGACAACCTGGAGTATGACGACCTCACGACTCAGGACTTGCGGGACGCGTTCGTGACGGGGCACGGCGGGGAGTCGGGCCAGGCTGCCACCTCTCAGGAAATCAAGGACCGGCTGAAAAGTGGACTCACGACGCTCGATGCGCAGGACGAACTCCAATGGCGACATTTGTGGCTTGAGTGCCTGGCTATTGCGGCAGGTGTACGGCCGCCGGACAGTAGCGGCGCGGAAGCAGCTCTGACCGAGCTCGGCAAGCGAGCGCGGGCGGTGTTCGTCATCGACGGGCTCGAGGACCTGCTGCAGTCGCTCGACAACGAGTCCAAGCGAACGGCACTGCGCGTGCTGCTGATCGACGTGCTCGCCTGGCTGCGCTCGCTGCGGGGGCGCCCTCTTGGGCTGGTGGTCTTCGTCCGTCAGGATCTAGTGACACGGGCAGTGCGCCAAAACAGCGGGCAGCTGCTGGCCCGGTACGAGCCCTATGCACTGCGCTGGGACAAGGAAGAGGCACTGCGGCTCGCGCTGTGGGTCACCGCTCACGCCGGCGCGCTGCCTACGCCCTTGGCCGAATCCCAGATCACCGAACTGTCCTACGACGAGCTGGTGGAGACCCTCATTCCAGTCTGGGGCTGGAAGATGGGGACGGAAAAGTCCAAGGAAGCACGTTCACACCTCTGGGTGCCTGCAGCTCTCGGAGACTTCAATGACCAGGTGCAGGCCAGGGACGTCGTCGTGTTTCTGTCCGAGGCGGCGCAGTTGTCGATTCCTCAGACGGCGTGGGAGGACCGCGTATTGGTGCCTGGAGCTATGCGCAAGGCACTACTCGCATGCAGTACGAACAAGATCGACTCCATTCAGCAAGAGAACCAGGAAGTCGGCAATTTGTTGAGCCGACTACAGCAGGTACGTCAGCCAGTGACGGTGCCTTTCGATCTGGAGGAGGTCGGAATCTCAGTGCAGGAGGCGGACTTCCTCGTGGACTCTGGGGTTTTCGCTCGAGGCAACGACGGTCGCTACTGGGTGGCTGAGATCTACCGGCACGGCCTGGGATACGGAAGTGAGCGCAGAGCCAAAGTGCTGTGGCGACGGTGACAGCAGTAAACGTAGATGGGCTGGCCTGCGGTACGGATTCAGCACACATGAGGCCGGGAAACCCCGCGAACACGTGAGAACTACAGAGGGGTGTTTTCCCAGGCCAGGCGCCACATAGGCGATGTTTCCGCAGGTCACAGCCCCGCCCAAGGAAAACTCCTAAAGCGGGTGTCGCAGGTTCGAATCCTGCCGGGGGCACAACGCATTACCTCTCTGACCTGGTACTTGTCCCCCAGGGAGGGTGCCTAATCGGCCTCGGACTCCTCGTCCGGGGCCGTTTGCGTGAGCGACGGGTACTGCTCGGCCTGCCGCGGGTCTGGACGTCGGACCCCTTTCCGGTTCAGGCCAGGCCGAACATCTCGACGTGCACCTGTCGCGCGGGGACCCGCAGGACCGGCGAGCATGGCCCTGGTCATGGCTGGCGGGCCACTCACCGGTGTCGCGGTACCGCTGGACTGTTCCGATCCCTTGGTGCCGAGTCCACCGGGCCGGTTCCTCAGTTGTCGTGTGTTTGCTGGTCGGATGCCGACCGACGGGAAGGGAGCGCGAGTGAGATCAGCCTGCCAGAGGGATGGCAGACAGTACGCTGAACCCAGCGGGATCGGGCCCTCAGCACAGTGTCCGGGAGGTGCTTCATGACGGCCGAGATGGTGGCCCCGGCGTGGATGCATGAGCAGATCACGGCAGAGGAGTACGAGTCCTGGTCCGAGGAGCAGTGCGCTGGGATCGAGATCGTGGACGCGATGGTCATGGTGAGTCCGAGTGCGTCCAAGCGGCACAACCGGCTGGCTCGAATTCTGGCGAACGCCCTGGATGCCGCTGCGGGCCCGGAGTGGAAGGCCGACACGTACTTCGACGTCCGGCTTCAGAACGTCCCGCTCACCAATCGCCGCCCGGACGTCGTCGTGTACCGCGCAGACACGATCGACATCACCCCCACCCGCCCTGAGCACGTGCTGCTGGTCGCGGAGGTGGTGTCGCCAGGCTCGGAGACCACCGACCGGATCGTGAAGGTCGACCAGTACGCCAAGGCAGGCATCGGCTTCTACTGGCGGATCGAGCAGGCCGCGACAGGTGTTCCTCTCGTATACACCTACGTTCTCGACCCCGCGACGAAGACCTACCGGGACGGAGACGTCTTCACCGGCATCCTCAAGGTAGCGGCCCCCTTCCCGGTGGAGATCGACCTCGGCCAGGTCTGACCCACGCGCTGGTCAGCAGTCGGCAGCGCGTGAGCGATGCGTGAGCGGACGGTCCGACACAGGGCGGCATGAGCCGGGTCAAGTGGCTCGCCGTGCCGTTCTGACCAGGGGAAACAGCACCGTGCGGAGCGCCAGGTAACACCCGGCAAGGAGTCGATCCCACTCCTGAAACGGGTATGGCAGGTACGAATCCTGCCGGGGCGCCAGTCGAATGGCCCGGACCGATCATGGTCCGGGGCCTTTTACATCTGCTTCTGACATCAACGGGGCGGGTGATCGTGCCGCCGCGGTTGCCTCCCCATTCGGTGCGGTCGGGCAGCGCGGCGATCTCGACGAACCACAGCGCGACGTCGCGGCCTGCGGCGATCGCCACCGGCCTGCCGCGACGCGGAGCGGTCAGGCAGGGTCGGAAGGGGTGGCCCACTCGACGAACTGGATGACGACTCCGTTCGGATCCTTGATCTGGAACAGCCGCTCGCCCCAAGGCTCTTCACGCAGCGGCATGGTGATTTCGACGCCCTCGGTGCGCAGCCGCTTCTCCTCGTCCTCGATACCGGTGCTGGTGAAGGCGAGGATCAGGCCGGAGGCGTGCTGGTCGCGCTGGTCGGCCGGCAGCACTTCGTTGCCGCGTGCGAGCAGGACGATGTCCACCGCGGCGTCGTCGCGCGTCAGGGAGGCGAACCCATCGGCGGCGGCCTGCTCGACGTAGCCGAGGTGACTGGTGAAGAACCGCTGGGACGCGGCGACGTCGTCGACGGTGAGCGAGACGGTGGATGCGGTGATCTGCAAGACGGTTCTCCTCGTGGATTCTTCGCGGAGCCTGTCGCCGCTGGTGGGCGAGACGGTCGGGCGTGATCGTCGGTGGGGGGCCCGCACCCTCAGTAGCCGCCGCGTCGGGGCAGGTTGCGGACGGGCGGGGTGGTACGCCGGGCTCCGGCGGGGGCGGTCCGGGCGAGTTGCTGCCTGTCACGGCGACGCGGCGCGGGGATCGGCGCGGAAATCTGCGCGGGGACCGGCGCGGGGCCACTGCCGGCACGCCTGGCCAGGAGCTCTCCGAGACCGGCGGTGAGGGCGAGGGACGTGCAGGTGGGTTCGGGCATGGACTCTCCTCTTCGATCCATCGGGCGCAAACTTACAACGGAGGTAAAGTTAGCCCGAGACCCGCAAGGGTGTCAACATAAAAATGCCACGAGGGTAAGGTTGCCTCATGGATACCGACATCACATCGCCCGCGCTCCCAGCCGGCCTGCGCGAAACCAAGAAGCAGGAGACCCGGCAGCTCATCTCCGACCACGCCACCCGCCTGTTCCTCGCCCAGGGCTTCGAGCAGACCACCATCGCCGAGATCGCCGCCGCCGCACGGGTCGCCAAGAAGACGGTGACCAACTACTTCCCACGCAAGGAGGATCTGGCCCTGGACCACCAGGACGCGTTCATCGCATCCCTGGCACACACGGTGACCGCTCGACGCTCCGGCGAGTCCGCCCTGGCGGCGCTGCGCCGCGCCTTCGCCGACGCCGCCGCGGCCATGGATCCGGTCTCCGGGTTCTCAGGTCCTGCCTTCGCCCGCATGATCGCCGACAGTCCCGCCCTCTCGGCCTGCCTTCGTGGCCTGCATGACCAGCGCGAACGTGCCCTGGCCCACGCTCTCGCCGCAGCCGTGGGCGCACCGCCGAACGACATCACCGTCCAGACGGCCGCCGGACTGCTCGGCACCGTCCACCGAATCCTGTTCCAGCGCATCCAGGACCTCACCCTGGCCGAACACTCCAACGACGAGATCGCCGAAACCATCACCATGGAAGCGGCCGACGCATTCGACATGCTGGAACCGGCCCTCGCCGATTACGCCGTCGCCTGAACAGGGCGTCGATCGGGCAGGCCCGGCGGCTGCGGGGGGGGGCGGGATGTTCCCGCTGTGTGCTCAGCTTCACATGCCGGGCCGCCGTGCCTCGCGGTCCAGTTCACCGCGGAGGTCCGTGAAGGCTGGCCCCCTGTCCGCGCCGCACGTCCGCGGCCTGCGGCGAGAGGTCGGCCTGTGCTGCCGACCCTCAATGGAGTCCGGTCGAGCAACGGACCTGCCTAGCACCAAGGTTTGCCGGATGGTGAGGTGAGCGACGGCCACCGCTCGGCGGCCCACTCCAGCCATCCTGACCACCCAGGAGGCGGACCTCCTACCTCCTGTCCGTCGAGTTCCGTGGCGTCTGGCTCCTCGAACAGCGTCCTCCAGTGCGAGAGGTCCGTCTCGCTCATCGCGAAGGTCTGATCAGGGGTGGTCGACTGGCGATGGGCGATCCGAGCGCGTTGGGTCTCATGGTCCACCGGAACGTACACGAGGTGACAGGACGCACCCACGGACATCACCAACCAGCGGATGGCGGACCTCTCGTCACGAGACCAGCATCCGAAATCCAGGACCACGTTCGTTCCCAGCTTCAGCGCCTCCAGCGCCAGCCAGAGCAGCCGTCCTTCCAGCACCTCGCGCTTACCGGCCGGCTGCGGATCGCCGAACAGGGGGAGCATCCAATCATCCGGCGTCAGCCGCAGCGCGTTGTGGTCCTGGGCCAACTGTCGTGCGGTCGTGGTCTTTCCGGCTCCGGGCAGGCCAACCGTCAGGAACAGCGTCGTCACACCCAGATCTTGTCACCAAGGCCAAGTGTCCCGGCCTCCGTCCCAGCCCAGGGAACACATTGAGCTTCGGCTCGGTCACCGTCCGTCAGGGTGCGGTGAACAGTGCGGGGAAGCCCGGCGCGAGCCAGGGCTTGCGTCCCCAGGCGAGGACCTTGCCGCGGGCGATGGCGCCGGTGGCGCTGCGTCTGCCCAGGGCGATCAGGAAGAACGTGATCGGGTCGAGCATGATCGTGCAGTCGGGACGGCGCGGGGGCTCGGCATGCACGGCCACCTCGCCGTTGGTGAAGGTCACCGTGAATCTGGAGAGGCCGCGCAACCTCAGCTCGTAGCAGGCACTTTGACCGGCAGCCGCTCGTGCGTCGACGACGCGGGGCATCGCGGTGGTCAGGAATGGCATCGCCAAATCGACCCTGTCACGGTCGATCATGTGTGGTCGGTCTAATGCCGCCGCGATGTCATAGCCGTGTCCGAGCATGTGGGCCAGCAGGTAGGAGCTGAGCGTTCCCAAGTCCATGGGTCCCAGAGGTGTCACCGTTGGCGTGTCCGCCGGCCGCAGGTCCGCCGCCTCGGTGAATGCCCGTGCGTGCTGGACGATGCCGCCCGCCAGGACGGAGGGATCGCGTTCGGGGAAGGCAACCAGCGAGGCGGCGTTGGCCGCCGCAAGTCCCCCTGGTGTGCCGTCGCCGTATACCAGCTCATGCCCTTCGGCAACAGCAGCCATCAGCTTGTTGGCCAGGAGCAGATGCGCCGCGGACTCTCCAACCGTCCATTCGGCCCCGGGAATGGGCACCGTGGCATCGGTACACGAGCGGAGTAACCGGGCTATCTCCTCGGCTACGACACAAATGGCTTCAGGCAGCCGCGATTGCATGGCAGGTTCATGATGAGGGGCGGTCATAGCAGGGAAGGGTGTACCAGTCCTTCGCATCTGTCCAGGTACACCGATCGATCTGGGAGCTGGTGCCGCATCAGGCAACGTTTGCCCTGGTGACTACTTCGCGTAGGCGTTCGTCGACGGCGTGCTGGTTCCGCCGGATCATGTAGCGGCGGATCATGCTGCCTGGGCCTTGTGGCTGGCGGCGTAGTCAGTGCCGTCGAGGGGGAAGTAGCGCAGGGTGGTGAACTGGGCCTCGATCCGGTTGAGCCACGACTGATGGGACGACAGGCAGGTCCACTCACCGCGGTCCGGAAGCTGGGAGGGTGGCGACGGGCGCCTGGGGGGTGCGGGAGGGTGTGCTGAGTGACTGACGGCCGGACCGACCGCTGCCGCGGTGACTGTTTGTACGCTGCGGAATCGCGCGTATCGAAGGGGGAGAAGGCATTTTGTACAGCACGCTCGCGAGCACCACGAATTACGGCATCCCGTTCCTGATCATCGCCGTTCCCTTCGGCATCGTGTCGCTTCTGTTCATCCCACAGCAGCTGCGAAACCGTCGGCTGAGGAAGAACGGGGTGCACACCGTGGCCGTCTGCAAGGAGCGCATACGTCGCGGTGGTACGGCTGTGGAGCTGCTGAACTGCTCCTTCCGGACGGCCGACGGCGAGGAGGTCTGGGTACTCGTCACCGCCCCGAAGCCGCCGCCGTGGGAAGGCGAGGAGGTTCCCGTCGTGTTCGATGCGCGTAACCCGTCGTCCGCCGAGAGCGCGTACTACTTGGCCTCCTTCGGATCCCGCGTGGGTCTCGTGATCCAGTCCGTCTGCGGTTTGTTGCTCGTGGCGGCGGCCGTGGCGGGAGCGCTTTCCTGACAACGTTCAGTGGGAGCACTGCTGTCGGGCCTGCGGAGGCATGATCTCAAGTGAACAGCGGCCCGTCTGTGCGGGACTGGCCCTCAACGTCCCCGTAGACAGGCCAGCACGATCCCGATCGCAGACAGCACCGCGCCCAGGACGACAAACCACGTTGGCATCAACTCGAGCCCCTTGTAGGCGATGGGGGCTGTCATGGGCATCGGACCTCCTTGGGCGGGAGCAGTCTTCGATTGCCCGGTATCAAGGTCGAGATGCCGGCCAGGGCCAGCGGGTGCGCAGGCCGTCGACGCCCTCGGAACTGGTGTCACCGCCCCTCCTGTCGGCGTGGGGCTCCCAGCGCCATCGAGCCACCCGGCGGCATCCCGTCGGAGGCCACGATGTGTCACAGGTCCCGGGCCGGTGAGCGGTACGGTCCTGCGCCACGTTCCGCCGTCCGCGGCGCCGCGCGCTCCTCGGACGGGGCGAGCCAGAACAGGACGGGCGGAAGACCGAGCTCGATCACCGCGAGCGCGATCTGGAACCACTGCGGCGGGCCGTGGACCGCCAGGGAGATCAGCCGGCCGAGCCCACCGAGCAGGAAGGCGGCGGAGAGGGCGCGCACTGCCGTCGCGGGGATCGGCCGCTGCCGGGCGGCCCAGAGCCAGGCCAGTCCGTAGCCGGCGAAGCTCGCCCCCATGAACCGCCCCCAGCTGTCGACGGTCGCCCCGGCAGAGCCCGCGCCCGGGATGGCCGCGTTGCCGAGGGCGACATGGAACAGCCCGATCGCCACACACGACCACCCCATGAGCTGTACGAGTACGCGCAGAGCCCTGGCCATTGGTCCATCACCCTGTCTTGGTCCGACGCCTGGGTCTGACGTCTTGGTTTCCGACGTCTTGGTCCGACGCCATAGTTGACGTGTGTCTACTAAGCTCGGCATCAGCCTGAGCGAATAAATAGGCGCGTGTCAAGTAAGCTTTCGCCCGTGCCTCCCCGCCGGCGCCTCAGCCCCGCCGACCGCCGCGCCCAGCTCCTCGCCGTCGGTGCGCGGATGTTCGCAGCCCGCCCCTACGAGGACGTGCTGATGGAAGACGTCGCCCAGCAGGCCGGCGTCTCGCGTGCCCTGCTCTACCGTCACTTCCCGAGTAAGCGCGAGCTCTTCGCCGCGGTCTACCAGCAGGCCGCCGACCGGCTGCTCGCCGAGACGAAGCTCGACCCCGCCGACTCGCTCGTCGGGCAACTCGTCCAGGGGATGGACATCCACCTCGACTACTTCGTGGCCAACCGCCACGCCGTCCTCGCCGCGAACCGGGTGCTCGCGGGCGACCCGGTCATCCAGACGATCATGACCGGCGAGCTGGACGCGCTCCGCGCCCGCCTGCTCGCCGTGCTGCCCCTCGCGGACGAGAGCGCGCGCCGAACCGTCTCGGCCGTGCTGAAGAGCTGGTTGGTCTTCGTACAGATCCTCGTCGTCGACTGGCTCACCGAGCAGACCTGCTCCCGCACCGAGCTCCGCGACATCTGCGTCGGCGCCGTCCTCGGCGCCCTGCGCCCCCTGCTCCCTGCGGACCGCCTGCCGAACTGGCCCTGAACCGCGTGCGGAGCATCGCCGGGTGGAGGTGCGCGGCATCCGGCTGCATGTCGCCGAGTACGGGACCGGGGTGGCTTTGCGGTCGGCGTCGCCGGGAGGAACGCGGAACTCGCGCAACAGGGGTACCAGGTGGGTCGTGTTCAGGTCTCTCCGGCGGCTTCCGCGGCCGGCTCCGCGTCGATGCGGAGGTGCAGCTGGTCGGCCACGCTGGTCAAGGAGGCTCCCAGGGGGAGCGCGACGCGGGTGAGGGCGTGCTGGTCGCCGCGGGTGGGGTCCCGGTTGACGATGACGACGGGTTTGGCGGCCTGGGCCGCCTGGCGGACGAACCGTAGCCCTGACATCACGGTCAGGGAGGAGCCCAGCACCAGAAGTGATCTCGCCTCCCGGACCAGTCGGCGGCACTGCTCGACCCGGGGAGCTGGAACCGTCTCACCGAAGAACACCACGTCCGGCTTGAGGACTCCGCCGCAGATCAGGCAGGGCAGTACGCGGAAGTCGCCGACCTGTGCGTCGGTGAGGTCGGCGTCGCCGTCGGGGTTGATTCCGGCGACTGTCGGTGCGAAGCCCGTGTTGGCCTCTTCGAGACGCAGGGCGAGTGCGCGGCGCGGGCTGACAGCGCCGCAGGACAGGCAGACGACCCGGCTCAGGCTGCCGTGCAGCTCGACGACGTCCTCGCTGCCCGCGGCCTGGTGCAGGCCGTCGACGTTCTGGCTGATCACACCCGAGAGCAGCCCGTGTCGCTCGAACGCCGCCACGGCCCGGTGCCCGGCGTTGGGGCGGGCACGACCGAAGGTGCGCCAGCCGAGGTGACTGCGCGCCCAGTATCGACGACGGGCCTGGGCACTGGCGGTGAAGTCCTGATAGGTCATCGGCGTGTGCCGACCCAGGCTCCCGCCCTCGCCCCGGTAGTCGGGGATGCCCGACTCCGTGGAGATGCCGGCCCCGCTGAGCACCAGCACACCGCCCGCGCGCAGAAGATCGACGACCGGCGCCAGATCCGTGGTGCTGGGCGGCAGGTCCTCGGCAGGGGTCCAGCTCAGGGTGGGACGCATGCGCATGCCGCAAGGGTACGGAAGCCCGGCGGGCACAGACGTCGCCACGATCAAGAGTCGGCGCCGCAGCCCGCACCCCTTCCCCAGGCATCACTGGGAAACGGACATCACCTCATGGACCGCCCTCTCACAGATCCCACTCGTCGGCCAGCAGCCCCAGAAGCCGTCGCTGCCGCTTCTGCAGCAGTGCCGGCGCCCACTCCTGGTGTTGCAACACCTGGCTGGTCAGGGCGAACGTGGAGACTCCGTGCCTGCCGGTGAAGTACTTGGCCTTCTTCTCGGTGAAGTCGTAGTTCTGGGCGTAGGCGTTCTTCGTCCGGTTGAGCAGGACGAGGTTGCCCAGTCGGTGTGTCCACTCGGCGCGCTGCTCGCCGGTGAAGTTCCGCAGCCACTGCGACCCCTGCTTCGGGTTCTGGGGCAGCACGTGCTCGACGGTGATCAGGGCGTGGTCGTACGAGACTCCGGGCTTTCCGGCCAGCATCTCGTCCAGGCGCAGCAGGATGTACTTACGGGTCCTGGTGACGAGGTAGATGTCGCCGTCCAGGCGTGCGAGTGTGTCGGCCTTTTCCGCGTCCGTCAGGGCGAAGGACGTCGCGTCCAGGCCCCTGCCCGCGTCGAGTTCGCGCAGGAGGTCCGCGTAACGCGTGACGCGGGGGGTGGTGTAGACGCGGCGGATGAACATGCTTGCCGTCAGCCGCTCCAGTGCGCCGAAGAAGCCGTCGAGCCAGGCAGGGTCGTCACCGTGGTTACGCAGCGCCCACAGGGCCGCGGGCCGCCAGTCGTTGTTGTCGACCTGCTGGAGGCGTTTGAACCAGGCGTTGACCTGTTCCGCTCCGGTGGACGCGGAGTAGCTGGCGTCGCGGATCTGCACGTAGGCGTCCGCGTACGGCACGACGACGTCGTTGACGAACGACTCGGCCTTGCCGGGCAGGTAGTGGCTGAGCACCTGCTCGGGGAATTCCTTGAGCAGTTCGCGCTCGGCCCGCTTCATGGCGAACACCATGCGCAGGTGGAGGAAGAGGTCGGCGAAGTCGTCCCGCCCCAGGGCCTCTTCCGCGTCTTCCCACTTGCGGGCGCACTCCTCCGAGGTCTTCTCGTCCAGAGCGCCGATGATGTGCGACTTGAAGATGTCGGTGGGGGAAAGGTCCATGCCCCGGGAGTTCATGACGCTGAAGATGCGGTGGGCGCTGTCCAGATCGGGGGTGCTGACGACGACCAGGAAAGTGCGCTCGCCCAGCATCTGCACGAGGTCCAGTCGTCGCTCCTCCGACCAGCCGGCGAGTTTCGCGTTCAGCTCCGTCGCGTTGCGCAGGACGGCCTTTTGCGCGTCCGTCGGCAGCGTCTCCTCCTTCAGGGCCCGCAGTTCCTCGGTGGCTCCCCTGGTCTGGACGTACCGGAGGAAGAAGCTCGCGTCGCGCTTGCGCAGGGTGAGCCGGGGCTTGGGAGCGAGCCGCCGGACCTTGTTGCCGGGCTCCGTGACCAGTTTGTCGAGATCGCCGCGCAGGTCGGGGTCCTCCGTCAGGTCGCGGAGGAGGGCGAGCAGGATGGTGAGGGTGGTGAGGCGCTGCTGGCCGTCGATGACCTCGGCGGGCGCGTCGCCCTTGGCCTTGACGAGCACGATGGAGCCGAGGAAGTACGGCTCGTCCGTTCCCCTGTCCAGCGACTCCTCCAAGTCGGTGAGCAACTGAACGGCCTGCTCGACGTCCCAGGCGTAGGGCCGCTGATAGTCCGGGATCCGGAAGTCGTAGTCGCTGCTGAAGACCTTGTGCAGGGAAACTTCCTGTGCCTCTAGTTGCTGCATGTCCCCAGGATGTACGCGCTATTGACGCCGTGTCCAAGGAATCCGGCGAGCTGCGCGATGCGTGGGAGGGGTGTGGTCCTGTCCTGGGCGCGGTGACGGCACCGACACCGCAGGGGCTGGGCGTCGCGGCGCAGGTCATGGAGCCGGGTCGGAGGCCTCCGGCTCCCTGGTGAGTCGGGTGGCCAGGTAATAGGCGACGGTGACGTCCTGGTATTCCTGGCCGGGGGTGACCGGGTCCGGGAGGTGGGTGCGGTGGCTGTGGCTCGTCGACTCTCGCGTGCCGGTGCCGGGGAAGTGGACGGCTGTCTGGGGTGCCTGGGTGAAGCGGAGCCGTTCGGCGTGGACCGTCGACCGGAACAAGGTGTCCCCCGGGATCCCGGGTTGCGCGCCTCGCGTTCAGGGCGGCTCCTCGGCCTCCCTGGCGGCGTGACGGCGACCGGGCCTTCGTGGCAGTTTCCCGTCCTCTCCGCGCACCCGGCGCTTGCGGGGGCGATCATGGCTCCGGTCGGACCGCCCCTGCTCGTCCTCCTCGCCCTTGCGTGCGGCGCGCGGCTCGGGTGACTCGGCCGACTCGGCCGCTTCCTTCGGGGCGTTCGCCGCGTCAGTGGCGCCGGCAACGGTGTCGCCGGCGTCCCGTGCCGTGTCGGTTGCCGTCTCCGTCTCACCCCCGGCCTGTTCGGCCGCCCGTCCGGCGGCGCCGCCCGCCGCTTCGCCGGCGCTTTCGACGGTTCGGCTCGTCTGGCGGCCTGCGTCCTCCGCCGCACGGCCTGCGCCACGGCCTGCATCCTCTGCCGCGCGGCCTACGCCAGGGCCTGCATCCTCCGCCGCGCGCCCTGCGCCACGGCCTGCATCCTCCGCCGCGCGCCCCGCGCCACCGCCCACGTCCTGGGCGGCCTTCCCGGCCCCCTGCCCGACATCCTGCGCTGCGGAGCCGACGCCCCGGCCCGCCTCCTGGGCAGCACCTCCGACGCCCCGACCCGCCTCCTGAACAGCACCCCCGGCGCCCTCCCCCACATCCCGCACCGCGGACCCCGCGCCCTCCCCCACGTCCTGCACCGCGGACCCCGCACCCTCCCCCACGTCCTGCACCGCGGACCCCGCACCTTCGCCCACATCCCGCACCGCGGACCCCGCACCCTCGCCGACCTCCTGGACGGCCTTTCCGGCGCCCGCGCCCACCTCCCCCACGGCCTGACCGGCTCCGCCGCCGACGTCCTGTACGGCGGACCCGACTCCTCGCGCCAGCTCGTGCAGGATCTCCGGGTTGCGGTCCAGCGTGGTGAGTACGCGGTCGATGATCTTTGCGACGTGGTGGAGACGCACCTTGAGCTGGGCCTGGGCCTCGACGCCCGAGATGCCCAGGTGCACGCGGCCGAGCGTGACGTCGGCGCCGACATTCAGTTTGAGCAGGTCCAGCACCTCGGCCTGCAGTGAGACATGCGCCCGCAGGTCCTCGACGTCCAGGTCGATCTCGTCGACCTTCAGGATCGGAACGTCGAGGAAGACGTCAGGGCTCGCACCGGCTGCGTCCTCCTCGTCGTAGGCCTCGGGGTCGGCGTACTCGTCACCGTCCTCGGCGCCGAGTTCGTCGGCGTGCTCGTCGTCGTACTCCTCGTACTCCTCGACGGAGCCCTCGTCGTTCTCGGCGTTGCCGCGCATCGCCACGCCTCCGCGGTTTTGTCGTATATTTCTACCATTTTGGACCAAGATGAGGGCCCGTGCGCGGCCAGTAGCGGCCACCCAGGCCGGGCAGCGAGAACGGCTGGGTCAGCGACGCCGCTCAGTGGCGCGTCCGCTACGACACCACCCGGAGGTCACGGTCCCCGCGGGCGCCGAGCACGCCGAGCACGCCGAGCACGCCGCGAGCATCGGCTGGGCCCCGGCCTCGGACGGCCGGTACGACCTCACGGTCTGCGCGGCGACCCGCTTCGGCATCCAACTGGCGCCCTACGACTACTACTTCACCGTGAACTGACACCTGGAACGACCTGGAATCGGCATGCCCCGGCCCGTCGGATACGGCCTGCCGTTCGGGTCAGCCGCACGTCACCAGGAATTTTTCCGCTTTTTCTGTCTCGTCCGCTTTTGTCACTGAAATGGGTGGTTACGCGTAGGAGAGCGACAGGAGCAAGGAGAACACCAATGATCACTCGCGACCAGATCTCTACTGTTCTGGATCATCCCGTTTATGACGGGACCGGCAACAAGATCGGTGACGCCAAGCACGTCTTCTTCGACGATGTGACCGGTGAGCCCGAATGGGTGACCGTGAAGACCGGTTTCTTCGGCACCAGCGAGTCGTTCGTGCCGATCCACGACGGGACCCTGGTGGAGGACCACCTGGAGGTGCCCTTCGCCAAGGACACCGTCAAGGAGGCACCGAACGTCGACGTGGATGCCGGCGGACATCTGTCCGAAGAGGAAGAGCACCGCCTGTACGAGTACTACGGCATCGACTGGGACACCGCCTGGCAGCAGGCCAACCAGCGCGGCCAGGCCGGCTTGGCAGGCACTGGCACCGCCGCGCAGACCCAGGCCACCGCCGGGAGAGAACCCGCCGGTGATGACGCGATGACGCGCTCCGAGGAGGAGATGCACGTCGGTGTCGAGCGCCGCGCGACCGGTCGGGCACGCCTGCGCAAGTTCGTCGTCACCGAGGAAGTCCAGAAGACGGTCCCCGTGCGCCACGAGGAAGTCCGCGTGGAGCACGAGCCGATCACCGACGCCAACCGGGACGCGGCCATGTCCGGCACCGACATCACCGAGGCCGAACACGAGGTGACCATCCACGAGGAGCGTCCCGTCGTGGAGACGGAGACCGTTCCCGTCGAACGCGTGCGGCTGGACACCGAGGAACGTACCGAGGAAGAAACCGTCCGTGGCGAGGTCCGCAAGGAGCGGATCGAGACCGAGCTCCCCGAGGAGACCGACGAGACCGGCGGGACCACCGGCGGGACCGGCAAGAGCTGACGTCTACACCGACTGACCTGTACGAGGACGCCGGGCGGGGCGTGTACCCATGGCGTGTACCCATGGCCCCGTCCGGACGACGAGATGCACATGACACTTGCGCGCTCATTACCCGATGACCCCGCCGAGTGGTGGATCCTCATGGGCGTCCTCGTTCTCTACGTGGTCGCCCGCTGGTTCTTCGCCTGGCTGCACGCCCGGCGCGAGGGCGACGACCACCCCATGCGGGCCGCGATCGCCGAGGAGGACGAGCCTGGCACCGAGGTGGCGGGCGGGTTCCGTTCCTACCGCCAGTTCTCCGGCTTCGTCGGCAGCGCCGTCGCGGTGTTCCTGGTCGCCGCCCTGACCGAGGGACGGCTCCGCGTCGTGCTGCTGTGCGTCATGGTTCCACTGCTGGTCACGGGGCTGTCGTACCTCGACTTCCGTCAGGCCCGAAAGGCGCGCCAAGGAGCGTGAGAAGGGGGCGAGGGTCACCCGCGTGCGTGACGAACGCGTGAGTTGCGCGTGAGCCGTCGCTGGGAGTGTGGGCCGTCCGTAAGGACAGTCTGGCGAAGGGGATTCCAGTGACCGTGATGGCCGAGACGGACAGCGTGGGGGCCGCGTTGGGTGCGCTCACCTTCGAGCGCACCGTGGCGAAAGGGCTCGTACACCGACGGGCGCTGTCGGAGGTGTTCCTGACCGACAGCGCGGCGGTCGACGACGGTCACTTCGTGGCCGGAGCGCAGCTGCCGCCGTTCCACGCCTACTACACCGACCACACGACCTGGTCCGCGGTCGATCCGCTGTTCCTGCTGGAGTGCTGCCGCCAGGCCGAGACGCACGCGGTGCACGCGCACTTCGGGGCGCCGGACGGCACCAAGTTCGTGCTCCAGCAGTGGTCGATGGAGCTGCCGGGCCTGGCCGCGCTGGAGCGTGCGCACGGGCCGGCCGAGGTGACGATCGCGGCCACGACGCACGATGCGCAGTGGGTCGGGGGGTCGCTGCGGGGTCTGCGGTACCGCATGGCGATCACCGTGTCCGGGCGGCCGGTGGGTGAGGTGACGATGCGGGTGAAGTACGTCGCCGACAGCGTGTACGGGATGCTCCGCGGTCGACGGGACGGCGGTGTCACGCCGACGTCCGAGTCGTACCGCCGCCCGGTCACGGAGGGCCTGGTGAGGCCCGCGCGGGTGGGCCGGGAGCGGCAGGAGAACGTGGTGCTGCTCGACCCGGTCACCGACGGCCGGCAGGTTCGGGCACGGCTGCTGGTGGCCGGCGGGCACCCCAGCCTGTTCGACCACGCCCAGGACCACGTGCCCGGCATGGTGCTGATGGAGGCGGGACGGCAGAGCGCCCTGCTGACCGCCGAGGAACTCTTCGGAGCCCCTGCGGCGTCGTGGTCGGTCTCCGGTCTTGAGGCCTCGTTCGAGGCTTACGCGGAACTCGACGAGCCCCTCACGGTGGTCGCCGACGGCTCGGAGCAGGCGGCCGGCGTTGCCGGGGCCGTCTCGGTACCCGTGACGTTCGAGCAGGGCGGGCGCGGGGTCGCCCGGGCCGTCTTCACGCTGGAGGGTGAGGGCGCGGGACGGTAACCGCGAAAAGACTGTCCGGGCCCCTGGGGTGGGGCCCGGACAGTCTGGTGTTCCGCGTGCGGGCCTACGCGTCCTGCCCGGCGGCGGACTGGTCCAGGTCACGGTCGCGGACCATGGTGAAGATGGCGACCGCACCGGCGAGGGCCACGCAAGCCAGCACCACGTAGACGACGCTCCAACCGTGCTGGAGACCCTGTACCGCCCGGTCCACCAGGTCCTGTCCGCCGCTCGCGCGCACCGAACCCAGCCGACCCTGGACCACGTCGTCGGCCATCGTGCCGCTGTCCGGGCCTCCGCCGACCGTCCCGCTGTCGCCCGCGGACAACTGCTGACGGGTCGAGGTGAGCAGCAGTCCGCCCACACACGCGACGCCGATCGTCTCACCGGCGACCCGGAGGGTGTTGAACATGCCCGACGCCATACCGCTGCGCTCGGCCGGTACGACGCTGACCGCCGCGTTGTCCATGACGCCGAAGGCGAGACCGATGCCGATACCGGCCAGCAGCAGCGCCGCGTACAGCCCGGTGCGGGACGACACCGGGTCGGTGAACGTCATCAGCAGCAGGGCGACGGCCAGCACCGCCGGCCCGACGGCGAGCAGCGTCCGTACGGACAGCAGCCGGACCAGGGTGGGGGTGAACAGCGGCAGGATGAAGACCGGCAGCGTCAGCGGCAGCAGCATCGCGCCGGACATCGTCGATCCCGCGCCGCCCGCGCCCTGGAAGTAGGGCGGCAGGTAGACGAGGAGGGCAGCGAACGCGAAGACGATGCTCACCGGCTGCCAGATGATCGCGACGAACGTGGGGCGCCGCAGCAGGCTCAGGTCGAACATCGGCTCGGCGACGCGCAGTTCCACCACGACGAACAGGGCGAGGAACAGCGCCGCGCCCGCGAAGGAGCCGAGCGTGACGGCTCCGCCCCACCCCTGTGAGGGTCCCTCGACGAAGCCGAGGGCGAGCAGCATCAGGGCCAGGGTGAAGGTCAGTACGCCGGGCAGGTCGACGCGTCGCGCGTCCGGGTTCTTCGACTCGGGCAGCGGTCGGGCCAGGACCAGTACGACCGCGCCGAGCAGGACGTTGACCAGGAACACGGCGTGCCAGGACGCCACGCCCACCAGCAGGCCGGACACGAACGGTCCCATCGCCAGGCCGAACCCGATCGAGGCACCGAAGATGCCGAACGCCCTGGCTCGGGCGGCCCCGCTGAAGGTGTGGGCGAGCAGCGCGGAACCGCTGGTCAGTACCGCTGCCGCGCCCATGCCCTGAACGAAACGCGCCAGGTCCACGAGCAGGATGGTGGGAGCGGTGCCCGCGACCAGCGAGGCCAGCGCGAAGACGGCCGTGCCGCTCAGGAAGAGGCGGCGGCGCCCGAAGAGGTCGGCCGCGGAACCGGCGGCGAGCATGAAGGCGGTGAACGCCACGTTGTAGGCGTTCAGCACCCACTGGGTGGAGGCGGCGGAGGCGTGCAGCGCGCCGGACATGTCGGCGAGGGCGACGCCCGGCCCGGTGACGGAGATGGGCAGCATCACGGCTGCCAGGGCGATGGCCACCAGCACCCGGGTGGGGCCGACGGCGTCGCGGCCCGGGGGTGTGGTCCGGCCTTCCGGGGTGCGGGCGGCGCTGTCCGCCCGAGAGGTGGTCTGTGTGGGGGCGGTCCTGGGGGGTGCGAGTTCGGAATCAGCAGGTGACTGGGACATCGAAACCTAACCGGGGGGAAGTACGGGCTGGCGGGTCGGGGGCGTGGTCAGAGCCGGGAGGCCGGCCGTGGGGCCTCGTCCGCCGACGGGGGCGCGGCCGGCGAGGCGTCCTCTGCGGTGAGGACGTCGCCGAGCTCCGCGAACGAGGTCACCTGCGCGTCGATGAAGGACCCGAACGCCGAGACGTCGTCGTCCGAGAAGACGGCGCCGCGCATCAGCACCGTACGCAGTCCCGCGATCTTGGCCGCACGCAGGGCGAGCGGGGAGTCGTCGACCAGCAGCCACTGCGCCGGGTCCGTCACGCCCTCGGCCGCGAGCAGGGCCGCGTAGGTGTCCGGGTCGGCCTTGGAGGAGTGGTCGAGCGCCACGTAGTCCTCGGGCCCGAACAGTCCGTCGAGCAGTGAGCGGCGCGCGGTGGTGCGGTCCATGGTGGAGAACACCCGCAGCCGCGTGCCCCGCGCACGCTGCTGCGCGCAGAACACCTCCACGCCCTCGCCGAGGGTCAGCGGCGTGCCCCGGACCGAGGTCAGCGACCTGAGCGCGTCGATCTCGGCGTTCAGGTGCCGTTCGATGCCGAGGCCGGTGAACAGCACGCGCAGGCTCTCCCGCTGGGGAAAGGTGCTGATGGCCTTGAACTGCGTGACCGTCGCCTCGATCGGCAACTCGGTGTGGCGGTTGATGCCCTCGTGCAGTGCGAGCAGAAGCAGGCTCGACGCGTTCAGGCTCAGCACTCCGTCGAAGTCCAGCAGCACGGTCTGCGGGGAAGCGGCGCGGTCCAAGGCGTAACTCCTGGGTGGGGAAGGGGGACGCGGCCGGGAGGGGCGAGACCGCGTGGGGGCGGGGAGGCAGGGGCGCCGACGGGTGCCGGACGGGCCGGGTGGCGGCCCGTCCGGCGGGTGGTGCGGCGCGTGGGTTCAGACGCGCCAGACGGACCGCTCGGCGGCCTCGGCGTCGAGGGTGCGCAGCAGGTCCTCGTCGATGGAGTGCAGCGAGTCGACGATGTGCCGGGCGCCGGTCTCACGCATCAGCTGGGGCTGGAAGCTGTGCTCGAAGGAGCTGGGGTGGCCGATGAAGGGGATCTCGAGGGCCTTGGCGACCTCCGCCACCCGGGCCACGTCGTCGATGAACAGCACGTCGTCGTACTTCAGGCCGAAGACCTCGGTGGTGATCTCGCGCAGGCCGGGGCGGAAGTCGTTGGTGCAGACGTAGCCGGGCTCGTCGAAGAGGTCGGCGTACTCGCCCAGGAAGTGGTCGAAGTGCGACTTGTCGAGGCCGCCGTAGCTGACCGTCTTCAGGCCGAGCGCGCGCAGCCGGCGCAGCAGGTCGATCGCGCCGTCGAGCAGCTCGACCGGGTGCTCGCGGGTGTACTCCTCGCGCTCCTTGAAGTAGACGTCGATCGCCTCCTGGGCGGTCCACGGGACGCGGGCCGCGTTCGCCATGCCCTGGCCGCCCACCAGCTGCGGCTGGGAGAAGATGCTGCGCTCGACGTCGGGGGTGTACTCGCCGCCGCGGCTGACGATGAAGTTGTGGATGACGGGGCTGAAGGTGTCGTTCAGCAGGACGCCGTCGATGTTGACGGCGGCCAGCTTGAGCTGCTTGAGCTTCTCTGCCATGGAATTCCTCGTTAGGTAGGGCCGGGCCGCGGGACGGCACCGGGACGTGCGGGGGTAAATGGGGGGCGAGGGCCTGGGGCCCGTCAGCCGCCGACGGTCGCCATGCCCGCCGGGTCGTAGCGGTCGCCGGAGACGACGTCGCTGGGCACCGCGGCCGACACTTCGGCGAGTTGCTCGTCGGTGAGCCGCAGGTCGGCGGCGGCGACGTTCTCGCGCAGGTAGCCGATCCGGCGGGTGCCCGGGATGGGGACGATGTCGTCGCCCTGGGCCAGCAGCCAGGCCAGGGCCAGCTGTACGGGGCTGCAGCCGTAGAGGTCGGCGAGTTCACGGAGCCGCTCGACCATCCGGACGTTGCGCTCCAGGTGCTCCTGCTGGAAGCGGGGGTGGGAGTGCCGGAAGTCGGTGGGGTCGAGGTCCTCGGGCCGGGTGATCGCGCCGGTCAGGAAACCCCGTCCGATCGGCGAGTACGCCACGAGCGAGGTGCCCAGTTCCCGGGCCACCGGCAGGACCTCTTCCTCCACCTCGCGGGTCCACAGCGAGTACTCGGTCTGCAGCGCCGCGATGGGGTGGACGGCGTGCGCCCTGCGCAGGGTGTCCGCGGTCACCTCGGAAAGCCCCAGGTGGCCGACCTTGCCGGCCCGCACCAGCTCCGCCATGGCTCCGACGGTCTCCTCGACGGGGATGTCGGGGCTCTTGCGGTGGAGGTAGTAGAGGTCGATGTGGTCGACGCCCAGGCGCTGCAGCGAGGCGTCGACGGCCCGCCGGCAGTGCTCCGGGCTGGAGTCGATCTTCCGGCCCTCCCGCGGGTCGCTGTCGTCGCGCCGGATGCCGAACTTGGTCGCGAGGACCACCTGGTCGCGGCGGTCCGCGATGGCCCGGCCCACCAGACGCTCGTTGTGGCCCTTGCCGTACATGTCGGCGGTGTCGAGCAGCGTCACACCGCTGTCCAGGGCCGCCTGAAGGGTGGCCAGGCTCTCGGCCTCGTCGGTCGGACCGTAGAACTCCGACATCCCCATGCAGCCGAGGCCGATGGCGGAGACCACCGGACCGTTCGTTCCTATCCTGCGTTGCTGCACTGACGTTCTCCTCGTGCGCGGTCGTGGGCCGGGTCGGGTGAAGGCGTGTCCGGAGTGCGGGTGCGCCTGCGCGGCGGCACGGGCTGTTCCGGACGGATTCCATGCTGGCGGCGCGTACTTACGCACTGCTCATGTGCCGCTCACGGCCGACGTGAGCGGCACATGTGCCCTGCGTGGGCCGTCGGTGAGGGAAAGCGGAGCCCGCGTTGCCACAGTGAGAACTCCGACGAGCGCCACAGCGTGGTCGGCGCACCACGACAGCAGCCAGGAGGAACAACGCAGTGACGGCTACGACAGCGACAACGGCTGTGGCTGACAGCCGCACCTCGAAGACGTCCCACGGTGACGGAGACGCCGGATGACCGGGTCGGACCGCGCGGCGGTCGTCGCCGGCCTGGGCAGCTGGGTCCCGTCCACGGTGGTCACCAACGACGACCTCGCCCGGCAACTGGACACCTCGGACGAGTGGATCAGCAGCCGGACCGGGATCCGCCGGCGGCACGTCGTCGACCCGGGCGGATCGACCGGTGACCTCGCCGTGGAGGCCGGACGCCGGGCCCTGAAGTCCGCGGGCGAGGAGCGGGCCGACATCGTCGTGGTCGCCACCAGCACCCCGGACCGCCCCTGCCCGGCCACCGCGCCGGAAGTCGCCGACCGGCTGGGGCTCGACGGTGTCGGCGCGTTCGACATCGCCGCCGTGTGCACGGGCTTCGTCTACGCGCTGGGCGCGGCGGCCGGTTTCATCCAGGCGGGCTTCGCCGAATCCGTCCTGGTCATCGGGGCGGACACGTTCTCCACCATCCTCAACCCGGCCGACCGTACGACCAGGGCCATTTTCGGGGACGGCGCCGGAGCGGTGTACCTGCGGGCCGGGCAGGCGACGGAGCCGGGTGCCCTCACGGGGCTGCACCTCGGCAGCGACGGCGGCCAGAGCGACCTCATCCAGGTGGCGGCCGGCGGTTCACGGCAGCGTTCCACCGGTCTGCCGGCCGCCGCGGAGGCCACGTATTTCACGATGGAGGGCCGTCCGGTCTTCGCGGAGGCCGTGCGCCACATGGCGGCCTCCGTGACGACGACGGCCGGCGCCGCGGGCTGGGCGGTCGAGGACCTCGACAAGGTCGTCCTGCACCAGGCCAACGCGCGCATCCTGGCGGCGGTCGCCGAGCGTCTCGACGTACCGCTCGACCGGTTCCCCGCCAACATCGAGCGGGTCGGCAACACCGTCGCGGCCTCGATCCCGCTGGTCCTGGCGGACGCGTCGGCCGACGGCGAACTGCTCCCCGGCCAGCGGGTCGTGCTCGGCGGGTTCGGCGGGGGTCTCACCTGGGGGTCGGTGGCCCTCGTATGGCCCGACATCACGGCGGTCTGACGCCGGTCGCCACCTCGGCAGGGCCACCCTCGCCTCTCATCGCTCACCGCACAGATCAGTTCACCTTCATCACTCATCGCGTCACAAGGAGAAACACCATGCAGGCAATCGCGGAGCGGGTCTCGGTCCTTCTCTCGGACCAGTTCAAGGTCAAGCCGGAGATCATCGTGTCCGAGGTGACCCTCGGCAAACTGTCCTTCGACTCCCTGGTCCTGATCGAGCTCGGCCTCGTTCTGGACAAGGAGTTCGGCGTGGAGATCGAGGACGGTGAGCTCACCGAGCAGCACACCCTGGACGACCTGGTCCAGCTCCTGTCGGCCAAGGGAGCGGCGGTCTGATGGCGGACGGTCGTACGAACGGCATAGCCGTCACCGGTCTGGGTCTGGTGACCCCGGCCGGGATCGGTGTGGCGGAGAACTGGGAGCGGGTGCTGTCAGGGCGTTCCTGCGCAACCCGCGACCCGGCACTCGACGCGCTGTCGGTCGACTTCTCCTGCCGGGTGCCGGGTTTCGACGCCGGTGAACTGCTGGGCGGCTTCGCCGGCTGGCAGCTGGAGCGCTTCGTCCAACTCGCCATCGTGGCCTCGCGGATGGCCGTCGCCGACGCGGGCTGGGACTCCACGTCGTGGGACGGTGCCCGGGTGGGGGTGGTGCTCGGCAACTCGCTCGGCGGCGCCGCCACCTTCGCCGAGCAGCACGACACGCTGCGCGCTCGTGGCGCCGAGAAGGTCTCGCCGCTCCTGGTGACGAAGTACATGCCGAACATGGTCGCGGGCTATGTGGCGATTGACTGCGGTGCCCGGGGGCCGAGTCTGGTCACCGCCACCGCGTGCGCGTCCGGCGCGACCGCCATCGGCACCGCCCGGGACCTGCTGCGTTCCGGGGCCTGCGACATCGTGCTGGCGGGCGCCAGCGAGTCGGCGCTCACTCCGACGGTGATGGCCGGTCTGTGCAAGATGGGCGCGCTGTCCAAGTCGGGGGACGCGCCCGAGCACGCCGGTAAACCGTTCGACGCGGAGCGGGACGGTTTCGTGGCCGCGGAGGCGGCCGGCGTGCTCGTCCTGGAGCGGGAGGCTGACGCCCGTGCCCGGGGCGCGTCGGTCCGCGCCGTCGTCAGTGGGTACGCGTCCTCGTCCGACGCCCACCACGCCACCGCCCCGCACCCCGACGGGGAGGGCATCGAGCGGGCCCTGCGCGCCGCCCTGGCGGACGCCGGTGTGGACCCCTCGGACGTCCGCCACGTCAACGCGCACGGCACCGCCACCGCGATGAACGACCTGGTCGAGGGCCGGATGCTGCGCCGCGTCCTGGGCGACACACCCCTGGTCACGTCGACCAAGGGAGTCACCGGCCACGCGCTGGCGGCCGCGGGGGCCATCGAGGCGGCGTACACGGTGCTGGCCGTGCAGCACGGCACGGTGCCGCCGACGGCGAACCTGAAGAACCCGGACCCCGCCATCGAGTTGGACGTGGTCAGCGGTGAGCCCCGGACCACCCCGGTGGACGTCGCCGTCAGCACGTCGCTGGGGTTCGGCGGCCACAACGCCGCGCTCGTCATCACGTCGGCCTGAGCCCCACCGCGGGCCGGGCCGTCCGGGCCGGGAGCCGTGCGCCCCGCCCCGCGCCCCCCGGCCCGCCCCCCCCGCCCCCCACCCCCCCCCCACCCCCCCCCCCCCCCCCACCGCCGGGAGAACAAACCA
>NZ_JBEXRA010000064.1:0-47724 GCF_040612855.1 Streptomyces sp. NPDC006332
CGGCGAGGTTGCCGGACGTGATCCGCTTGCGCGACAGGTCGTCCAGCCAGATCGCCACGCCTTCCTCGGAGAGGCGCTTGAGTGCGTCTGTCATGGAAATTGCATCTCCTACGTGTCGTATATGAGCGTCAGCGCTGGGCTGCGGCGATCGATTCCCGGGCCTGGGCCGCCACGTTCTCGGCAGTGAAGCCGAACTCCTGGAAGAGCACCTTGCCGTCGGCCGAAGCACCGAAGTGCTCCAGGGAAACGATGCGTCCGGCGTCTCCCACGTACTTGTGCCAGGTGAGACCGATCCCGGCCTCGACCGCGACCCGCGCCTTCACCGCAGGCGGCAGGACGCTGTCCCGGTACCCCTGGTCCTGCTCCTCGAACCACTCCACACACGGCATGGACACGACCCGGGTCGGCACACCGTCGGCTTCGAGCTGCTCCCGCGCCTCGACGGCGACGTGCACCTCGGAACCGGTCGCGACGAGGATCACCTCGGGCGTCCCGGTGGAGGCCTCGAACAGGACGTAACCCCCCTTGGCCGTGTCCTCGTTGTGCTGGTACGTCGGCACACCCTGCCGGGTCAGCGCCAGGCCGTGCGGGGCGCCCTTGCCGAAGACCTTGGTGTAGCGGCGCAGGATCTCGCGCCAGGCGATCGCGGTCTCGTTGGCGTCGGCCGGACGGACCACGTTCAGGCCCGGGATGGCGCGCAGCGAGGCCAGGTGCTCGACGGGCTGGTGGGTGGGACCGTCCTCGCCCAGACCGATGGAGTCGTGCGTCCACACGTAGGTGACCGGCAGGTGCATCAGCGCGGACAGCCGGACGGCGTTGCGCATGTAGTCGGAGAACACGAGGAACGTGCCGCCGTAGATACGGGTGTTGCCGTGCAGCGCGATGCCGTTCATCTCCGCGGCCATGGAGTGCTCGCGGATACCGAAGTGGATCGTGCGACCGTAGGGGTTCGCCTCCGGCAGCGGGTTGTCCGCCGGCAGGAACGACGAGGTCTTGTCGATCGTCGTGTTGTTCGAGCCCGCCAGGTCGGCGGAGCCGCCCCACAGCTCCGGAACGACCGCGCCGAGCGCCTGCAGGACCTTGCCGGACGCGGCACGGGTCGCGACACCCTTGCCGACCTCGAAGACCGGGAGCTTCTCCTCCCAGCCCTTGGGCAGTTCACCCGCCGCGATCCGGTCGAACTCGGCGGCGCGCTCCGGGTTGTTGCTCCGCCACTCCTGGAAGGACTTCTCCCACTCGGCCTTCGCCTGACGGCTCCGCTCGCCCAGCGCCCGGGTGTGGTCCAGGACCTCGCCGGCGACCTCGAAGGTCTGCTCCGGGTCGAAGCCCAGCACCCGCTTGGTGGCCGCGACCTCGTCGTCGCCGAGCGCCGAGCCGTGCGCGGCCTCGGTGTTCTGGGCGTTCGGGGCGGGCCAGGCGATGATCGAGCGCATCGCGATGAACGACGGCCGGTCGGTGACCCGCTTGGCGGCCTCGATCGCGTCGTAGAGGGCGTGCGGGTCGAGGTCGCCGTCCGGCTTGGCGGCCACCCGCTGCACGTGCCAGCCGTACGCCTCGTACCGCTTGACGGTGTCCTCGGAGACGGCCGTCTCGGTGTCGCCCTCGATGGAGATGTGGTTGTCGTCCCACAGGAGGATGAGGTTGCCGAGCTTCTGGTGACCGGCCAGCGAGGACGCCTCGGCGGAGATGCCCTCCTGGAGGCAGCCGTCACCGGCGATCGCGAAGACGAAGTGGTCGAAGGGGGAGGTGCCCTCAGCGGCCTCCGGGTCGAACAGGCCGCGCTCGTAGCGGGCCGCCATCGCCATGCCCACCGCGTTGGCGACACCCTGCCCCAGCGGGCCGGTCGTCGTCTCCACGCCGGTGGTGTGGCCGTACTCCGGGTGACCCGGGGTCTTGGAGCCCCACGTCCGGAACGACTTCAGGTCGTCCAGCTCCAGGCCGAAACCGGCCAGGTACAGCTGGGTGTAGAGGGTCAGGGACGAGTGGCCGGCGGACAGTACGAAACGGTCCCGGCCCACCCAGTCGGCGTCCGCCGGGTCGTGCCGCATCACCTTCTGGAAGAGGGTGTACGCGGCGGGCGCCAGGCTCATCGCCGTACCGGGATGGCCGTTGCCGACCTTCTGTACGGCGTCGGCGGCCAGGACGCGGGCGGTGTCGACGGCCCGCTGATCCAACTCGGTCCACTCGAGGTCTGTGGTGGTCGGCTTGGTGCTCACCCTGGGTCAGGGCTCCTCTCCACATGTCACGCATGTCGAATCGCCGGTGCACTGAACGCCCCGGCCGCTGTCGAGCCTACCCCTGCGAGTACGTGCGCTTTTTCGAGTCGTTCCAGACGATCGGGAGTCTTCGGCATGCGCCTGTTCACTGGGTCGTTCCGTGTTCGGCAGGTGAATACGGAGCCGCTCGTACGAGTGCTCAATCGAGTGCCCCACGGCTCTTCCCAGCGGGCCGCGCCACACGATCCGACCCCCGCGAAAATCGGGGTATGGGCAACGTCTACAGTGGCGTGGTACGCGCGAGCCTTTACCGGGACTTCACACGGCTGAGGCTTGCTGGGATGTCTCTGTAGGGGTGTGCGTGACGGCCGTCGAATCCCGTCCAGCGGGGGTACTCGGTGCGAGCCAGAGCCCGAGCCACCGGCCGTTCGGGGCCCGTGTCAAGGCGTTCGTAGCTCTGACCAAGCCTCGGATCATCGAGCTGCTGCTCATCACCACGGTTCCGGTGATGTTCCTGGCGCAGCAAGGTGTTCCCGACCTCGGGCTGGTGCTGCTCACCTGCCTCGGCGGGTACCTCTCCGCGGGTGGCGCGAACGCGCTCAACATGTACATCGACCGCGACATCGACGCGCTGATGGACCGCACCTCGCAGCGTCCGCTGGTCACCGGGATGGTCAGCCCGCGCGAGTGCCTCGCCTTCGGCATCACCCTGGCCGTCGTCTCCACCCTGCTGTTCGGCCTCGCGGTCAACTGGCTGTCGGCCTGGCTGTCCCTCGGAGCGCTCCTCTTCTACGTCGTCGTCTACACGATGATCCTCAAGCGCCGTACCTCGCAGAACATCGTGTGGGGCGGGATCGCCGGGTGCCTGCCCGTCCTCATCGGCTGGTCGTCGGTCACCAACTCCCTGTCGTGGGCGCCGGTCATCCTCTTCCTGGTGATGTTCTTCTGGACCCCGCCGCACTACTGGCCGCTGTCCATGAAGGTGCGGGAGGACTACGCCCGGGTGGGCGTCCCGATGCTGCCGGTCGTCGCCTCCAACAAGGTGGTCGCCAAGCAGATCGTGCTCTACAGCTGGCTGATGGTCGGGGTGTCGCTGCTGCTGACGCCGCTCGGCTACACGGGCTGGTTCTACACGGCGGTCGCGCTGCTCGCGGGCGGTTTCTGGCTGTGGGAGGCGCACGGGCTGCAGAACCGGGCCAGGGCCGAGGTCACCGGCGCCAAGCTCAAGGAGATGCGACTGTTCCACTGGTCGATCACCTATGTGTCGATCCTGTTCGTGGCCGTCGCGGTGGACCCCTTCCTGCGCTGACCTCCCCGGACTTCCCGTGACGGGCGGGGTACGTGGTCAAGGCCACCTACCCCGCCCGTCGCCGTTCGATCTACCCGTCGGTAGCATCCTGGCCATGGCAGACACGCAGCAGGTTGACGAGGGCACCGACGCCAAGCAGGCCGCACGTGCCGAGCGCAGGGCGGCCCGCCTCGCCAAGCAGATCGGCGCCTTCGCCAAGGCGCACGGCGGGGCCGAGGGCCAGGTGGCCCACCTCGGGCAGCGCGGCGCCCGCATCGTGCTCGTCGGCGAGGACGGCGGCTGGGGCGACCTGGTGGCCCCGTCGTACGACATCGCCGAGAAGGCCGTGGAGAAGTCCGGGATCACGGTCCACGAAGACTTCGACGGCGAGTTCGCGGCCAAGGTGCGCACCGGCCCGTACGAGTGGAGCCGCATGGCTGGAATCCAGGTGGGCGGACCGAGCAACACCTGACACCCGGTTCACCCGTTAGGACCCGTGGAGGGCCGTAGGAGGACACGGTCCTCGGACGTGGTCCGCTCGCGGGGAGTCCGGATGATCGAAACGCCGTCCCTGGTGGACCAGTACTGCCACGGCGTACTGAGGACGGAGCTGGGTCTCGGCACCTTCGAGGCCCAGCTGGCCCGCTCCGGGGGCCCGCCCGCGCCGGGCACGACGCTCTTCGACACCCAGACCGGTTTCGCGGTACGCCGCTGGTGCCCCCCGCTCCTCGGCCTGGAGACGCACTGTCCGCCCGCCCGGTATCTCGCCCGACGTCGTGAACTCGGCGTAGTGGAGTCGGCCCGGCGCCTGCTGCGCGGCAGCGGCATCACGACGTACCTGGTCGACACCGGTCTGCCCGGCGACCTCACCGGACCCGAGGAACTGGCCGGCACGGCGGCCGCCGACGCTCGCGAGATCGTGCGGCTCGAACCGCTCGCCGAACAGGTCGCCGACACCTCCGGCACCGTCGAGTCCTTCCTCGCCAACCTAGCCGAGTCGGTGCACGGGGCCGCCGTGAACGCCGTGGCCTTCACCTCGGTGGCGGGCGTACGGCACGGACTCGCGCTCGCGCCCGAGCCACCGGGGCCGGGGGAGGTGCGGGGCGCGGCCGGCCGCTGGCTCGCCGGGCGCCGGGTGGGCGGGGAACTGCGCGATCCGGTGCTGCTGCGGCACCTGCTGTGGATCGCCGTCGCCTCCGGCCGGCCCCTCCAGCTCCACGCCGGCCTCGGCGAAGGAGGCCTGCGCATCGACCGCACCGATCCGGTGCTGCTGACGGACTTCGTACGGGCCACGGCCGGGCTGCGCACGGACCTGGTGCTGCTGCACAGCTACCCGTACCACCGGCACGCCGCCCACCTCGCCGGTGTCTTCCCGCATGTGTACGCCGACTCGGGCGCCGCCCTGGTGCGCACCGGCGCCCGGGCCGCGACCGTCCTCGCGGAGATCCTGGAACTCGCCCCGTTCGGCAAGATCCTCTTCTCCAGCGGCGCGCAGGGCCTGCCCGAGTTGCACGTGGTCGGCGCCCGCCTGTTCCGTGAGGCCCTGGGACGGGTGCTGGGCACCTGGGTCAGCGAGGGCGCGTGGTCGCAGGCGGACGCCCAGCGGGTGGCGGGGATGATCGCGGCGGGCAACGCCGGGCGGGTGTACGGGCTGGAGTGACCGCGGTGGCCCGCGGCCGGGGGCTCACGCCCGGGTCAGGGCCGCCTCGGTCGCGGGGCCCGGCAGGTCGGCCTCCGCCTGGGTACGTTCCCGCAGCGCCAGCAGGACCCGCAGGACCGCGATCCACACCAGCGCCGAGCCGAGCATGTGCAGGCCGACCAGGAGCTCGGGGAGGTCCGTGAAGTACTGGACGTAACCGATGACGCCTTGGGCGAGCAGGATCAGGAACAGGTCGCGGGTGCGGTTCAGGGGGGCCTTGGGGGAGTCGACGGCCTTGAGGACGAACCACAGGGCGAACGTCAGCGACACCACGATCCAGGCCAGCACCGCGTGCACCTTGCTCACGGTCTCCCAGTTGATCGGCATCCGGTCGACCTCGCTGGAGTCGCCCGCGTGCGGGCCCGCGCCGGTCACCACCGTGCCGACCAGGATCAACAGGACGGCCGCCGCGATGAGGAACCACACCAGCTGCCGCACCGCCCCACCGACCAGCGGACGGGGCGGCGCGTCACCCTCGCGGGTGCGCTGCCACATCACGGTGCCGATCGCGATCAGGGCCGACGTGGCCACGAAGTGCGCCGCGACCGTGTACGGGTTGAGGCCGACCAGGACCACGATGCCGCCGAGGACGGCGTTGCTCATCACGACCCAGAACTGCGCCCAGCCCAGCCGGGTCAGACCCCGCCGGTAGGGCTTCTGGGACCGCGCGGCGATGATCGCCCAGCCCACCGCGGCGCACAGCACGTACGTCAGCATGCGGTTGCCGAACTCGATGGCGCCGTGGAAGCCCATCTCGCTGGTGGCGGTCAGCGAGTTGTCGGTGCACTTGGGCCAGGTCGGGCAGCCGAGCCCCGAGCCGGTGAGCCGCACCGCGCCACCGGTGACCACGATGACCACCGACATCACGAGCGCGGCGAGTGCCGCCCGCCGGACCGTCCGAGGGGTCGGAGTCCAGCGTTCGGCGATGAAG
The DNA here is from genome assembly GCF_040612855.1 of Streptomyces sp. NPDC006332. Lineage (NCBI taxonomy): Bacteria > Bacillati > Actinomycetota > Actinomycetes > Kitasatosporales > Streptomycetaceae > Streptomyces > Streptomyces sp. NPDC006332. The sequence goes on from NZ_JBEXRA010000064.1 coordinate 6,135, forward strand.
GCGAGCGGGTTGCGGACGGCCGCTACGGCGTCGGCACGGGTCAGGTTCGGCACGCGTTCCATCGTAGGGGGCCGCTTGTGCACGCTTTCACTAGGGTCCCGGCGGATCCCGGCGGACGGCTACTCCCACCGGAAGAACCGGCCCGCGGCGGCCAGTGCGACGACCGCCCATCCGGCGAGGATCCCCAGGTCGCCCCAGGGGACGCCGGCGCCGTGCTGGAGCACGTCCCGCAGGCCGTCCGACAGGGCCGAGATCGGCAGCAGGGCGAGGACGTCCTGGGCGGCGGACGGGAACTTCTCCAGCGGGACGATCACGCCGCCGCCCACCAGGAGCAGCAGGAAGACCAGGTTGGCGGCGGCCAGGGTCGCCTCCGCCTTGAGCGTGCCCGCCATCAGCAGGCCGAGGCCGGAGAAGGCGGCCGTGCCGAGGACCAGCAGGAGCAGGACGGCGACCGGGTTGCCGTGCGGGGACCAGCCCAGAGCGAGGGCGATCGCCGTGAGGAGGATCACCTGGAGAATCTCGGTGACCAGGACGGAGAGCGTCTTCGCGGTCATCAGGCCCCAGCGGGGCAGCGGGGAGGAGGCGAGGCGCTTCAGGACGCCGTACCGGCGCTCGAAGCCCGTCGCGATGGCCTGGCCCGTGAAGGCCGTGGACATCACGGCCAGTGCCAGGACACCCGGCGCGAGGAAGTCGACGGCCTCGCCGGCACCCGTGTCGACGATGTCCACCGAGCTGAAAAGGAGCAGCAGCAGGGCGGGAATCACGACCGTCAGCAGCAACTGTTCGCCGTTGCGCAGCAGCATCTTCGTCTCCAGGGCGGCCTGGGCGACGATCATGCGGGGGAGCGGCGCGGCCCCCGGCTTCGGCGCGTAGGCGCCGGTGGCGCTGTCGGCGCTGGTGGTAGCGCTGGTCATGACCGCAGCTCCTTGCCCGTGAGCTCCAAAAAGACGTCTTCGAGGGTGTGGCGTTCGACGGAGATCTTCTCCGGCATCACCCCGTGCTGCGCGCACCACGAGGTGACCGTGGCGAGCAGTTGCGGGTCGATCTTGCCGCCGACGCGGTACGAACCCGGCGTCAGCTCGGCCGCCGTGCAGTCCGCCGGGAGTGCCTTGAGGAGGGAGCCGACGTCGAGCCCGGGGCGGCCGCTGAAGCGCAGGGTGTTCTCCGCGCCGCCGCGGCACAGCTCCTCGGGGGAGCCGTGGGCGATGACCCGGCCCGCGTCGATGATCGCGACGTCGTCGGCGAGCTGCTCGGCCTCGTCCATGTAGTGGGTGGTGAGGATCACGGAGACGCCGTCGGCGCGCAGGTCGCGGATCAGGTCCCAGGTGGCGTGGCGGGCCTGCGGGTCGAGGCCGGCGGTCGGCTCGTCCAGGAACACCAGCTCGGGGCGGCCGACGACCGCCATGGCGAGCGCGAGGCGCTGCTGCTGGCCGCCCGACAGCCGCCGGTACGTCGTCCGGCCGCAACTGCCGAGACCCAGCCGCTCGATGAGCGCGTCCACGTCCAGCGGGTGGGCGTGCAGCTTGGCCACATGGCGAAGCATCTCGTCCGCCCGGGCGCCCGAGTACACGCCCCCGGACTGCAGCATCACCCCGATCCTGGGGTGCAGCTCGCGGGCCTGTCGCAGCGGGTCGAGGCCGAGGACACGCACCGTGCCCGAGTCGGGCCTGCGGTACCCCTCGCAGGTCTCGACGGTGGTCGTCTTGCCGGCCCCGTTGGGGCCGAGGACGGCGGTCACACCCGCCCGGGCCACCAGGTCGAGGCCGTCCACCGCGGTCTTCGTGCCGTACCGCTTGACCAAGGCGTGGACCTGGACCACGGGCTCACTTCGCATGGGTCCAGAGTCTAGGTACGCGGGCGACGGTCCAGACCGGCGGGTACGGAATCTCCACCCGGGCCACCCCGGCCCGCCCCCGGCAGGCGCTCCCCGGCAACCGTACCGACCTGGACCCGGCCTCAGATCTCCTCCTCCCGGGACCGGTGCAGCGGCAGCCACCGCCGCGCGTACGCCACCGCGTCCGCCACCGGGAACAGCCGTACGTCGGCCGCGCCCACCCGGCCCCGTACGACGCACCGCGGACCCTCGTCCCGCTCGAAGTCGTGGCCCAGCTCGTCGAACCGGTCCGAGCTGATCGACACCTCGGTCACCTCCTCCCAGCCCGAGCGGCCCGGTCGGCCCACCTTCACCAGCGGCGACGGCACGCGGTACTCGGCGAGGTGGAAGCAGGTGCAGGTGGCGTAGCCGGCGCCGAGCAGCAGCACCCGGGCGCCGAGCTCCTCCAGCTGGGCCAGCGGACTCCGCTCGCCCAGTCGGCAGTCGAGCGCGTGCCCCTCGACGACCTCCGCCGCGCGCGCACCGACGGCGGCGAAGGAGGTCTGCGGATGAGCGCTGCGCAGGGCGCCCGGCCAGATCCGCACGGTCTCGGGGATCACGCCCACCCCGCGGCTGGGCGTGAGCAGGGGGTCGTACCCGGGCATCGTCGCCCGGATGGTCTCCCACCACTCCTGAGGCACCGGCGGGTTGCCCCACTCGGCCGGGTCGGAGAGGTCGCCGGACTGGGTGGGGACCACGAGCGTGCCGTGCGGACCGAGTGCGTCGAGCATTCCCTGGACGACTGCCACGGAGCCGCCGCACACCCAGCCCAGGGAGCTGAGCGAGGAGTGGACCAGGAGGGTCTCGCCGGGGCGGACGCCGGCCTCGGCGAGCTGGGCGGCGAGGGTGCCCCGGGTGACAAGAGAGCCGGTCGGAAGGGGTAAGGGCATGGTCCGGGAGTGTCCCCGACCTGACGTGGCCGCGCCAGCTGTTTGATCGGCCGACGATTGTTCCCGCAGGTCAGATTAGGTGAACCTAAGTGACGCAGGGCACCGCCCGCTCGGCCGGACGTGGCTTGCCTGCCTCCGAGGAATTACGCAACAATGACGTTGTGAAAAACGTCGGCGAGGCTCGGGAGATCCCCACGGGGGCCCCTCAGGAGGAGCTCGCGGCTGGGATGCGGTCGGACCGTTCGACGCGCAACCGGGTCGCGCGATCCATCCTGGACCACGGGCCGTCGACCGTGACCCAGCTGGCCGGACGCCTGGGGCTCACCCCGGCGGCCGTACGCCGGCATCTGGACGCACTGGCCGCCGACGACGTCGTGGAGGCGCGCGAGCAGCGGGTCTACGGAGCGCGTACGCGTGGCCGCCCCGCGAAGGTGTTCGCCCTCACGGACTGCGGTCGCGACGCCTTCGACCAGTCCTACGACAAGCTCGCCGCGGACGCCCTGCGCTTTATCCAGGAGCGGTTCGGCGGGGACGAGGCGGTCGTCGCCTTCGCCCGCGCCAGGATCGCCGAGCAGGCCACCGCCTACCGCCGGGCCGTCGAGGCCGCCGACCCCCACCAGCGGACCGAAGCGCTGGCCAAGGCCCTGAGCGCGGACGGGTACGCTGCTACGGCGCGAAGCGCACCGGTCGGCGAGCAGCTCTGCCAGCACCACTGCCCGGTGGCCCACGTCGCGGAAAAGTTCCCGCAGCTCTGCGAGGCGGAGACCGAGATCTTCTCCCAGCTGCTCGGCACCCACGTCCAGCGACTGGCGACCATCGCGCACGGCGACGGCGTCTGCACGACGTTCATCCCCAAGATTTCCCACACCACTGACCACGCATCTGCTGACAACGCATCTGCAAGCACGGCCGGGAGGAACCCCGCATGACTCTCCCCACGGAGACTGCCCACCCCGAGCTCGAGGGCCTGGGCAAGTACGAATACGGCTGGGCCGACTCCGACACGGCCGGCGCCTCTGCCAAGCGCGGCATCAACGAGGACGTCGTCCGCGACATCTCCGCGAAGAAGAACGAGCCGGAGTGGATGACCAAGCTCCGCCTCAAGGGTCTGCGCCTGTTCGACAAGAAGCCCATGCCGAACTGGGGCTCGGACCTGTCCGGCATCGACTTCGACAACATCAAGTACTTCGTGCGTTCCACGGAGCGGCAGGCGGAGTCCTGGGAGGACCTGCCCGAGGACATCAAGAACACGTACGACAAGCTCGGCATCCCGGAGGCGGAGAAGCAGCGCCTCGTCGCCGGTGTCGCGGCCCAGTACGAGTCCGAGGTCGTCTACCACCAGATCCGCGAGGACCTGGAGGAGCAGGGCGTCATCTTCCTCGACACCGACACGGCCCTCAAGGAGCACCCGGAGCTCTTCAAGGAGTACTTCGGGACCGTCATCCCGGTCGGTGACAACAAGTTCGCGTCGCTGAACACGGCCGTGTGGTCCGGCGGCTCCTTCATCTACGTGCCGAAGGGCGTGCACGTGGAGATCCCGCTCCAGGCCTACTTCCGCATCAACACGGAGAACATGGGCCAGTTCGAGCGGACCCTGATCATCGTCGACGAGGGTGCCTACGTGCACTACGTCGAGGGCTGTACCGCCCCGATCTACAAGAGCGACTCCCTGCACAGCGCGGTCGTCGAGATCATCGTCAAGAAGAACGCCCGCTGCCGTTACACGACCATCCAGAACTGGTCGAACAACGTCTACAACCTGGTCACCAAGCGCGCCGTGGCGTACGAGGGCGCGACCATGGAGTGGATCGACGGCAACATCGGCTCCAAGGTGACGATGAAGTACCCGGCCGTCTACCTGATGGGCGAGCACGCCAAGGGCGAGACCCTCTCCATCGCCTTCGCGGGCGAGGGCCAGCACCAGGACGCCGGCTCCAAGATGGTCCACATGGCGCCGAACACCTCCTCCAACATCGTGTCGAAGTCCGTGGCGCGGGGTGGCGGCCGTACCTCCTACCGCGGTCTCGTCGAGATCGGCGAGGGCGCCCACGGCTCGAAGTCCAACGTGCTGTGCGACGCGCTGCTCGTCGACACCATCTCCCGCTCCGACACGTACCCCTACGTGGACGTCCGTGAGGACGACGTGTCCATGGGCCACGAGGCGACCGTCTCCAAGGTCTCCGAGGACCAGCTCTTCTACCTGATGAGCCGTGGTCTGACCGAGTTCGAGGCGATGGCCATGATCGTGCGCGGCTTCGTCGAGCCCATCGCGAAGGAGCTGCCCATGGAGTACGCCCTCGAGCTCAACCGGCTGATCGAGCTGCAGATGGAAGGCGCGGTCGGCTGACGCCCCGCCCTCCAGGACCAGCTAGCGAAATCTGACGTAGGAAGAGAGCAGACCGACAGCCATGGCTGAGGCTACGAACATCCCGGTGGGATCCACCACCGCGGGCCAGATCGCGGTGGCCGCAGAGTCCACCGTCGCCACGCGCATGAGCGCGCCACCCTCCTTCGACGTGCGGGACTTCCCGGTCCCGCACGGCCGTGAGGAGGAGTGGCGGTTCACCCCGCTGGAGCGGCTGCGCGGGCTGCACGACGGCACCGCGGTCGCCACCGGCGACGGCATGAAGGTCGAGGTCGTGGCGCCCGAGGGCGTCAGGATCGAGACCGTCGGCCGTGACGACGCCCGCCTCGGCCGGGCCGGCACCCCGGCGGACCGCATCGCCGCCCAGGCCTACTCGGCGTTCGAGAAGGCCGGCGTGATCACCGTCCCCAAGGAGACGGTCCTCACCGAGCCGATCCGTATCGCCGTGCACGGCGAGGGCGGGACCGCCTACGCCCACCAGGTCGTCGAGCTCGAAGCCTTCGCCGAGGCCGTCGTCGTCATCGACCACACCGGTGACGCCGTGCTCGCCGCCAACGTCGACTACGTCCTCGGTGACGGCGCCAAGCTGACCGTCGTCTCCGTCCAGGACTGGGACGACAAGGCCGTGCACGTGGGCCAGCACAACGCGCTGATCGGCCGGGACGCCACCTTCAAGTCGTTCGTGGTCACCTTCGGCGGCGACCTGGTACGCCTGCACCCGCGCGTCGCCTACGCCGGCACCGGCGGCGAGGCCGAGCTGTTCGGCCTGTACTTCACGGACGCCGGCCAGCACCAGGAGCACCGCCTCCTGGTCGACCACAACACCCCGCACTGCAAGTCGAACGTCGCCTACAAGGGCGCGCTCCAGGGCGAGGGCGCGCACGCCGTGTGGATCGGCGACGTCCTCATCGAGGCCAAGGCCGAGGGCACCGACACGTACGAGATGAACCGCAACCTGGTTCTCACGGACGGCGCCCGGGTCGACTCGGTGCCGAACCTGGAGATCGAGACCGGCGAGATCGTCGGCGCCGGACACGCCTCGGCGACCGGCCGCTTCGACGACGAGCAGCTCTTCTACCTGATGGCCCGAGGCATCCCGGCCGAAGAGGCCCGACGCCTGGTGGTCCGCGGGTTCTTCGCCGAACTCGTCCAGCAGATCGGTGTCGACGACATCGAAGAGCGCCTCCTCGTGAAGATCGACGAGGAGCTGGAGGCGGCGGTCTGATGGCAGCTTTCGTGCGCGTGTGTGGGCTGGGCGAACTGGAGGATGACACCCCCAAACGGGTGGAACTCGACGGTACGCCGCTGTCCGTCGTCCGTACCGAGGGAGAGGTGTTCGCGATCAACGACATCTGCTCCCACGCGAACGTCTCGCTCTCCGAGGGCGAGGTGGAGGACTGTCAGATCGAGTGCTGGCTGCACGGCTCCAGCTTCGACCTCCGCACCGGCAAACCGTCCGGCCTGCCCGCGACGCGCCCCGTCCCCGTATACCCCGTAAAGATCGAAGGGGACGACGTGCTCGTCTCCCTCACCCAGGAGTCCTGAGGCACCCATGGCAACGCTTGAAATCCGAGACCTGCACGTCACCGTCGAGGTCGAGAACGGCACGAAGGAAATCCTCAAGGGTGTCGACCTCACCGTGAAGCAGGGCGAGACGCACGCCATCATGGGCCCCAACGGCTCCGGCAAGTCGACGCTCGCCTACTCGCTCGCGGGGCACCCGAAGTACACGATCACCGGCGGCACCGTGCTGCTCGACGGCGAGGACGTCCTGGAGATGTCCGTCGACGAGCGGGCCCGCGCGGGCCTGTTCCTGGCGATGCAGTACCCGGTCGAGGTCCCCGGCGTCTCCGTCTCCAACTTCCTGCGCACCTCCGCCACCGCGGTCCGCGGCGAGGCCCCCAAGCTGCGTACCTGGGTGAAGGAGGTCAAGGAGGCCATGGAGCGCCTCAACATGGACCCGGCCTTCGCCGAGCGCAACGTGAACGAGGGCTTCTCCGGCGGTGAGAAGAAGCGCCACGAGATCCTTCAGTTGGAGCTCCTCAAGCCGAAGGTCGCGATCCTCGACGAGACCGACTCCGGCCTGGACGTCGACGCGCTGCGGGTCGTCTCCGAGGGCGTCAACCGCGTCCGCGAGACCGGCGAGGTCGGCACCCTGCTGATCACGCACTACACGCGCATCCTGCGCTACATCAAGCCCGACCACGTGCACGTCTTCTCCGGCGGTCGGATCGTCGAGTCCGGCGGCGCCGAGCTCGCCGACAAGCTGGAGAACGAGGGCTACGAGGCCTACGCGAAGCTCGACCGAGCCGACTCGAAGGGTGGCGCATCCGAGTGACACTGCTGCCGGGCCTCCTCGACACAGAGGCGATCCGCAAGGACTTCCCCATCCTGGACCGTCAGGTCCACGACGGTCAGAAGCTCGTGTACCTGGACAACGCGGCCACCTCGCAGAAGCCGCGCCAGGTACTCGACGCCCTGAACGAGTACTACGAGCGCTACAACGCCAACGTCCACCGCGGTGTGCATGTGCTCGCCGAGGAGGCCACGGCGCTGTACGAGGGCGCGCGTGACAAGGTCGCCGAGTTCATCAACGCGCCGAGCCGCGACGAGGTGATCTTCACCAAGAACGCCTCCGAGTCGCTCAACCTCGTGGCGAACATGCTGGGCTGGGCCGACGAGCCCTACCGCGTGGACTCCGAGACCGAGATCGTCATCACGGAGATGGAGCACCACTCCAACATCGTGCCGTGGCAGCTGCTGGCGCAGCGCACCGGTGCGAAGCTGAAGTGGTTCGGTCTGAGCGACGACGGCCGCCTCGACCTCTCCAACATCGAGGAGATCATCACCGAGAAGACGAAGATCGTCTCCTTCGTGCTGGTCTCCAACATCCTGGGGACGGTCAACCCGGTCGAGGCGATAGTGCGCCGCGCCCAGGAAGTCGGCGCGCTGGTCTGCATCGACGCCTCGCAGGCCGCGCCGCACATGCCGATGGACGTGCAGGCCCTGCAGGCCGACTTCGTGGCCTTCACCGGCCACAAGATGTGCGGCCCGACCGGCATCGGCGTCCTCTGGGGCCGCCAGGAACTCCTCGAGGACCTGCCTCCGTTCCTCGGCGGCGGCGAGATGATCGAGACGGTGTCGATGCACTCGTCGACGTACGCTCCCGCGCCGCACAAGTTCGAGGCGGGCACCCCGCCGATCGCGCAGGCGGTCGGTCTGGGCGCGGCCATCGACTACCTGTCCGCGATCGGCATGGACAAGGTCCTCGCCCACGAGCACGCGCTCACCGAGTACGCGGTGAAGAAGCTCGGCGAGGTCCCGGGCCTCAGGATCATCGGCCCGACGACGGCCGAGGACCGGGGAGCGGCGATCTCCTTCACGCTCGGCGACATCCACCCGCACGACGTGGGCCAGGTCCTCGACGAGCAGGGCATCGCGGTACGCGTGGGTCACCACTGCGCACGCCCGGTCTGCCTGCGGTACGGAATTCCTGCGACCACGCGAGCGTCGTTCTATCTGTACTCCACTCCGACCGAGATCGATGCTCTGGTCGACGGGCTGGAGCACGTACGGAACTTCTTCGGCTGAGGGGCTGGCGAGCGATCGCATGAAGCTGGATTCGATGTACCAGGAAGTCATCCTGGACCACTACAAGCACCCGCACGGGCGTGGTCTCCGGGACGGCGACGCCGAGGTGCACCACGTCAACCCGACGTGCGGCGACGAGATCACCCTGCGCGTGAAGTACGACGGCACGACGATCAGTGACGTCTCCTACGAGGGTCAGGGCTGCTCGATCAGCCAGGCCTCGGCCTCCGTGCTGAACGACCTGCTCGTCGGCAAGCAGCTCACCGAGGCGCAGAAGATCCAGGAGACCTTCCTGGAGCTGATGCAGTCCAAGGGCCGCATCGAACCGGACGACGCGATGGAGGAGGTCCTGGAGGACGCGGTCGCGTTCGCCGGGGTCTCGAAGTACCCCGCCCGGGTGAAGTGCGCGCTGCTGAGCTGGATGGCCTGGAAGGACGCGACGGCCCAGGCCCTGGGCGAGGCCGACGCCGAAAGGAAGACCGCATGAGCGAGACCATCGAGATGAAGCCGGCCTCGGAGGAAGAGGTCCGAGAGGCCCTGTACGACGTCGTCGACCCCGAGCTGGGCATCGACGTCGTCAACCTCGGCCTGATCTACGGCATTCACATCGACGACGCGAACATCGCGACCATCGACATGACCCTGACCTCGGCGGCCTGTCCGCTGACGGACGTCATCGAGGACCAGGCCAAGTCCGCCACGGACGGCCTCGTCAACGAGCTCCGCATCAACTGGGTGTGGATGCCGCCGTGGGGTCCGGACAAGATCACGGACGATGGGCGGGAGCAGCTTCGGGCGCTCGGGTTCAACGTCTGAGCCCGTCCGTACGGACATGCGGTGGCCCCCGGCATTTGACGTGCCGGGGGCCACTGGTGTGCCGGGGCTCAGCCCCTCCACTGCTGTGCCGGGGTTCAGGCCAGCCCGTCCACCAGGCGGAACGCCGAGTCCGACCGGTACCCGCTGTCGTACTGGTACGGATCCAGACGCACGCTGAAGTTCCTGTGGCGCAGGAAACGGCCGGGGTAGTTCACCGACTCCAGCATGACCGCGCCGGACACCGCGGAGGTGCGCGGGCAGAACGTGGCGTCCTGCTTGAAGAGTCCGGAACCGTCGTTGTGTTCCGCGCGCAGGACGAACTCGCGGTGGCGCAGGTAGGAGCCGCCGGGGGTGGCGAAGGAGTAACAGGAGGCGTCGGCGAGGCCCTTGACCAGTTCGAAGGTGGCGTCCCGGCGGGCCGAGGAGTAGGTCACCTGGTCGAGTCCGACGTAACTGCCCTTGACGTGCCAGTAGCGGTCCGGGTAGTTGACCGAGCGGACCGAACGCCAGGTGGTCGACGGCTTGGGGGCGGACGACGTGGGGTGCGAAGCGGGGGCCTTGGGCCGGTGGGCCGGTGGGGAGGAGGCCGAACCCCGCGGCTTCGGGGAGGTCGTGGCGCTGGGCCGGGCGGAGGGTGAGCCGCTCTTCCTGCCCGAGGGCGCGGACGGTGCCGCCGCGCTGCTGGGGGAGTTGCTGGCGTAGGAGATCAGGCCCGGGCCGCTCGTATCCGCAGCCGGTCTTGCGTCCTTGACGGGCGACTTGGCTTCGGTGCGCTGGTCCGTCAGGGCGACCGCCGTCACGCAGGTGACGACGGTTGCTATGGCCAGCGCGCCGGCCAGCCACAGCCGACGTGTTCCCGGTACCCGGGAGGTGTCCGGAACCCAGCCGTTCTCCCAGGGGGAGTTCGACGGGGGCCGGGACTTGCTTTGTGGCATGCGAGGTTCCTCCAGCGTCGCCCGAGGCGACGACTGCGGCACGTAATGGGGAAGTAAGTGAACGGTGAAACAGTAGTGGAGCAGGTGACTCCACGGCAGGGGTTCGAAGCGAGCCGTTTCCACATCGTGTCCAGGTCCAATTACCGGAAATCGGCGATCACTTGGACAAGCAGGCACACCTCGATCCGCCCGTCCTCCCGTCGATGTGTACGCCCGTACACATGGGATATCTGTTGCTTGGGCGGGGCACCACGTACCACTTCCGGACACGCTCGCCGCGTCCCGGTGGTCGCCAGATGCCCCCTCCCGGGCCGACCGCCCGGCCCCTGAGACGTACCGTTCGCTGGTTGGCCTCGGCGGGCTCCCGCCGGTTAGGTTGCCCTCATGACCGACACGACTGCTCCTCGTACCACCGGCGCCGTTGCCGCCGGGCTTGCCACCGTCGCCGCCGACGGCACCGTTCTCGACACCTGGTTCCCCGCGCCGGAGCTCACCGCCGACGCCGGTCCGTCCGGCACGGAGCGGCTGTCCGTCGAGCGGGCCGTCGAGCTGCTCGGTGAGGGCGCCGCCAAGGCGGTCGGACCGGATGCCCGTCGGCACGTCGAGGTGGTCGCGGTCCGCACGGTCATCTCCTCCCTGGACGCCAAGCCGATCGACGCCCACGACGTCTACCTGCGGCTTCACCTCCTCTCGCACCGGCTGGTCCAGCCGCACGGGCAGAGCCTGGACGGCATCTTCGGCTTCCTCGCCAACGTCGCCTGGACCTCGCTCGGCCCGGTCGCCGTCGACGACGTCGAGAAGGCGCGGCTGAACGCCCGCGCCGAGGGACTGCACCTCCAGGTGACGTCCGTCGACAAGTTCCCGCGGATGACGGACTACGTCGCCCCCAAGGGCGTCCGGATCGCCGACGCGGACCGCGTGCGGCTCGGCGCGCACCTCGCCGAGGGCACCACCGTGATGCACGAGGGCTTCGTCAACTTCAACGCGGGCACCCTCGGCACGTCGATGGTCGAGGGACGCATCTCCGCGGGCGTCGTGGTCGGCGACGGGTCCGACATCGGCGGTGGCGCCTCCACCATGGGCACGCTGTCCGGCGGCGGCAACGTCCGGATCACCATCGGCGAGCGCTGCCTGATCGGCGCGGAGGCGGGCGTGGGCATCGCGCTCGGTGACGAGTGTGTCGTCGAGGCCGGGCTGTACGTCACCGCCGGGACGCGGGTGACCATGCCCGACGGGCAGATCGTCAAGGCCCGTGAGCTGTCCGGCGCCTCCAACATCCTGTTCCGCCGCAACTCGGTCACCGGCACGGTCGAGGGCCGCCCGAACAACGCGGTCTGGGGCGGCCTGAACGACATCCTGCACAGCCACAACTGACGCAGACGTGCCGCAGATCGGTGACGGGTCCTCCCCGGAGCTGATCGCGGCCGGCCGTCGATGAGGCCGGGGCCCGTACCGCACGCACCAGCGGTACGGGTCCCGGCCCTTCTCGTGCCGGAGTTCCGAGAATTCTCCGCCGGGGTGGCATAGCGGCGGGGCACCGGGCGCGTCACAAGGGGCACAGGGGCGGGACACAGGGGCCGCCGGGGGAAGAGAAGGTGACGATGGATGCCGCGCAGCTGGAGAGTTTCCGGGAGTTCGTGGACAACAGGTCGTCGGCGCTGCTGAAGACGGCGGTGCTGCTGTGCGGGGGAGACCGGCACGCCGGAGAGGATCTGCTGCAGAGCGCGCTGGCCAAGGCGGCCGGCAAGTGGCAGCGGATCGATGAGCCCGAGGCCTACGTACGACGGATCCTCTACCGCCAGCAGGTCAGCCGCTGGCGGCTGAAGTGGCGCGGGCGGGAGGTCACCGTCGCCCAGCCTCCCGAGGCGGGCGCGGGCACCGTGGACGCGGCGGCGGCGGCCGACCTGCGCGTCGTGATGCGCGACGCGCTGTCCCGGCTCACCGCACGGCAGCGGACCGTGCTGGTGCTGCGCTACTTCGAGGACCTGCCCGAGGCCGAGGTGGCGCGGCTGCTGGGCTGCTCGGTCGGCACCGTCCGGTCCACCACCCACCGCTCCCTGGCCCGGCTGCGCACGCTCGCGCCCGAACTGGCCGCCCTGGGTCCGCCGGCCGCCGGCCGGCCGCCGTCCCGTGACTTCTCGCCCGTGGAGGTGCGTCCATGAACGTCGAGGAACTCGTGCGCGATGCCCTGCGCGAGCAGGCCGCAGAACAGGCTCCGGCGCGGACCGGGTTCGCCGACCGGGTGCTGGCGGTCCGCCGGCGCCGGCGCACCCGCGGCTTCGTGGCCGTGGCGACGGCCACCGCCGCCGTGGTCGCCGTCGCCGTGGGCGTACCGCTGCTGGACTCCGGCAAGGACGACGTGCACCCCGCCGGAATCATCCAGCAGGGCGGCGTCAACGCCCACCCGGACCAGTCGCCGCCGCGCGACCTGATCGGGGCCGGAGAGGCGGTCATGGCCGCGTACTACACGGAGAAGATCCACTACACGTCCGCCGACAAGGGCACCGCCGTGCGCACCTACTGGCTGCTCGACCCGAAGACCGGGACGTACGAGAAGGATCCCCGGTGGTCCTTCGTCGCCGTCGCCCCGGGCCTGCGGACCGCCGCCGTGCTGGAGAAGAACCTGCCCGCCGACCGGATCGGCCTGCTCGACCTCGCGACGGGCAAGGTCGAGCGGTGGATCCAGGTCGAGCACGGCGTCGGCGGGCTCGCGTTCTCCTCCGACGGCAGCAGGCTCGTCGCGACGACCTACGACCGGAACCCCGATGGGCGCGAGAAGGTGAAGTCGACCGTGGACGGCAAGGAATCAGGGCCGTTGGAGTCGGTGTACCGCGACGCGATCCGGTCCGGTTTCCACATCCTCGACGTGACCTCCGGACAGAGCGGCCCCTGGGTCCCGGTCGCCCGCGATCGCGACATCATCGGCCGCAAGGACTTCTCCTTCAGCCGGGCAGGCGACCGGGTGTACTCGCAGATCATCGGCGGCCGGGACGGCATGCAGCAGTTCTACGACCTCAAGGGCGCCAAGGCCCCCGCGCCCGCCAACGAACGCCACCTGCGGTCGGACGTCGGCGCGCGGCTGTCCCCGAACGGCAGGCTCGCCGCCCTCGGCCTGGAGAAGGAGGTCCCCGGATCCCCCGGCAAGTCGTACTCCTCGATCCGTGATCCCCTGACGGACAAGGAGATCACCACGGTGCGCGGCGGCCAGCTGCTCGCCTGGGTCGACGACAAGCGGCTCATCGGCTGGGAGCGCGTGACGAGCCTGGAGGAGGCCTACCGCGCCCAGCTGGTCCTGGTCACCATCGGCAGCGACAAGGTCGTACCGCTGAGCGGGGTCCGCGAGCCGAGCGACAGCACCGACCGCCAGGAGTGGGAGCCCGTCTTCGCCCGCCGCTGATCAGCCGGCGGTGAGCGACTCGTACGCCGCCAGCAGCCCGTCGACCGCCTCGCGGCCGGCGGGCCGCAGCGGCGCGCGGACGGGGCCCGTCGGCAGGCCGAGCTCGCGCAGGAGCGCCTTGGCGGTGACGGCACCGGGCAGGCCCGCCGCCATCATCAGTTCGATGAGCGGCGTGGCGCGTTGCTGGAGGCGGGCGGACACGGGGGTGTCGCCCGCCTCGAACGCGTCCAGGACCGCTCGCAGGTGAGCCGGTACGACGTTCGCGACGGTGCTGATGTAACCGGCGCCGCCCACCGCGTACAGGGCGAGGTTGTGCTCGTCGCAGCCCGCGTAGTACGCCAAGTCGGTGCGGGAGATGACCTTTTGGGCGGCCAGGAAGTCGTGGGAGCAGTCCTTGACCGCCACGATCCGGGGGTGTGCGGCCAGGCGGAGCAGGGTGTCCGGCTCGATGCGGGTGCCGGTGCGGCCGGGGACGTCGTAGAGCGCCAGCGGCAGGCCACAGGCGTCGGCGACCTCCCGGAAGTGGGCCTCGACGGCGTCCTGCGGGGGCTTGCTGTAGTAGGGGGCGACGACCAACAGGCCGTCGGCGCCCGCCTTCTCGGCCGCCAGGGCCAGTTCGATCGTGTGCCGGGTGTCGAACGTGCCCACACCCGCCACGATCGAGGCCCGGCCGCCGACGGCCTCACGTACGGCCGTGATCAGGGCGGCCTTCTCCGTGTCCGTGGTGGTCGGCGACTCGCCCGTGGTGCCGGACAGCACCAGCCCGTCGCAGCCGTCCGCCACCAGCCGGTCGGCGAGCCGCCGCGCGCCGTCGAGATCGAGCGCGCCGGCCTCGGTGAAAGGGGTGATCATGGCGCAGAGGGTGCGGCCGAAAGGCCGGGAGGTGGTCATGGGGGTAGTCTCGCCCCATCGACAGTGAAGCTCTACTTAATTTTTCTACGAGGTATGTGTAAGTGATACTGACAGGCCTGCCCGGCGGCCCGCGCCGCGCAGGCCCTATGTGCAAGTCCGCCCCACATGGGTCACCATGGCCAGTACGGTCATAGGCCCCTGTGTATGGGAGGCGTCATGAAGCTCGGCAAGGCACTCGCCAGCGGAGTCGCGGAAGAACGGCCGCAGGTCCAGGAGGAGGAGGTCGAACTCCCCGAGGAGATCACGGACCTGAAGGAACCCGAAGAGGCTCCGGCCGCCCGATGAGGCTGCGGCTCCCCGAGGAACGCCCGACGGAGCCGCCGACCGGATACAAGATCGCCCACCCGGTGCTGTCCCACGACGGCGTCCGGGCCGGGTTCACCGGGGTGTCGCTCGGTGGCGCGCTGCCCTACGGGGTCGTGGCCGACGCGTCCTGCGTCTACGGCCTGCGGCACCGGGTACCGCACCGCCGGTGCGACTGCGGCTTCCACTGCGTGCACGACCGCACGGCGGCCGAGGCGCTGCTGTGCACCGCCGAGCACCGCACGGCCGTGCTGCTGGAGGTGTCCGTGCTCGGCCGCTACCTCCGCTTCGAACGCGGCTTCCGCTACGCCCGGCAGCGCGTCCGTACGGCGACCGTCGGCCCCTGCGCCTGCGGCACGGCTGCCTCCGCCCTGGCCGACGCCGGCTGGGGCCGCCCGGGCCGGCTGGCGCTCGCCCCCGCCTGTGCGGGCTGCCTGCGCGGCCGTACGTCTCTCTCGCTCGCCGCCTTCGCCCGGCTGGCCGGAGACGGCCTGCGCGTGGTGGCCGGCACCGGCACCCTCCTGCGGACCGCCGACCTCGGCGTGGCCGAGGGGCTGGGGGTGCCGGAACTCACCGCCGAGGCGGCCCTGTTGCAGGCGCGACTGGACTGGTTCCAGGCGCAGCTGGCCCGACTGGGCGAGCAGGGCTCCGGCGCCGGTCCGCAGCGGTAGCGGGGGAGCGGCGCAGGGGTAAGCGGGGACGGGCAGGGGTACCCGGGAGTTCCCAGACCGAGAGGAGGCGGAACCGTGACCGGGACCATGACCCCCAGGCCAGCACACGACGAACACCACTCGGTGGGCGAGCTCGTCGGACAGGCCACCGAACAGCTCTCCCGGCTCGTACGACAGGAAGTGGCACTCGCCAAGGTCGAACTGGCCGAGAAGGGCCGTCGCGCGGGACGAGGCGGCGGGCTGATCGGCGCCGCGGGCGCCGTCGGCTACGCCGGCTTTCTCGCCCTCGCCGGCACGGGCGCCGCCGCGCTCTCGCTGGTGCTGCCCGTGTGGGCCGCGGCACTGATCGTGACGGGCGTGCTGTTCGCCCTCGCGGCGGTACTCGCGGCGACCGGCCGCGCACAGCTGCGCCGCGCCACGCCGCCCACGCCCGAGCGGGCCCTCGGCAGCGTGAAGGCCGACGTCGAGGAGATCAGGGAAAGGGCGCACCGATGACGGACATGGACAAGCCGGCGAACGATCACGGCTCGGGTGACGAGGCGCCGCGGCAGGGCGGTGCCAAGGGGCCCGACGAACTGCGCCGGGAGATCGAGCGGACTCGCGGTGAACTCGGTGACACCGTCGAGGAGTTGGCCGGAAAGGCCGACGTCAAGGGCCGTGCCCGGGCCAGGGCCGCCGACCTGCGTGACAAGGCCGGCGCGATGACGGTCCAGCTGCGCAGCACGGCGGCGCAGACCGGTCACACGGTCCAGGAGAAGGCCCACGCCGTGGAGCACGGCCTCCAGCACCGGGCCCACACCGTGGAACACAACCTTCCCGTCCCGGTCCGCAACGCGGTCCAGACGGGCCGCCGCCATCCCCGTCCGGTGCTGGTCGCCGGGGTGGCGGTGGGAGCGGGCGCGGTCGTCGCGGTCGGGGTGTTGCGGCGGCGCCGTCACGGACGGTGAGCGCGACGTGGCGAGGCGCCGCTGTCGCCCCGATGGCCACAGCGGCGCCTGCGTCCGGCGTCAGCCCCCGAGTCCGTCACTTGACCTGAATCTTGGTCGAGGTTGAAGAGTGGTCGGTGCGCGCACCCCGTACCGATCCCACCCTTCGACGGAGCCCACCATGACCCGCCGTACCGACACCCATCCCGACCTCACGCACCCCCACGTCGGCGCCCCCTTCTTCAGCACCTGGCAGGTCGGCACACCCGAGCGCCAGCGGCAGACGGTCGACGCCATCGCGCACACCTGGACCCGACGGCCTTGGCCCACCCCCGGTCTGCTCGGCTACCACCTTTACACCGGGCACGACGGGACCACCCTGCTGCACCACTCGCAGTGGCGGAGCGAGCAGGACTACGAGGCCTTCGTGAAGACGCACCGGCAGGAGCGGGTCGACGAGATCGACACCGTCGTGCCGGGGATCGAGCGAGTGCGGCTCGACCGGTACCGGCATTACCGCAGCACCGCCCGGGAGGACCGCCCGGCCCTGGTGCCGGGCTGCGTCGTGATCGTCGACGTCGAGTTCGAGGGCCCCGATCCCGATCGGCAGCGAGCCTGGGTCGACGCCGTCCTGGAGGCGCTGGAGAGTGAGCCGAACCCGCATCCGGGCGGCATCTCCGCCCACTTCCACGTCAGCACCGACGGCACCAGGGTCCTGAACTACGCCGAGTGGGAGACCGCCCAGGCCCACATCGACGCGCTCGCCGCACCCGGCGACGGGGTCGGCTCGCCCAGCGCACAGTGGCAGCGCGTGCAGGCCTGGCCGGGGCTGCAGAGCAGCACGGTCAGCCGGTACGACCACGCCCTCGGCCTCGTCCCGGACTGACGGCGGCGGGGAGGGCCGACTGGACGGAGTGTCCAGCCGGCCCCGAGCCGGGGTGTCACGGCTTGAAGCGCAGCACCTGCGGGTCGTGGTCGCTGATCTGGTCGTTGAACTCCGAGTTGACATGCACGCTGTCGTACTCGAAGTCGCAGTCACGCCGGATCGACGGGCTGACCAGGATCTGGTCGAGGACCTGGGTGTTGCCCTGGTAGACGTACGAGTAGCGCTCGCTCCTCGGCAGCGACTTGACCGCCGACCACAGCGCTCCGCCGTCCTCCAGGATCCTCGCGGTGCCGGAGAACTCGAAGTCGTTGATGTCGCCGAGGGCGACGACGTCCGCGTTCTTCTGCGTGGCCAGGATGTCCTTGACGAACCCGTTCACCAGGGTCGCCTGCTGGTGGCGCTGTGTCTCCGAGCTGCGCGCCGGGGGCTGGTACTGCGAGGTCAGGCCCTGGTCGCCGCCCTTGGAATTGAAGTGGTTGGCGATCACGAAGACCGTCCGGCCACGGAAGACGAACTCGCCCGCCAGCGGCTTGCGGCTGTTGGCCCAGGCGGCGTCCGTCGGGTCGATCCGACCGGGGGAGAGGGTCAGCGCCGCCTTGCCGTGCTCCTTGGTGACACCGACGGCGGTCGTCGCGTCGCCGCCCGCACGGTCCGTGAACGACACCCGCTGCGGGTTGAACAGGAACACCTGGCGGATGTTGCCGCCCGGCTCGCCGCCGTCCGCGTTGTTCGCCGGATCGATGGAGCGCCAGTCGTACCGTGGGCCGCCCGCCGCGACGATCGCGTCGATCAGCTTCGTGACCGTCCGGCCGGCGGTGACCGTGCCGTCGTTCGTCGCGCCGTTGTCGTCCTGGATCTCCTCCAGGGACACGATGTCGGGTGCCTGGAGGTTGTGCACGATCGCCGCGGCGTGCTCCTCGAAGGTGGCGTCGCCCGGGTCGAGGTTCTCGACGTTGTACGTCGCGACCGCCAGCTCGCCCTTCTTCTGCCGCTCGGTGGTCTCGCGCTGCAGCCCGGCGCTCCTGAGGGTGCCGAGCTTGCCCGCGACCAGGGTGTATCCGCCGAACTGGTTGTAGTCCAGCGGGCCCGCGGTGGCGCCGGTGAGCGTGTCACCGACGTTCGCGACCGGGAAGTCGGCCGTCGCGCCCAGCGACTGGATCTGCAGCCGGCCGGTGTTCTGGGAGTCGTAGGAGCCGTAGACCGTGCCGCCCCGGCGGTCGCTGTTCTCGCGCGGCTTCACCGTGACCCACAGCTCGGTGTACGGGTCGGTGGCGCCGACCACGCGGGCGTCGGCGACCTGGACGTTCATGCCCTCCAGGGACTCGTAGTAGTCGAGGGCGTACCGCGACGGCCGCAGGGGCAGACCGTTGACCGAGCCGCTCGCGGCCGTGTCACCGGTCGGCGTGTACGTGCTCGGCACGGACCTCGCGGTGATGACGGCGGCGGCGGGGACCGCGTTGCCGCTGGAGACGACCGTGACCGTCGGCTTGGTGATCTCGGTCAGCGTCTGGTTGCCGGTGGCGGTGCCGCCCGGGACGTACTCCGAGACCGTGCCCAGGACGGTGACCGCGTCGCCGACCGCGACCTTCGGTACGGAACCGGTGAAGACGAAGACGCCCTCACTGGTGGCCGGGTTGGCGTCCGGGTTCGGATCCTGGATCCAGAAGCCTCTGGACGAGCCGTACGTCCGCACCCCGGTGACGATTCCGGCCACGTCGGTGACCTGCTGTCCGGCGTACGGCGATATCCGGGTGGTGCCCTGGATGTCATGGATGCGCACGGAGTCCGCGTGCGCGGGTGAGGTGAGCACGACGGTGGACGCCGCCGAGCAGACGGCGGCGACGGTGAGCGCGGCGAGACGCGCGGAAGACGGGTGCGGCAACGGGATCCCTCCGGGGACGTACCTGGGCGCCGGGACGAGGGTGGTGCGTGGAACGACGGGAGCCGCGACCTGTGGGGCGGTGGCGACGCGCGTAGAAAACGCAGTGGGCACATGTCATGTCCAGCTGATTTCTACGCGCGTCAATCTCCTGTGTGCTCCGGCCAGTTGTCAAGGATCCGGCCATGTACTCCGGCCGACCGGCAGATGAACCGGGCGGCATGGGTGGATATCCGTCTAGGCTGAGCGGCTGAGTGGTGGTACGCGTCCCTAGGAGAACCAACCGATGTCAGACAGCTCCCCCCTGCCGCCGGTGCGGCTTCACCCCGAAGCGGAGCTGGCGCGGGACGCGCTGTCCACGCCACTGCTGTCCCGCGCCGCGCGCCTCGCCCGCTGGGCCGGCCCGGACACCCGTGTCGACGCCGGGGGCGGACTCGTAGACGAACAGCTGCCGGCGGCGGCCCAGCTCCTCGGGCTGACCGGCGACGACGCGGCGGCGTACGCGAGCGAGGCCTGGCGGATCGCCGTCGACACCGGACTGGTCGAGGTCGTCGACGAGGAGGCGGGCACCGTCACGGCCGGCGAGGACCTGACGCTGCTGACCGGGGGCTCCCCGCACGACGTGCTCGCGGTGTGGCTGGGCGCGTTGGAGACGGTGCTCGCCGACGCGAGCGTGCCGGACCTGGACGACCTGGTCGACGCGGTGGACCCGGAAGGCGACATCGGCGAGGTCGATCTCTCCTCCCTGGCCTGGGACCCGGAGGCCGAGTCGGAGTTCCTGGACGGCGTGCTCGGGAACCTCTATCTGCTCACCGTCACCGAGGACGGACCGGGCGAGAGCCCCGTCCCGCTGCCCGCGCTGGCCGCCTCGATGATCGTGCCCAGCGACATGGGGGAGCCCACCAACGACGTGCTGGAGCAGGTGTCCGACGCGATGATGCGGCTGGACGACCAGTTCCGGCTGCTGGAGCCGGTCGGTCTGGTCGAGTACCAGCCGGTCGACGAGACGCTGATGGCGGACACCGGGGAGGAGCCCACAGCCGTCGACGACACCGACGTCTCCCGCTACGGCATGGTTCGGCTGACCCCGCTCGGCCGGTACGGGCTGCGGGTCCGGCTCCAGGAGGCCGGGTTCCAGGCCCCCGCGGTCGGCGACCTCGCGGACAAGGGAGCGGACGCACTGCTCGACGGCACGGCGACCTTCCCGCCGGCCGCGGCCCACGCCGAGACCGAGCGGTGGCTGGCCCGCCGTGACTCCCTCGCCGCGGCACGGGAACTGCTGGCCGCGGCGCGGGGCCTGGACGCCGGTGCGCCACTGCGCCGACTGCGCTGCCAGCAGGCGCTGTCCCTGGTGGGCAACGAGGCCGAACCGGCCCTGCGGGAGGTGCTCGACGACCCCGAACTGGGCGGCCTGGCCCGGGTCTGGCTCACCGAACGCGGCGCCCCCGACGTGCCCGCGCCCTCCGAGGACCTGGTCTTCTGGCTCACCGTCGACACGGTCGCCGCGCAACTGGCGGCCGAGGGCAACTCCGACGAACTGCGCGAACTCGTGGAAGGCCTGGCCCAACAGCACAGCGGCTTCTTCACGGCGGCCTGGCGGGTCGACCACCCGGCCGCGGCGGACGTCCTGGAAGCCATGGGGCGACTGCACCCGGACAAACGAATCGCGAAGGAAGCCCGCAAGGCGGCGTTCAAGGCACGGTCACAGCAAGGCGGTTGAGGGGACGGGCCGAGGGACGGCAGGGGCGGGGCGGCCGCCCGGTCCGGATCAGGACGTGCACCAGGCGGTTTCCCGCTCCGGGCCGGGCTTGAAGCCTCGGTGGGCTGCCCTTTTCGTTCCGCTGGGGCAAGGCATACGGATTCATGGAAGCGGGTCCCATGACGTCGCCCGGTGTTCAACCGCCGTTCAGGCACGGGCGGGACGGTGGCGCGGACCGAGGTCCGCCACCCTCCACGGCCCGCCCACCGTCACAGGAGACACCATGTCGCTCACCCGCAGGGACTTCGCCAGAAACTCCGCCGTCACCGGTGCCGGTGTCGCGCTGGCCGGCACCGTAGGCGCCCTCGCCACCGCACCGGGCGCCCTCGCGTCCACCGAGACCTCCCCGGAGACCGAGAGCGCCGAAGCGGAATCGGCTGCCGCACACCACGGGGTCGGCTACGGACCGCTGCTCCCCGACCCCAAGGGCCTGCTCGCGCTGCCCGCCGGGTTCACGTACCGCGTCATCACCTACAGCGGCAGGACCAAGCTGGAGTCGGGCGAGTTCACCCCCTCCAACCACGACGGCACGGCCACCTTCGACGGCCCGCGCGGCACCACCCTCCTCGTCAACAACCACGAGCTCAAGGGCCCGCGCGCCAACTGGCCCCACCCGGTGCCGCTCACCGAGGGCCTGGTCTACGACCCCGCCGCGTCCGGCGGCTGCACCGTCGTCGAGGTCCGCCCCGACGGACGCGTCGCCGAGTGGGTCGGCATCGCCGGCACCTCCACCAACTGCGCGGGCGGCACCACCCCTTGGGGCACCTGGCTCACCGGCGAGGAGACCGAGGACAAGGCCGGCCAGAACGGCATGACCAAGGACCACGGCTACATCTTCGAGGTCGACCCCGCCGACCGCCGCGCCAACCGCGACCCCAAGCCCGTCAAGGCGTTCGGCCGGTACGCCCACGAGGCGGCCGTCATCGACCCCAAGCGCGGCCACGCCTACCTCACCGAGGACGCCTCCGGCCCCAACGGCCTGCTCTTCCGCTGGACCCCGCCCGCCGGATTCCGGCACGGCCGCGGCAAGCTGCGCACCCTCGCCGCCGACGCCGGCGTCCTGCAGGCCTTCAAGTGCTTCGACGCAGGCGGCAAGTTCGTCGACGACCTCTCCCGCGCCGTCAAGATCGGCACGGTCTACGGCGTCGACTGGGTCGACGTCCCCGACCGCGACGCCAAGACGGTGCCCGTCCGCAAGCAGTTCACCGACGGCCAGGTCACCCGCGCCCGCAAGCTCGAGGGCATGTGGTGGGGCGACGGCGGCGCCTACATCGTCTCCTCCTACGCCCGCGAGGAGAGCCCCGTCCAGCACGACGGCCAGGTCTGGTTCTACGACCCCAAGCGCCGCACCCTCACCCTGAAGGTCCTGCTCGGCGTCAACCCCGACCCGTCCAAGGACGGCGCCTTCGACGGCCCCGACAACATCACCGTCTCCCCCTACGGCGGCCTCGTCATCGCCGAGGACGGCGAGGGCGTCCAGCACCTGTTCGGCGCCACCGACAGCGGCCGCACCTATCCCATCGCCCGCAACGAACTCAACATCGGCACCGAAGAGGAGCCGGAATACAGCGAGTTCACGGGCGTCACCTTCTCACCCGACGGCCGGACGCTGTACGCCAACATCCAGACGCCGGGCATCATGCTGGCGATCACGGGGCCCTGGAAGCGACAGCGGCATTAGAACGCAGGGCCACTCGTACGGGTGGGGCTGTTCCATTGGGCGGACGGTTGACGACGCTGGACATACCGTTCCGGCATGTCCAAATTATGCGAACAGTGCGGCACTCCGGTGAAGGAAGCTCGCAGGCGCTATTGCAGTAACCGTTGCAGCCTTCAGGGGACGGCGCGACAGCGTGCTGAGTCACATCGGAAGCCCAAGTCGCCGTGCCCGCAGTGCGGCAAGCCCATCCGGACCCGCGGCGCGATCCACTGTGGCCGGGCCTGCGCCAACGTGACCCGGCGTCAGGAGGCGGAGGCGCGTCGTGGGGAGCCCACGCCGTGCCTCCGTTGCGGAACGACGGAGCGGCGCCCCCGCTGCGTTGGGCAGCCGTACTGCTCGTGGGAGTGCTTCAACGAGGACCGCTACGAGCGCACGGGCACGTTCGCGCGATGGCTCGCAGCATGGCAGGCAGGCGAGATCAGTGGTACGAGGGAGAACGGCAGCCCTGACTGGAGGGTGCGCCAAGGACTTGTCCTGCTCAGGGGGCAACGCTGTGAGAAATGTGGCTGGGCCGAAGTCAATCCTGTCTCCGGCCGGGTTCCTCTGCACGTCGACCACATTGACGGCGACCGTACGAAAAACCGTCCAGAAGACCTCCGTCTGCTGTGCCCCAACTGCCATGCGTTGACGCCCAATTACCAACACCTGAATAACCCCCGCGTGCAGCCGGTGCGCCAGAAACAGAGCCGTCGGTACCAGGAGGTTTGGCTCGGGGGACGTACGGCCGCAGCGTCCCCAAGCCCGTCAAGCGCGGGATCGCCGTACGCCGCATCTACCACGGCACGTCGCTGCTGAAGTACGACACCGCCTCCAAGGGTTACCGCTTCGGCGACATCCTCAACCTGGTGCACGCGGCCCCGGACCCGGACAAGCCGTGGCAGGGCGAGCTGTTCCAGTACGCCCTCGACCGCCGGCACAACCCGGACACCGCTGTACCGCCCGCCTCGAACCGGGTCCTGACCGCGCACCGCGAGCTGATGGCGCTGCGGGTCGAGGAACGGCGCGCGGTGGTCACGGCGGCGGGCGGTGCGGAGCGGCTCGCGGCGGCGGGAATGACCTGGGAGGCGCTGGCCGGGTGGCTCCAGGGCCCGATGGACAAGGCGGCCTGGGAGGCCGTGATCCCGTCCATGGGTGCCATGGCGCTCGTCCGTAACCTGCGCAACTTCGACCAGGCCGGAGTCTCGGACGAGGTCGCGGCCCGGGTAGCGGCGAAGATCAGCGACCCGGCCCAGGTCGCGCGCTCGGGGCAGTTCCCCTTCCGGTACCTCGCCGCGTACCAGCACGCGCCGTCGCTGCGCTGGTCGTACCCGCTGGAGCAGGCGCTCGGCCACTCGCTGGCCAACGTGCCCGCACTGCCCGGCCGCACGCTGGTGCTGGTCGACCGGTCGGGCTCGATGTGGGCGCGGCTGTCCGACCGCTCGGAGCTCAACCGTGCCGACGCGGCGGCGATCTTCGGCACGGCGCTCGCGCTGCGGGCGGCGGACGCGGACCTCGTCGAGTTCGGTACCGGCAGCAACAAGATCAAGTTCCGCCGGGGCGAGTCCGTGCTGAAGATCCTCGGTCGTTTCGGCGACCTGGGCGGCACCGACACCACCGAGGCGGTGCGCCGCCACTACAAGAAGCACGACCGGGTGCTGATCGTCACCGACGAGCAGTACAGCTTCAGCCACTACGGCGACCCGACCGAGCAGGTCCCGGCGAACGTGCCGGTCTACACCTGGAACCTCGCCGGATACCGGGCCGGCCACGGCCCCTCGGGGAAGGGGAACAGGCACACCTTCGGCGGGCTCTCGGACGCGGCCTTCCGGATGGTTCCGCTGCTCGAAGCGGCGCAGGACGCCCACTGGCCCTGGGCAGCCTGAGCGGCCCGATCGGGGCCCGCACTTCTACGGGGGTGCGGGCCCACCGCGCCGATCCCTCGTCAGCGGGCGCCGTTGCGGACGATGAGTTCGGTGAACGCCTTGGGCGTCACCACCTCGACGTCGGGGCCGAGCCCGTCCACCACTGTCCTGATGTCGGACAGGCTCTTGGTCCAGCAGTGCACCAGGACGAGCGTGTAGCCGTCGGCGCTGGTCGGTGCGGCAGGCCTGGAGTTGATGTTCCGGATCAGGTCCGGTTCCTCGGTGAGACCGGCCCACAGCACGTCCCGCTGGGCGATCACGGGTTTGCCGTCCACCCAGTTGATCCGGCCGCTGATCCGGTCGGTGTCGCCGTACCCGAAGAAGAACAGGGCGTCGATGTTCGGCTGCCGGAGGTAGGACGACCACACGTCGGTGCGGTCGAAGCTGTCCTGGTCGTCGAGGATCTCGGAGATCCGCAGGTCTCCGGCGGCCATGTACGCGTTCAGCCGGTCGGTGAAGAGATCGAGGTCCGCGGGCGGCATCTTGGCCGGGAAGACGTATCCGGAGCCGCTCGGCCCCGCGATGAAGCTGTCGTTCGCCGCGCCCCGCGAGGCGTTCTCGTAGTACCAGCGCATCGCCGCCGGAGCCAGATCGACCAGGGACGGGCTGATGCCGTAGCCGATGTCGAAGCGACCGCGGTCGGGGTTGCTGAAGTACTGCTGGAGTCCCCACAGGTTCCAGGCGACGTTGTCGCCGTCGCTGATGACGAACGACACGTAGTGCTTGTTCCGGGTCTCGGGGGCGGCCTCGGGCTTCTGGGTGAGTCCCTCGGTGCCGTGGACGGCGCTCAGGGCCGAGAGGTTGGGTGCCAGGTCCGACGGGATGGATGTGACGCCGAGTTGGGAGGCCTGCGCGACCATGTCGTACTCGTTGTTGCCGTATCCCATCAGGTCCGCCCCGGGCTTCAGACCGCCCAGGACCTGCGCACGCCAGTCGGTCACGCCGTCGTAGAACGTGAACGCGTCCGTCATGGCGATGTAGTCGCGCTGGTGGTACAGGACCGACGGGTTCAGCTCCGCGGCGGTCGTCCGCGAGAACAGCCGACCGTATCTGGCGTAGGCCCATTTCTCCGTCCGGCCGGTGACGTCGAGGATCTGGCGCCCCAGGCCCAGGGCCCGGACCTGGGCCTCCTGGGAGACGTCGACGGGGAGGGCCCTCAGGGGGCCGCTCAGTGACGAGGCGACGTTGACGGACGGCGGATTGCCGGCCATGTCGTAGAGGACGTACCCCGCGAGGTGCTGCCGGAAGTGCTTCAGCAGGGCGGGCCAGGTGGGGCGGCTGTCGTCGAGCAGCACGCCGTACGTGGTGTGCAGGAAGTCCTTCCAGATAGCCCCCGGCCCGCCCTCGTCGATGAAGATGTGCTCCGACGAGGCCTTGGCGACCAGGCCCTGGAGCGCGGCCACCAGCACCCGGTCCGCGTCGCTGGTCAGGTTGCCGGACGGGATGACGTCGAGGCTGCGCAACGCCATGCCCTTGGGCAGGGCGATGCCGCGATCGGCGCTCACCGTGCTCACGTCGGTGGTGCCCCCCGCAGCCGACGCCGCGGCAGTCGCGGCAGTCGCGGTCCCTGGGACGGCCAACGGGGTGGCGGCGGCCAGCGCGGTCAGGCCGAAGGTTCTCCTACTGATCACAGGTACGCACCGTTTTCTTCTCAGGAGGCCCGGCTGCCGTACCGGGAAGTGGCCCGGCGGGAGTGCCTGAGCGTGCGGTGGGAGCCGGGGTCCCGTTCATGCGCCAGGCGGAGAGGTGGTCTGCTGCGGCAGCGGTCTGCCGCCGGAGGTCCGATAACGCTCACGTGAACGTTCACGGAATGGGCGAACGGCAGTATGCTGCGATGACCGCGGGGCGTTGTCAACATCCCGGACCGGCCGAAAACCAACGGCACGGCGGGAGGCGGCCCGGTTAAGGTTCCTCACCACAGGACCCATACAGAGGGCGGGTATTGCGCAGTGCCGGGCAAGCACGACGAGCGGCCGAAGCTCGGTTCCCCCCGGGCCGCCAGGCGCCGGACGACGATCGACGACGTGGCGAAGCTGGCCGGGGTGTCCCGGCAGACCGTTTCCCGTGCGATCAACGACAAGGGCGAGATCGATCCCGCGACGAAGGAGCGGGTGCTGCAGGCGACCCGCACCCTGGGGTACCGGCCGAGCCGGTTCGCCCAGGGGATGCGGAGGCAGGACTCGGTCACCCTCGGCTTGATCATCTCGGACCTGAGCAACCCGTACTTCGCCGAGGTCGCTGTCGCGGTGCTGGAGGTGGCCGAGGAGCGCGGCTGGCACGTGATCGTGTGCGACTCGCGCAACGACGAGGGTAAGGAGCGGGAGGCGCTCGACGTGCTCGCCCGGCAGGCCGACGCGATCATCGGCCACTGCGCGGGCCCCGACGACATGCTGGCCCGGCACGCACCGGGGATGCCGCTGGTGCTCCTGGAGCGCGGCGCGGACCAGACGCGCTTCGGGTCGGTGAGCATCGACGCGGCGTCGGGCATGCAGCAGGCGTTCGCACATCTGACGGGCGCCGGTCACCGTCGCATCGGCATGCTCGACGGGGCGTCGGACGACCGGCCCAGCGCCCGCCGGGAGCAGTTCCTGGCGCAGGCGAGGCTGCACGACCTGCCGGTGGGGGCCGACTGGGTCGTCTCCTGCGACCGGCACCGGGTGTCGGCCGGTGAGCGGGGGATGGACGCGCTGCTGGACGCGCATCCGGATGTGACGGCCGTGGTCGGCTTCAACGACCTGATCGCGGTCGGCGCCATCCGCACCGCGCGTCGCCGGGGACTGCGGGTACCGGAGGACGTCGCCGTTCTGGGCTTCGACGGGCTCTCGCTGGGGGAGTTGGTGGAACCGCCCCTGACCACCTTGAGCATCGACAAGCGAGAACTGGGACGGTTGGCGGTCGAACAGGTGGCGGCCCAGCTGAACGGAGGCGAGAAGCCTCCGGTGGAGGGCGATGCCCGGGTGCGGCCCGAGCTCGTCCTGCGGGCCTCCGCGTGACCTCCGGCCCGGTCGCCGGTCGGCCGGCCTGAGGCCGGCATCAGGCTGCATCCCTGCCGTCTGCCCTGTTGACACCAGGTCGGGTACGCGGCACGATTTTTCGTTATCGTTCACGTGAACGTTCACGAACCCCTCGACACCAGGAATCGTGCATGTCGCAGCCGTACTACGAAGCCACGTCACCCGGATACGGAGCGAGGCCGGCGCGGGCCGCCCTCAGGACCGACGCGGCCACCGTCGGCCTCGGCGGCATGTGGCGTTTCCATCTCGCCCCCGCCGCGGACCTGGCCCCCGACGGGTTCTGGGCCAACGACTTCGACGACAGCTCGTGGGGCAGGCTGCCGGTGCCCTCCCACTGGCCGCTGCACGGGCACGGCTCGCCCGTCTACACGAACATCGGCTACCCGTTCCCGCTCGATCCGCCACGGGTGCCCGACGAGAACCCCACCGGCGACCACCGGCTCGTCTTCGAACTGGACGAGTCGTGGACCGAGGAGCCGGCGGTGCTGCGGTTCGAGGGGGTGGACTCCTGCGCCCGGGTCTGGCTGAACGGGCGGGAACTGGGCGTCACCCGTGGCAGCCGCCTGCCGGTCGAGTTCGCGGCCGGACCGCATCTGCGAGCCGGACGGAACGTCCTCGCGGTACGGGTGCACCAGTGGTCCTCCGGCAGTTACCTGGAGGACCAGGACATGTGGTGGCTGCCGGGAATCTTCCGCGAGGTGACGCTGATCCGACGCCCGCCGGGCGGCGTCGAGGACGTCTTCGTGCACGCCGGCTACGACACCTCGACGGGCCGCGGAACGCTCCGCGTGGACGCCGTGACCCGCGACGGGGCCGAGGCCCGGCTCAGCGTCCCGGAGCTGGGCATCGACGACCTGCCCGCCGGGCACACCACCGTGGTGGAGGGTGTGGCGCCGTGGACGGCCGAGACACCCCGGCTCTACGAGGGGGTGCTGGCCACCGGTACCGAGCGGGTGACCTTGCGCGTCGGCTTCCGTACCGTCGCCGTCGAGGACGGACAGCTCCGGGTCAACGGGCGCCCGCTGCTGCTGCGTGGCGTGAACCGGCACGAGCATCACCCGGACCACGGACGCGCACTGCCGGCCGAGGTGGACCGCGACGACGTGCTGCTGATGAAGCGGCACAACATCAACGCCGTCCGCACCAGCCACTACCCGCCCCACCCGCGGTTCCTGGACCTCTGTGACGAGCTGGGGCTGTGGGTGGTGGTGGAGTGCGACCTGGAGACCCATGGTTTCTCCGCGGCGGACTGGCGCGGCAACCCCGCCGACGCCCCGGAATGGGCCGAAGCGTGCCTGGACCGGATGCGCCGCACCGTGGAGCGCGACAAGAACCACCCGTCCGTCGTGATGTGGTCGCTGGGCAACGAGTCCGGCAGTGGACGCAACCTGGACGCGATGGCGGCGTGGGTGCGCGAACGTGATCCGGGGCGGCTCCTGCACGACGAGGGCGATCACGAGTGCCGGCACAGTGACGTGTACAGCCGGATGTACCTGCCGCACGACGAGGTGGAGGCGATCGGCAGGCGCGCCGAGCCCCCGCTGGACGATCCCGAGGCGGATGCCAGGCGGCGTTCGCTGCCGTTCATCCTGTGCGAGTACGCCCACGCGATGGGCAACGGTCCTGGCGGACTGGCCGAGTACCAGCGGCTCTTCGAGCGCCATCCCCGGCTGCAGGGCGGTTTCGTGTGGGAGTGGATCGACCACGGGCTGCGGCAACGGACCCCGGGCGGGCGCGAGTTCTTCGCGTACGGCGGCGACTTCGGCGAGCCGTACCACGACGGCACGTTCGTCATCGACGGTCTGCTCTTCCCCGACCGCACGCCGTCGCCCGGGCTCGCGGAACTGAAGAAGACCGTGGAGCCGGTTGCCATCGGCGCCGCCGAGCACCGCGCGGACGGGCCCGGCCGTTGGATACGGATCACCAACCGGTACGACTTCAGCGACCTGTCCCACCTCCGCTTCGAGCTGGCGCTCTCCTCGGACGGCCTGCCGGTGCTCACCAAACCCCTCCAGGTGCCCCCTGTCGCGGCGGGCGAGTCCGCCGACATCGAGTTGCCGGTCCTTCCGCCGACGGACGGCGAGGGCTGGATCACGATCAGTGCCGTGCTGGCCGAGGACCGGCCCTGGGCTCCGGCAGGCCATGAGGTCGCCTGGACCCAGCTGCCCCTGACGCCGCCTCCGGCCCAGGCGGAACCGCCGTCACGGCGCGGCACCGGGCCGCGGCCCGCCGCTGCTTCGAGGCAACGTCCCGACGGCCGTCTGGCGCTCGGTCCCGGCGAGTTCGACGGACGCACCGGGCGCCTGGTGCGCCTGGGGACGACGGACGTCGACGGCCCGGTGCTGGACCTGTGGAGGGCACCGACCGACAACGACCGCTCGGCCTCCTTGTGGGGCCCGGCGGACGACTCGGCGGTGCGGTGGTGGCGCCAGTCGGGCCTGGACCGGCTGCAGCACCGGGTCGACGAGGTGGCGTACGGCCCGGACGGAATGCTGGTGCGTACGCGGGTGGCGGCCGCGGCCCGGGCGTCCGGGATGACGGTCGAGTACCGGTGGGCCACCGACGGAGCGGGTCTGGTGCTGACCGTCCGAGTCGAGCCGACGGGCGACTGGCCCGGTGGGCTGCCGCGGCTCGGCGTGCGCATGGCGGTGCCGGGCCGGCTGGGCCAGGTCCGGTGGTTCGGTCTCGGACCCGGCGAGGCGTACCCGGACAGCCGGTCGGCGGCGCGGGTCGGCCGCTTCTCGTCGACGGTGGACGCCCTGCAGACCCCGTACGTGGTGCCGCAGGAGAACGGAGCCCGGGGGGACGTCAGATGGGCGGAGCTGAGCGGCACTGACGGCCCCGCCCTGCGTATCGAGTCGGTGGGGCTCCCGCGCTTCTCCCTCACCGCGCGCCGCTGGACCACAGGGGACCTGGAGTCCGCCCGGCACACGAGCGACCTCGCTCCGTCCGACCGGATCTTCCTCAACCTGGACGTCGCGCAGTACGGACTGGGCTCCGCTTCGTGCGGTCCGGGCGTGCTGCCCGCCCACCGTCTGGAGGCGGCGCCGGTCACCTGGTCGCTGCGGCTGAGCCCGCGCGGGTAGGCGGCCTCGGGGGATCCCGTTTCCGGCCGGGGAATCCCCGGCACGCGCCGGTCACCTGGTCGCAACGGCTGAGCCCCCGCGGGCAGGTGACCCACGGGGGCTCGGACGGCGGGGTCCGGGGCCGGCTCACATCTTCATGGCTCCGGCGGCCAGGTCCCGCAGGAAGTGCCGGGCACCGATGATGAAGACGATGATCAGCGGCACCACGCTCATCAGCGCGCCGGCCATGACGACCGCGTAGTCCGGCCCGTAGACGGTGTTGAGCTGGGCCAGCGCCACCTGCAGGGTGAGCCGGTCCGGGTTGATCATCACGACGAGGGGCCAGATGTAGTCGTTCCACGCGCCGATGAAGGTGAAGATGCCGAGGAACGCCAGGGCGGGCCTGAAGAGCGGCACCGCGATGGTCCAGTACAGGCGGAAGAACCCGGCACCGTCGATCCGTCCGGCGTCCAGCAGTTCGTCGGGCAGCGAGTTCTCGGCGTACTGCCGCATCCAGAAGATGCCGAAGGCGTTGGCCGCCCCCGGGACGATCAGGGCCGTGAGGGAGCCCACCCAGCCCAGGTGCGCCATGGTGACGAACTGCGGCACCAAGGACAGCTGGGCGGGGATCATGTAGGTGGAGAGCAGGATGACGAACAGGAACCTCTTGCCGGGAAACTGGTACTTGGCGAAGGCGAACGCGGCCAGCGAGTCGAAGAACAGCACCAGTGCGGTGCCGACGACCGCGACGATGAGGGTGTTGGCCAGGGAACTGAAGAAGGCGACGCGGTCCAGCACCGCTCCCATGTTCTCCAGCAGGTGGCTGCCGGGGACGAGGATGGGCGGGTACCGGAAGATCTCCCCGGTGGTGCGGGAGGCCATCACGACCAGCCAGTAGAACGGGAAGACGGAGACGAGCAGGCCCGCCAGCAGCACCGCGTGGACCAGGAGCCTCCTGGTCCTGCTGCCGGAGCCGATGGCGACGCCGGTACTGCCGGTCGTTCTGGTGTCAGCGTGCACGGTTGATCCTCCAGCGCCTCGAAGTGGCCGGGCGGTCCTCGCCGAACCTGGCGACCAGTCGCCAGTTGATGGCGGAGAAGACCGCGACGATGACGAACAGGGCCCAACCGATGGCCGCGCCGTAGCCGAACTGGTGGTCGCCGAAGGCCTTCTGCCACAGGTAGAGCACGATCGTCATGCCCTCCTGGCCGGGGCCTCCGGTGGAGTAGCCGTTACTGGCCTGGAAGAGCACCTGGGACTCGGTGAAGATCTGCAGCCCGTTGATGCTGGAGGTGATGACGGTGAAGAGCACCACCGGCCGCAACTGCGGGAGAATGACCCGGAAGAGGGTCTGCAGACTGCTCGCCCCGTCGACCCGGGCGGCCTCGTACAGCTCGGAGGGAATGGCCTGCAGCCCGGCGAGGAAGATGAGGGCGTTGTAACCCGTCCAGCGCCATATGATCATGATGGCGAGGGACACCTTGACGCCCCAGGCGGACGTCATCCAGCCGAACTCGCCGAGGCCGACGGCCTTCAGCAGTGAGTTGCCGAGCCCCGCCTGCGCGAAGACCGACCCGAACACGATGGTCATCGCGACCATCGAGGTGACGTTGGGGATGAAGTAGGCCACCCGGTACGCCATGCTGTAGCGGACCTGCGAGTTCAGCAGGAAGGCGATGACCAGGGCCAGAAGCAGCATCGGCACCGTGGACAGGAACCAGATCTCGAAGGTGTTGAGGATGGACTTCCAGAAGACGGTGTCGTGCAGCAGCCAGTCGTACTGCTGCCAGCCCACGAAGCGCATGGTCCCGATGCCGTCCCAGTCCTGGAAGGACAGGTAGAGCGAGAAGACGACGGGGAACACGCCGAACACCGCGAACAGCACGTAGAACGGCGAGATGGCGAGGTAGACGGGCAGATTGCGCCGTACCGGGCTGCCCATCCGCCCGGCCGTGGCCTGCTTTTTCTGCTTGCCCGCCCGCACGCTCCGCGGCTTGGTGCTGGGCGCACCGGTGGCTCCGGCCACGGCCATCTCAGCTCACCCCCTTCTGCGAGAGGGTCTTCTCCGCGGCGGCCATGGCATCCCGCCACGCCTTGTCGGGGTTCTTCCCGAGCAGCTCCACGTTGGTCAGCTCCTGGTAGACGGGGGTGGAAGCGGTGCCCTCGTAGGGGCTGAAGTAGACGACGGGCGCCTGCTGGGCGGCCGGTCCGAAGACGTCGATGGGGCGCTGACCGCCGAAGAACTTGTCGGGCTCCCGCATCGCGGGCTTGTCGTAGACGCCTGGCGTGGTCGGGAACAGGGCCATCTCCTGGTAAGCCGCCAGCTGGTTGGCCGGTCCCAGCAGCCATTTGACGAACGCGAAGGCACCCTGCGGGTCCCGGCAGTACTTGGTGATGGCGAGGTAGGAGCCGCCGTAGTTGGCCGCCCCACCGGGCATCTTGGTCACTCGCCAGTTACCGGATGTCTTGGCGGCGGTCTGTTTGAGCCCGCCCATCCACCAGACGGCGTTGCAGGCGGAGGCGATACGTCCCTGCGCGTAGGCCGCGTTGGAGTCGGGTGTCCCGTCGTTGATCTTGGCGCTGAGCTTCTGCCGCAGCGACTCCACCGCCAGGTCCCAGCAGCGTTTGACGTGCTCCTGGTCTCCGATGAAGTGGTCGTCCTGGTCCACGAACTGCTTCGGGCTCTGCAGCAGGGACATCCGGAAGACGCTCGCGATGTTGCCGACGAGGAAGGTGCCGGGGACCGCGGATCTCAGTTTGCGGCCGACCGCGAAGTAGTCCTCCCAACTGGAGGCCGCCTGCGCGAGTTCCTCGGTGTCGGAGGGGAGTCCGGCCTTGTCGAAGATGTCCTTGCGGTAGTAGAGCGCCGAGGGACCGCAGTCGATGGGGAAGGCGACCATCCGGCCGGACGGGGCGATGCCGCCCTGCCATTTCCAGTCGAGGTACTGACTCTTGAGGCTGTCCGCGCCGAGACTCCTCAGATCGAGGAACTGGTCCTCGTGCGGGAAGAAGCTGGCGACGTCGGAGTTGAGGGCAGTGATGTCCGGGACGTAGGCGCGGGCTGCCAGGCCGGTGAGCAGCTTGCCGTAGGTGTCGCCGATCTCGGCGCCCTGCACCTTCAAGCCGGGGACGCCGGGCACCCCCTTGCGGGCGACGGCCAGCAGCCGGGTGCTCAGGGCTCCCGACCAGTACCAGACGCTGAGGTGGCCGGTACCGGCGGACACCGAACCGGAGGAGGCGCCGCAGCCCGTGAGACCCAGCAGGGCTGCACCCGTGCCGCCCAGCGAAGCTGCGAGAAGACGTCTCCTCGACAGAGATGGCTCCATGTTCGAACACTCACTTTGTTCCGGGGCAGGCGCGCGGGGGCCACGCGGTGCCGATCGGGGGGTTCGGTCGGCCGTGGCCGGGCCCTGCGGAGGCGAGTACGGGAGGGGTCGGCAGGGCCACGGCAGGGCCCCGCTGTGCTGGCGTGCATGCGAACCGTGAACGTTCACGTGAACGTTGCCGAGGAGTATGCGCGCGCCGCGAAGTGAGTGTCAACAAGGAGGACGTAACCGAATCGCCATCAGAAAGCAGCAGGCGACAGGCGCAGGCGAAAGCGTTTCCCGTTCAGCCTTGAACGGATCGCCCGGCGGTCGCGCGCGGCGGTCGAGCCGGAGGTGTGGGCGCCGAGCTCGACGAGGATGGCGTCGGCGGGGCGGTCGGCCTCCGCACGGCGCGCCCGGCCCACGGGCTCCTCCGACGTGGAGCGGTGGGCGGCGCCGGGGCCGCACGGGGTCGGTTCCGCCGTCGCGCGGTGGAACGGACTCACCTCTGACCGGCGAGGCGAGGCACGCCGAGGCGTGGCTCCGGAGGCGTGGCTCCGGAGGCGTGGCACCGGAGGCGTGGCACCGGAGGTCCGAAGCCGGGTTCCAGCAGGTGGGTGGCGCCCCGCTGTGTTTCGAGGGGCGCCCTCAGAGACGTACGGGCCCTCAGAGGGCCTGCGCCGCCGGCTTCACCATGCCCCGTACGGTGCGGGACTTCACGAAGTCGCCCATCGCCGTCATGTCCCACTCGCCGGAGAACTGGCGGATCAGCTTCGCCATCATCACGCCGGTCTGCGCTTCGGCGTTGGTGAGGTCGAAACGGACGAGTTCCTCGCCGGTCGCGGCGTCCAGGAGTCGGCAGTAGGCCTTGGCGACCTCGGTGAACTTCTGGCCGGAGAAGGAGTTCACGGTGAAGACCAGGCCGGTGACCTCCTGCGGGAGCCGGCCGAGGTCGACCACGATCACCTCGTCGTCGCCGCCGCCCTCGCCCGTGAGGTTGTCACCGGAGTGCTTGATCGCGCCGTTCACGATGGACAGTTTGCCGAAGTAGCAGCTGTCGATGTGGTTGCGCTGCGGGCCGTACGCGATGACCGAGGCGTCCAGGTCGATGTCCTTGCCGCGGTACGCCGGTTCCCAGCCGAGGCCCATCTTGACCTGGGACAGCAGCGGGCGTCCGCCCTTGACCAGGGAGACGGTCTGGTTCTTCTGGAGGCTGACCCGGCCCTTGTCGAGGTTGATCTTCCCGGCGCCCGGGGCGGGGGCGGGCGGAGCCGGGGGTGCGGCGGGGGCCGGGGGCGCGGCGATCCGCGGGTCGACCGGCGGGGCCGACGGCGCCGCCGGCTGCGTGGCCGGCGGAGGAGGAGCCACCGGCTGGGCGGGGGCGGCGGCCTGGGCGGCGGGCTCCTCCACGGAGACGCCGAAGTCGGTGGCGATGCCCGCGAGGCCGTTGGCGTATCCCTGGCCGACCGCGCGGGCCTTCCAGGCGCCGTTGCGGCGGTAGACCTCCACGATCACCAGGGCCGTCTCGGTGCCCAGCTGCGGGGGCGTGAACGTGGCCAGGACGCTGCCACCGTCCGCGTCGCGGATGGTGGCCGTCGGTTCGATGCCCTGGAAGGTCTGGCCGGCCGCGTCCGGGCTGGCGGTGACGACGATCTTCTCGATGCCCGGGGGGACGGCGGACGTGTCGACGGTGATCGCGTCCGGGGTCGTGCCGCCGCCGGAGCGGTAGGTCACGCCGGGGCCGGTGGGCTGGTTGTAGAAGATGAAGTCGTCGTCGGAGCGCACCTTGCCGTCGGCGGTGAGCAGCAGGCCCGATACGTCGAGCCGCACCGGGGCGGCGACGTCCACCGTCACGCGGGCGGCGGAGAGGGGGATGTTCGAGCCGGGGGTCATAGCTGTCATACCCCGTCGAACGAGCGAAGGCGTTTTACCGTTCCCTTACCGTGGGCCGATTGGTGGGCCCGGATTTTTCGCCCCCGCCGCCCCTTCCCTTCCCGTCCCCGGGGGCTGCCGCCCCCAGGCTCCCGGATCGGCCTTGACGGCCTCGTCCTCAACGCCGGACGGGCTGAAAACGTCTCCTACGGCACCACCACGATCTTCCGTCCCACCCCCGCCTTGAACTGCTCCAGTGCCTCCGGGTAGCGGTCCAGCGGGATGCGGTCGCTGATGAAGACCTCCGGGTCCAGGACACCGTTCGCGAACAGCTCCGCCGCCCGCTCGAAGCTGTGCAGGACCGCCATCGAACCGGTGATGGTGATCTCCTGGTTGTAGATGCGGTACGGGTCGATCGTCACGCGGGTCGCGTAGTCGGCGACGCCGAACTGGAGGAACGTGCCCGCCTTGGCCACCCGGTCCAGGCCGTCCTGGATCGCCGCCGCGTTGCCGGTCGCGTCGATCACGACGTCCCAGCCCTGCGGGCGGTCGAGTTCGTCGGCGCCGGTCGCCGAGGACGACACCCCGAGCTGCCGGGCCGTGGCCAGGCGCTGGGCGTTGATG
Source organism: Streptomyces sp. NPDC006332 (assembly GCF_040612855.1). Lineage (NCBI taxonomy): Bacteria > Bacillati > Actinomycetota > Actinomycetes > Kitasatosporales > Streptomycetaceae > Streptomyces > Streptomyces sp. NPDC006332. The sequence goes on from NZ_JBEXRA010000064.1 coordinate 42,839, forward strand.
TCCACCACGTCCACGCTCGCCGCCCCCGTCCGCTTGGCGAGTTCCAGCATCATCAGGCCCATCGTCCCGGAGCCGTAGATCAGGACGTGCGCGCCGAGACGGGCCTGGAGGACGTCGTAGCCGCGCACGGCACAGGAGAGCGGTTCGACCAGCGCCGCGTCCTGCGTGCGCACGTGCTCGGGCAGCTTCACGCAGTTGGCCACCGGCGCCACCGCGAACTGCGCCGCGCCCCCGGCCGTGGTGACCCCGATCGCGGCCCACCGTTCGCAGAGGTTGTTGTGCCCGGTACGGCAGTACCGGCACTCGTAGCAGTACAGCGAGGGATCCACCGCGACCCGGTCGCCGACCGCGACCTCGGTGACCTGGGTGCCCACCCCGACCACCTCGCCGGCGAACTCGTGCCCGGGCACGATCGGCAGCTTGGGCGCGAACTCGCCCTGGAGGATGTGCAGGTCGGTGCCGCACAGGCCGCAGGCGGCGACCTCGACGACGACCTCCCGGGGGCCCGGCGTCGGATCGGGGACCTCGGCGACGACGGCACGGCCCACGGACTCGATGACGGCGGCCTTCATTTCACGGCTCCAAGCGACAGGCCCTGGACCAGCTTGTCCTGGGCGGCGAACCCCGCGGCGAGCACCGGCAGGGAGATCACGAGCGACGCGGCGCACACCTTCGCCAGGAACAGGCCCTGGCTGGTGATGAAGCCGGTCAGGAAGACGGGGGCCGTCTCGGCCACCACGCCGGTCAGCACTCGGGCGAAGAGCAGTTCGTTCCAGCTGAAGATGAAGCAGATGAGCGCGGTCGCGGCGATCCCCGGGAGGGCGATGGGGGCCACCACGCGGGCCAGGATCGTCGGCAGGCGGGCCCCGTCCACCTTCGCCGCCTCGATCACCGCGACCGGGACCTCGGCGAGGAAGGACTGCATCATCCACACCGCGATCGGCAGGTTCATCGAGGTGTAGAGGATGACCAGCAGCCAGATGTTGTCGAGCATGCCGGTGTTCTTGGCGAACAGGTAGATCGGGAGCAGTCCCGCCACGGCCGGGAGCATCTTCGTGGACAGGAAGAAGAACAGGACGTCCGTCCACTTCTTCACCGGGCGGATCGACAGCGCGTACGCCGCCGGGAAGGCCAGCAGGAGGACGAACAGCGTCGACGCCAGCGAGGCCACCGTCGAGTTGACCAGCGCGGGCCAGGGGCTCGCGCCGCCGCCCGTGCCGAAGAACTCGCGGTAGCCGTCCAGGGTGAGGGCGGCCCCGAAGGAGGGCGGATTGGTCGCCGCGTCCTGCTCCGAGTGGAACGACGTCAGGGCCATCCACGCGATGGGGAGGAAGAAGACGATCCCCAGCAGCCAGGCCACCAGGCCGAGGCCCGCTCCCTTACGACGGCCACTGTTCGGCCGTACGGCGATGCCGCTCATGCCCGACCCACCTCCTCGCGGAACAGGGACGACACCACGCGCAGGGCGAAGGTCGCGATGATGATCGAGCCGATGACCACCAGGACGCCCGCGGCCGAGGCGAGGCCGTTCTCGTGGGCCTGGTAGAAGCTCTGGTAGACGGTGTAGGGGAGGTTGGCGGTGCCCAGGCCGCCGGACGTGATCGTGAAGACCGCGTCGAAGTTCTGGACGATGTAGATCGAGCCCAAAAGCGCCCCGAGTTCGAGGTAGCGGCGCAGGTGCGGGAGCGTCAGATAGCGGAAGATCTGCCAGTTGCTCGCGCCGTCGACCCGCGCCGCCTCCATCTGCTGCTGGTCGCGGCTCTGCAGGCCGGCCAGCAGGATCAGCATCATGAACGGGGTCCACTGCCAGACGAGGGAGGCCTCGACCGCGAGCAGCGGAGTGCCCGATATCCAGTCCGGTTGTGGACCGCCCACATAGTGCAACAGCCCATTGAGCAGGCCGTATTCAGGGTTGTACAGCACATGCTTCCAGAGCAGGGCCGCCGCCACCGGGACCACCAGGAAGGGGGCGATGAGGAGGGTGCGGACCACGCCACGGCCCCGGAACTTCCGGTCGAGCAGCAGCGCCAGGGCCAGTCCCAGGACCAGGCTGGCCAGGACCACCGCGACCGTCAGCAGCACCGTCGTCCACACGGACTGGCGCAGGTCGGCGTCGGTCAGCACCTGTTGGTAGTTGTCGAGGCCGGTGAAGTGGCGGGACTTGGGATAGAGGGCGTTCCAAGTGAAGAAGGAGATCACCAGCGTGGCCACGAACGGGAGCTGGGTGACCGCGATCATGAAGATCAGGGCGGGGAGCAGCGGGGCGCGGGTGGCCCAGGCGCGCAGGCGGGCGGAAGGCGGGCGCACGGTGGGTACGGGAGTGGTGGCTGTCGGAGCCGTTACGGTCGCGGTCATCGTCCCTCGTACTCCTCGGAGATCCGCTCGGCGAGCTGCTGGGACTTCTTCAGGGCCGATGCGACGGACTGGTGTCCGGCGATGGCCGCGCTGATCTCCTGGGAGACCTTGGTGCCGAGATCGGTGAACTCGGGGATGCCGACGAACTGGATGCCGGGCGCGGGGCGCGGCTGCACGCCGGGGTCGTTCGGCTTGGCGCCCTCGATGGCCTCCTTGGTCATCTCCTGGAAGGCGGCGGCCTCCTTGACGTAGGCGGGGTTCGTGTACGTCGACGCGCGCTTGCCGGCCGGGACGTTGGACCAGCCGATCTGGTCGCCGACCAGTTGCTCGTACTGCTTGCTGGACGCCCAGGAGACGAACTTCCAGGCCTTGTCGGGGTTGCGGGAGGCGTCCTGGATGCCCCAGGCCCAGGTGTAGAGCCAGCCGGCGGACTCCGTCCGCTCGACGGGGGCGGGGGCGTAGCCCAGCTTGTCCTTGACCGGGGAGTTCGCCGCCTCCAGGGATCCGGCCGCGGAGGTGGCGTCGTACCACATGGCGACCTTGCCCTGGGTCATGTTGTTCAGGCACTCGGCGAAGCCGGACTGGGCGGCGCCGGACTCGCCGTGCTCACGGACCAGGTCGACATAGAACGTCACCGCCTTCTCGAACTCGGGGGAGTCCAGCCGGGCCTTCCAGCCCTTGTCGAACCAGGTGCCGCCGAAGGTGTTCACCACCGTGGTCAGGGGTGCCATGACCTCGCCCCAGCCCGGCAGGCCGCGCAGGCAGATGCCCTTCATGCCGGGCTCCGCCCCGTCGACCTTCGCGGCCAGGTCGGCCACCTGGGTCCAGGTCGGGTGCGCTGGCATCGTCAGACCCTTCTTCGCCAGCACGTCCTTGCGGTACATCAGGAAGGACGACTCGCCGTAGAAGGGCTGGCCGTAGAGCTTGCCGTCGTCGCCGGTGAGGGACTGGCGCATCGGTTTCAGGACGTCCTTCTCGTCGTACGCCGGGTCCTTGGCGACGTAGGAGTTCATCTCGTGCAGCCAGCCGTTGCGGGCGTAGATCGGTATCTCGTAGTTGGAGAGGGTGGCGACGTCGTACTGGCCGGCCTGGTTGGCGAAGTCCTGGCTGATCTTGTCGCGGACGTCGTTCTCGGGCAGGACGGTGAAGTTGACCTTGATGCCGGTCTCTTTGGTGAAGTGGGCCTTGGTCAGCTTCTGGAGTTCGGTCATCTGGGGGTTGTTGACCATCAGGACGTTGATCGAGTCGCCGCCCGACCCGGACCCGCCCGCTCCGACCCAGCAGCCGGAGAGCAGCGGGGCGAGCAGCGTCCCTGCGGCGGCCATGGCGAGCGTGGCTCGCGGGGGCCGTCGTCGGCTCTGGGTTCGCATGGATCGCTCCTGGACGTATGGGGAGATAAAGGGCGCGACAGGGTGAGGAGGCGCCCATCTGGCTGGTGAGTCGGTTGTTCAGACGCGGATGACCTGGGGGCCCAGCAGTGCGTAGCGGTGGGCCTCGGCTGTGGGCAGGAGGGTGCTCGTCACGATCGCCTCCAGGCTGCAGATGTCGGCGAACCGGCAGAAGCTGACCGCTCCGAACTTGGTGTGGACGCCCGCGAACACCGCGCGGCGCGCGGCCCGGACGGCCTGCGTCTTGACCTCGCTGACCGCGGGGTCGGGCGTGGTCAGTCCGTGTTCGCGGGAGATGCCGTTGGCGCCGATGTAGGCGAGGTCGACGACGAAGCCGGCCAGCATCTTCGTCGTCCAGTGGTCGACCGTGGCGAGGGTGCCGGAGCGGACCCGGCCGCCCAGCAGCAGGACCGACATGTTCTCGGTCTCGGCGAGCGCGCCCGCGACCGGCAGGGACGCGGTGACCACGGTCAGCGGCCGGTCCCTGGGCAGTGCCTCGGCGATGAGCTGCGGGGTGAAGCCCTCGTCGACGAAGACCGTCTCGGCGTCCTGGAGCAGCTCGGCCGCGGCGGCCGCGATCCTGCGCTTCTCGGGGACATGGCTGGTGGCGCGGAAGGCGAGCGTGGTCTCGAAGCCGGCGCTCTCCACCGGATAGGCCCCGCCGTGGGTGCGGCGGACCAGGCCGTGGTCCTCCAGGGCGCGCAGATCGCGCCGTACGGTCTCCTTGGCCACGCCCAACTCGTCGGCGAGCGCGGTGACATCGACCGAACCGGTGGCGCGGGCGACCCGGACGATCTCCCGCTGGCGTTCTTCCGCCGTTCTCGTGGTCATGGCCGTCACCCGCCTCCGTACCTGTCTGCCCGTTCGGGCCCGGTGGGACCCATGGGGGAAGTTCTACAGCGGGTACGCGGCACTGACCAGGCCTGTTGCGGGCTCGATGCTGCCCGTGTGTGCCCGTTCACGGGGTGGCGTGCCCGTCTCGGACCTGCGCGGCAGGGGCCGCGGGCACGCGATCGGGCAGCGCGGATGCCCGAATGCGGCGGCGGGCGGGCCCGTTCGGGCGTCCTTCACGTAGTACCGGAAGCGGTGCTCCTCGATCTGCTCAGCGAGTTGCGCGTGCTTCTCCCGTGCCTTGGCGGGCAC
>NZ_JBEXRA010000065.1:0-47606 GCF_040612855.1 Streptomyces sp. NPDC006332
GGCTGGACTCCCTGGGACCGCTGCTCGCCGCCCTGCTCCGGGACGACCCGCGGGACGACGTCTGCGTCGTCGACATCCGGGTGCCGAATATGATGTCAAGGTGCGCCGGGAAGTCTGGTCGGCAAGTGTTCCGTCCTGCCCGCCGACCGAACCCCGACGGTTCGGTGCCCGGCCGTCGGCATGTCGCCGACCGTGGGCGTGCGGTGTGGCTACGGCAGCGCCAGCATCCGCTCCAGCGCCAGCTTCGCGAACGCCTCGGTCTCCTGGTCGACCTCGATCCGGTTGACCAGGTTGCCCTCGGCGAGGGACTCCAGGGTCCACACCAGGTGGGGGAGGTCGATGCGGTTCATCGTCGAGCAGAAGCAGACCGTCTTGTCGAGGAACACGATCTCCTTGCCCTCGGGCGCGAAACGGTTCGCCAGCCGGCGTACCAGATTCAGCTCCGTGCCGATGGCCCACTTGGAGCCGGCCGGCGCCGCCTCCAGGGCCTTGATGATGTACTCGGTCGAGCCGACGTAGTCCGCGGCGGCCACGACCTCGTGCCGGCACTCGGGGTGCACGAGCACGTTCACACCGGGGATCCGGGCGCGCACGTCCTCGACCGACTCCAGGCTGAAACGCCCGTGCACCGAGCAGTGGCCCCGCCAGAGGATCATCTTCGCGTCGCGCAGCTGCTCGGTGGTCAGCCCGCCGTTCGGCTTGTGCGGGTTGTAGAGGACGCAGTCCTCCAGGGACATGCCCATGTCCCGCACGGCGGTGTTGCGGCCGAGGTGCTGGTCGGGCAGGAACAGCACCTTCGACCCCTGCTCGAAGGCCCACTCAAGGGCCCGCTGGGCGTTCGAGGACGTGCAGATCGTGCCGCCGTGCCTGCCGGTGAACGCCTTGATGTCCGCGGAGGAGTTCATGTACGAGACGGGCACGACCTGCTCGGCTATGCCGGCCTCGGTCAGCACGTCCCAGCACTCGGCGACCTGCTCGGCGGTGGCCATGTCGGCCATCGAGCACCCGGCGGCGAGATCCGGCAGTACGACCTTCTGGTCGTCGCTCGTCAGGATGTCCGCGGACTCCGCCATGAAGTGCACACCGCAGAACACGATGTACTCGGCCTCCGGGCGCGCGGCGGCGTCCCGGGCCAGCTTGAAGGAGTCGCCCGTGACATCGGCGAACTGGATGACCTCGTCGCGCTGGTAGTGGTGGCCGAGGACGAACACCTTGTCGCCGAGCTTCGCCTTGGCGGCGCGAGCGCGCTCGACCAGGTCCGGGTCGGACGGCGAGGGCAGGTCGCCGGGACACTCGACGCCCCGCTCGCTCTTCGGGTCGGCCTCACGGCCGAGGAGCAGCAGGGCAAGAGGAGTCGGCTGTACGTCGAGCTCCGGGGTCTGGACGGTGGTCACGACACGAACCCTCTACTTTTCTCTACTTTTCGTCGAATTGACGTTATCTATCATAAACGCTTCACGTCACTTTGACGACGGTCATAACGTCGATGTGACGTGAATCCCGATGCTGGGGGACGGAGGCCGCTGTTCGGTTCAGCGTGGGTGTGCGAGCATGAATGACAGGAAAAGGAAAGAAGTGGAAACACGAGTCCTCGGCCCGGAATGAATCCGCGGCCCCGTCGGTTGCAACCGTCGGCAAGGCAGTCTCCGTACAACCCGGGAGAGATGTAGATGTCCGTATCGGACGAGACCAGCACCGTCACCGACGGCATCATCCTGTCCGACGCCGCCGCGGCGAAGGTCAAGGCCCTGCTCGACCAGGAAGGCCGTGACGATCTGGCGCTGCGCGTCGCCGTTCAGCCCGGCGGCTGCTCCGGCCTGCGGTACCAGCTCTTCTTCGACGAGCGTTCCCTCGACGGCGACGTGGTCAAGGACTTCGACGGCGTCAAGGTCGTCACCGACCGCATGAGCGCCCCGTACCTGGGCGGCGCGTCCATCGACTTCGTCGACACCATCGAGAAGCAGGGCTTCACGATCGACAACCCGAACGCGACCGGCTCCTGCGCCTGCGGCGACTCCTTCAACTAGACCCCGCCAGGCAAGTGAACAGCGTGAAGGCGGCGGCCCCCTCCGACGGGGCCGCCGCCTTCACGCGTGTCCGGGACGGGGTCGTCGCGTCGTGTCCCGTCCCGGACGTCTTGGGGGTCAGCGCCCCTGGGGCGCCTGGGGCAGTCGTGCCCCCGCCTTCTGCAGCGGAATCCCCTTGCCGTCCGAGCCCACGACCGTCCGGCCGCCCAGCGGCTCGTCCAACGGCACGGTCTTCTGGAACTCCTTGGCGATCATGATGCAGACCTTGTCCTTCCAGCGGGTCTCGGTCACCTTCACGGTCACCTGGTCGTCGCTCTCCTTCGCGGTCACCTTGTAGTCGGCGCACACACCGCCCGTGAAACTCACGCTCAGCTCCCGCCCCTCGGCCGTGTAGCCGTCCACCTTGACGTTCCGCGGTTCAGGCGCGGCGGTCGGCTGGTCGCCGGGTCCGGACGGCCCGCTCGGCTGGGCCGACGGTGTGGGCGAGGCCACGTACTTCGGGTCGACCGCCGGGTAGGCCACCGTGAAGTCGTCACGCTCGCCGGCCGCCCGCACGTCGAAGAGCCAGGACGGCACCAGCGTCTGCCGCCCGGCCACGGTGTGCGGGGCCAGACCGAACACGGCCTTGTCGACGGTGAGGGTCTCTTTCGCCGGGGTGGCGGTGGACGAGCTGCAGGGCGCTTCCAGCCGGTCCTTCTGCGGCACCGGAACGGCGCAGCCGCCGATGCCCATGCGGTGGCCGCTCCCGGGCGCCGCGTTCAGCAGCGCCAGCGTCTCCTTCGCGCTCAGCACGGGGTACGTGTCACCCTTCACCGGTGCCTTCAGCTGCCCGTTGCCGCTCAGCACCTGGCCTCGCGCGTCGACGGTCACCCCAGTCGTCCAGCCGTACGTGGGCAGGTCGCGGATCACCGGTTCGGCGTTCACGATCCGCTGGGCGCCCAGGGTCCGGCTCGCGTCCAGCTTCGCGTCGTCCTGACCCACCGCCTTCAGGACCGGCGCGGCCGCCTTCTTCGCGACCGCCTCGCTCACCGGGTCGCCGCCCGAGCCGACGGGGGGCTTGGCGCACGTGGTCGCGCTCTGGCAGTTGTCCGTGCCGGGGGAGTAGCGGTGGAAGGTCCAGGTGCCCGGTGCCTGCCGGTTCACCTGGAGGCTCGGCCCCATGCTGTCCTTCGCCCCGACCGTCCAGGCCTGCCCGGCGGCCACGGGCGCCCCGTCCACGCCGAGGGCCCGGGCCAGCTCGGCCACCTCGCCCTCGGTCACCTGACCCTGCGTCCGGTACACGGGCGCCGAGCCGGGGCCGTCGGGGAGCGTGCCGTCGGCGCGGTAGGTGACGCCGTAGGGGTTGGGCTCGCCGGGCGCGATGCCGTTCGTAGCTCCGCCGGCGGAGTAGCCGTCCAGGGCGAGCGGCGGGGGAGTGCCGTCACCGGACGCCCCGGCCGTACGCCCGCCCGGGCTCGCGGATCCGTCGGCCGCGGTCGTGGCGAAGTACGCCCCACCGCCCCCGACCAGCAGCACGGCGGCGGCGACGGACACCACGACGGCGGGCGACCGGTGCCGACCCGAGCGGCCGCCACCGCTCTCCTCGACGTCATGATCCCGGGGGATCTCCCCGTCCGGAACCGAGCCGGACGATCCATCGGGCGCGGGCGCGGGCGCGGGAGATGGCGCGGGCGCGGGCGCGGGAGATGGCGCGGGCGCGACGGCGACCCCCTCGACGCCCACCTCGCCGGAACCGGCGTCACCGGAACGGGGGGCACCCGAACCGGCGTCACCCGAACCGGCGTGGCTGCGAGTGGCCTCGTCCGCGGTCGCGTTGTCCTTTGCGGCCTCGTCCGCGGTCGCGTCGTCCTGACCGGCCTCGTCCGTGCGTGCCTTGCCCGCACCGGACACGCTCGTGTCTGCCTCGCCCGGGTCGGCCTCCTCCGCAGCGCCCTCGGCCGAGTCGGGGGCATCCGTCCCGCTGCCCGCGTCATCGGGCGCCTCCCCGCCACCAGGAGCCTCCGCGCCACCGCCAGCCTCCGCGGCACCGGAAGCCTCGGCGTCACCGGAAACCTCGGCGTCAGGAGTCCCCCCGGCACCAGCGGACTCCCCGGCACCAGAAGCCCCCGCCCCCGTGGCACCAGAACCCCCCGCCCCCTTCGCCTCCGTGGCGCCCCGCTCCTCGGTGGAGCCACCGGCGCCCCGCTCCTCCACGGAGCCGTCGGCGTCGTCGTTGTCGGGTCGCTCGGTGTTCACCGCATCGCTCCTTCGGCCGCGCTTCTGTCCCAGGACCCTGACCCGACCCTGTCAAAAAGGTCGGACACCGGGTCGTATCCCGCATCCCCTTTACGGGGGACAGCGATGGGACGCAGCGGGGGAGCGCGCGGTTCCCCTGAAAAGCGCCTCTCAGTCGCCGTACTCCGACATCGCGTCCAGCAGCCGGGCCGACCTCGACGGGACGGTCACGCCATGGATGAGTGACGGGGAGACCGGCCGGGAAGCGATCCGGTCGGGTACCGACCAGTGCGGGACCATCCGGGCGCAGTCACCGCGCAGCGACGCCAAGTTGGCCTCCAGGTCGCCGTCCCGATCGCGTTCCAGATGGGCCGGAGCGGGAGCGTAGAGCTCAAGGTTCGTCATAGCGGCACCGTAGGCACGCTCAAGGATGCGAAGAAAGATCTACTATCGGGTAGTTTCGGCTGCTCCAGAGCTGCCGCCGACCCGGTAGCGTGAACTGTCGATCCGCCCTTACGACGCCCGCAACCACCCTCCCATGAGCGCTATCGCGCGCCCCTGCTTATTCCACAGGAGAGTCAACACCGTGCGCATCGCAGTCACCGGCTCCATCGCCACCGACCACCTCATGACCTTCCCCGGCCGCTTCGCCGACCAGTTCGTCGCGGACCAACTGCACACGGTCTCGCTCTCCTTCCTGGTCGACAACCTCGACGTCCGGCGAGGCGGCGTGGGCGCGAACATCGCCTTCGGCATGGGCCAGCTCGGCACCCGGCCGATCCTGGCCGGCGCCGCGGGATTCGACTTCGACGAGTACCGCGCCTGGCTGGAGAGGCACGGCGTCGACACCGACTCGGTACGCATCTCCGAGACGCTGCACACCGCCCGCTTCGTCTGCACCACCGACGCCGACCACAACCAGATCGGCTCCTTCTACACCGGTGCCATGAGCGAGGCCCGCCAGATCGAGCTGAAGACCGTCGCCGACCGCGTCGGCGGTCTCGACCTGGTTCTGATCGGCGCCGACGACCCGGAGGCGATGCTCCGCCACACCGAGGAGTGCCGCTCCCGCTCGATCCCCTTCGCCGCCGACTTCTCCCAGCAGATCGCCCGGATGAACGGCGACGAGATCCGGATACTGCTGGAGGGCGCCACGTACCTCTTCTCCAACGAGTACGAGAAGGGCCTCATCGAGTCCAAGACCGGCTGGAGCGACGCCGAGATCCTCGCCAAGGTCGGCCACCGCGTCACCACCCTCGGCGCGCGGGGCGTGCGCATCGAGAGCGTCGGCGCGGACCCGATCGAGGTGGGCTGCGCGGAGGAGGAGCGCAAGGCCGACCCCACCGGCGTCGGCGACGCCTTCCGCGCCGGCTTCCTCTCCGGTCTCGCCTGGGGCGTCGGACTGGAGCGCGCCGCCCAGGTCGGCTGCATGCTCGCCACCCTCGTCATCGAGACGGTCGGCACCCAGGAGTACCAGCTGCAGCGCGCCCACTTCATGGACCGCTTCACCAAGGCGTACGGCGACGAGGCCGCGACGGAGGTCCGGGCGCATCTCGTCTGAGTTCCGGTGCGGGTGTGCGGGGGCCGGTCGCGCCGTCCCCCGCGCCCCTGGTGAGTCAGGTCGTCCGGCGGATCAGGTAGGCCGTGCCTCGATCCGCCGGCTCCTCACCCACGTACTCCTGGCCCCGCATCTCGCACCAGGCCGGGATGTCCAGCCGGGCCGCCTCGTCGTCCGAGAGGACCCGGACCGTGCCGCCCACCGGCACGTCCCCGATGACCTTCGCCAGCTCGATCACCGGGATCGGGCACCGCCTGCCGAGGGCGTCCACCACCAGGCTGTCCCCCCGCGTCGCGGCCGTAGTCGCCACCGGCGCCCCCAGCTTCTCCCGCACGCCGGCCACCGCCTCCGGGAGCACCTCCAGGAACCGCTCGACGTCCTGGGCCGTCGTCCCGGCCGGCAACGACACCCGCACGTTTCCCTCACTCAGCACGCCCATCGCCTTCAGCACATGGCTGGGCGTCAGCGTGCTGCTCGTGCAGGACGATCCGGACGAGACCGAGAAACCGGCGCGGTCCAGCTCGTGCAACAGTGTCTCCCCATCGACATAGAGACAGGAGAAGGTGACGATCCCGGGCAGCCGACGCTCCGGATCGCCGACCACCTCCACATCGGGCACCAGCCGCGGCACCCGGGACCGGATCAGCTCCGTCAGCTCCCGCAGTCGCAGCGACTCCTCGGCCGCCTCGGCCCGCACCGCCCGCAGTGAGGCCGCCGCCGCCACGATCGCCGGAATGTTCTCGAACCCGGTCGCCCGCCCCGACTCCCGCTCGTCCACGGGCCCTTGCGGAGCGAACCGCACCCCCTTGCGCACGGCCAGCAGCCCGACCCCCGAGGGCCCGCCCCACTTGTGGGCGCTCGCTGCCAACAGGGACCAGTCCCCCCGCACCGGGCCCCAGCCCAGCGACTGCGCCGCGTCCACCAACAACGGCACCCCGGCCGCCCGGCACACCTCGGCGACGTCCGACACCGGCTGCAGTGTCCCCACCTCGTGGTTGGCCGACTGCAGACAGGCCAGCGCGGTGTCCGGGCGCAGGGCGTCCGCGTACGACTCCACGCTCACCGCCCCGGTCCGCAGCACCGGCACCCCGGTCACCGACCCGCCGGCCGCCTCGAACACCTCCGCCGAATGAAGTACCGAGGAGTGTTCGACCGCCGACACGATCAGGTGGCGTCCGACGCGACGACGGCCGGCCAGGACACCGGAGATCCCGGTGTGCACCGCGCCGGATCCGGAGGAGGTGAACGTGAGTTCGTCCGCACGGCAGCCCACGGCCTCGGCGGCGGTCTCCCGCGCCGCGTCCAACAGCATCCGGGCCCGTCGTCCCTCCCGGTACAGACGTGCGGGATCCGCCCACCCCTCATCCAGGCAGGCCAGCAGCGCCTGCCGGGCGACGGGATGGAGGGGAGCACCTGAAGCAGCATCGAAGTAGGCCACACGGCAACGCTAAGCCGCCGGTCAGTGTGACGTCCCCCCGAGGGGCGCGGGGAACTGCGCGGCGAACCACAAACCACCCGCACCCGCCCCACAAGCCGCATCGCCGAGGTATCAGACGCCCGTCCCGTCCCTTCCGAGCGACCCGCCGCGCGTATGGCACCCTCCCCGCGAACCCCCGAAGGGCGTCGGCTAGGGTTTGGTCCGCATAAACATCCAAACCCCTGCCCGACGCAGGGCGGCGACCGACCAGCGAGAAGGCCGCAGCCGACCGCGCGGGCGAGACTCTCGGGAAGGCGCTACGTGAGTCCCAACGGCTCCGACCGCTCGCCGCGGCGCCCGATGCGGCGGAAGCTGCTGCAGGCACTGACCGCGGGCCTGGTCCTGGCTACCGCAACCGGTTGCACATACGAGGACTTCCCCCGCCTTGGTATGCCCACCCCGACCACGGAAGAGGCTCCGCGGATCCTCTCCCTGTGGCAGGGATCCTGGGCTGCCGCGCTCGCCGTGGGCGTGCTGGTGTGGGGCCTGATCCTGTGGAGTGCGATCTTCCACCGGCGCAGCCGCACCAAGGTCGAGGTCCCTCCACAGACCCGGTACAACATGCCCATCGAGGCGCTGTACACGGTGGTTCCGCTCATCATCGTCTCGGTCCTCTTCTACTTCACGGCCCGTGACGAGTCGAAGCTCCTCAGTCTGAAGGAGAAGCCCGACGTCACGATCAACGTCGTCGGCTTCCAGTGGAACTGGGGCTTCAACTACATCGAGCCCGTCGCCGGTTCCACCGGTGACGCGAAGACCGACAAGAACCTGGACGCGATTCCGCAGAGGTTCAAGGACGCCTTCCCGGCGAACGCCGGCGGTGTCTACGACGTCGGTACGCCCGCCACCAGGAACCCGCAGAACGGGAACCCCGGCCCCACTCTGTGGCTCCCCAAGGGCAAGACGGTCCGCTTCGTCCTCACCTCGCGTGACGTCATCCACTCCTTCTGGGTGGTGCCGTTCCTGATGAAGCAGGACGTCATTCCGGGCCACACCAACGCCTTCCAGGTGACTCCCAACCGGGAGGGCACCTTCATGGGCAAGTGCGCCGAGCTCTGCGGCGTCGACCACTCCCGGATGCTGTTCAACGTGAAGGTCGTCTCCCCCGAGCGTTACGAGCAGCACCTCAAGGACCTCGCCAAGAAGGGGCAGACCGGTTACGTTCCCGCGGGCATCGAGCAGACGGCCCATGAGAAGAACCGGGAGACGAACAACCTGTGAGCATCCTCAACGAACCTCAGGGTGCCGCGGCAGCAGGGTCCCACTACGAGGACGAGCTGCCGGTCAGGCGCCAGAACCGCGGCAGCGTGGTCATCAAGTGGCTGACGACCACTGACCACAAGACGATCGGGACGCTGTACCTGGTCACGTCGTTCGCGTTCTTCTGCATCGGTGGCGTGATGGCGCTGTTCATGCGCGCCGAGCTGGCCCGTCCCGGCCTGCAGATCATGTCGAACGAGCAGTTCAACCAGGCGTTCACGATGCACGGCACGATCATGCTGCTGATGTTCGCGACGCCCCTGTTCGCCGGTTTCACGAACTGGATCATGCCGCTGCAGATCGGCGCGCCCGACGTGGCGTTCCCGCGGCTGAACATGTTCGCCTACTGGCTGTACCTGTTCGGCTCGACGATCGCCGTCGGTGGCTTCCTCACCCCGCAGGGCGCGGCCGACTTCGGCTGGTTCGCCTACAGCCCGCTCTCGGACGCGGTTCGCTCGCCGGGCATCGGCGCCGACCTGTGGATCATGGGTCTGGCCTTCTCCGGCTTCGGCACCATCCTCGGCGCGGTCAACTTCATCACCACCATCATCTGCATGCGCGCCCCCGGCATGACGATGTTCCGCATGCCGATCTTCGTGTGGAACGTGCTGCTGACCGCGGTCCTGGTCCTGCTCGCCTTCCCCGTGCTCGCCGCCGCGCTGTTCGCGCTGGAGGCGGATCGGAAGTTCGGCGCTCACGTCTTCGACTCGGCCAACGGCGGCGCCCTGCTGTGGCAACACCTCTTCTGGTTCTTCGGCCATCCAGAGGTGTACATCATCGCGCTGCCGTTCTTCGGCATCATCTCCGAGGTCATCCCGGTCTTCTCCCGCAAGCCGATGTTCGGCTACATGGGCCTGGTCGCGGCGACCATCTCCATCGCCGGCCTGTCCGTGACGGTGTGGGCCCACCACATGTACGTCACCGGAGGCGTGCTGCTGCCGTTCTTCTCCTTCATGACGTTCCTCATCGCCGTACCGACCGGCGTGAAGTTCTTCAACTGGATCGGAACGATGTGGAAGGGGTCACTGAGTTTCGAGACCCCGATGCTCTGGGCCACCGGCTTCCTGATCACCTTCACCTTCGGTGGTCTGACCGGTGTCATCCTGGCCTCGCCGCCGATGGACTTCCACGTGTCGGACTCGTACTTCGTGGTGGCGCACTTCCACTACGTCGTCTTCGGCACCGTGGTCTTCGCGATGTTCTCCGGCTTCCACTTCTGGTGGCCGAAGATGACCGGCAAGATGCTGGACGAGCGCCTCGGCAAGATCACGTTCTGGACGCTGTTCATCGGCTTCCACGGCACCTTCCTGGTCCAGCACTGGCTGGGCGCCGAGGGCATGCCGCGTCGTTACGCGGACTACCTCGCGGCCGACGGCTTCACGGCCCTGAACACGATCTCGACGATCAGCTCGTTCCTGCTCGGCCTGTCGATCCTGCCGTTCCTCTACAACGTGTGGAAGACGGCCAAGTACGGCAAGCCGGTCGGCGTCGACGACCCGTGGGGCTACGGCCGTTCGCTGGAGTGGGCGACCTCCTGCCCGCCGCCCCGGCACAACTTCCTCACCCTGCCGCGGATCCGCAGCGAATCCCCGGCGTTCGACCTGCACCACCCGGAGATCGCCGCGCTCGACCAGCTGGAGAACGCCGGTCACGGTGACAACGCTCTGGCCGGCAACGGCGGCAAGGAGGCCGGCAAGTGAAGATCCAGGGCAGGATGTTCATCTGGCTGAGCGTCTTCATCCTCGTCATGGCGATCGTCTATGGCGTGTGGTCGAAGGAGCCGGCCGGCACGACGGCCCTCTTCCTGGCCTTCGGTCTGTCCGTCATGATCGGCTTCTACCTGGGCTTCACGGCCAAGCGGGTGGACGCCGGCGCGCAGGACAACAAGGAAGCCGACGTCGCGGACGACGCCGGTGAGGTCGGGTTCTTCAGCCCGCACAGCTGGCAGCCGCTCGCCCTCGCCACCGGCGGCGCGATGGCCTTCCTCGGTGTGGCGATCGGCTGGTGGCTGCTGTACTTCTCGGCACCGCTGATCCTGATCGGCCTCTGGGGCTGGGTCTTCGAGTACTACCGCGGTGAGAACCGCACCCAGTAGCACAACGCGAGCTCCGTGGAGCCCGGACACTCCGTGAGGAGCGTCCGGGCTCCTGCTTTTGCCGCACGCTCGGTACCTCGTTCGAGTTACCCAGCGCGCCATGCTTGACAAAGCTTCCTAGCTTGAGGCCATGAGCCATCCAGAGCCCTTTCGCGGCGCGGGAGCACGGACGGTCGTCAGCTGCATAGTGCTGCTGGCCGCCCTCGGTTCCGGTGTCGCCGCCTGCAGCAGCGACAACGACTCACTGTCCGCCGAGCCCTATGACGCGGCGGACCAGATCGCCTTCAACGGCCCCGGGGACGACAAGAAGGCCGACCCCGACAAGCCCCTGGAGGTCACCGCCGAGGACGACGGCCGGATCACGGACGTGACGGCCCTGGACGCCACGGGACGCTATGTGGCGGGCGAACTCTCCGCCGACGGCACCCGCTGGCACAGCACCTCTCCGCTGGCCGCGAACGCCCACTACAAGATCCGGGTGAGCACCGAGGACGAGGACGGGGCGCCCGGTCGCAAGACCTTCACCTTCACCACCGGCAAACCCGTCACCCAGAAGCGCCTGAACGTGACGTTCGGGCCGAAGGCGGGCGAGTACGGCGTCGGCCAGCCCATCACCGCCAAGCTGAGCAAGCCGGTCAAGGACAAGGCACAGCGGGCCGTCATCGAACGGGCCCTCAAGGTGGACTCCACGCCCGCGGTGCAGGGCGCCTGGCACTGGGTGGACGACAAGGAACTCCACTACCGGCCCAAGGAGTACTGGCCCGCCCACGCCGTCCTCCAGGTCCGCAGCAACCTGGACGGCATCAAGATCAGCGACCGGCTGTGGGGAGGCCAGGCCAAACCGCTGAAGCTGACCACCGGCGACAGCGTCATCGCGGTGACGGACGCCGCCACACACCAGATGACCGTCTACAAGAACAACGAGGTCATCAAGAAGATCCCGGTCACCACGGGCAAGCCCGGCTTCGAGACCCGCAACGGCGTCAAGGTCGTACTGGGCAAGGAGTACTTCGTACGTATGCGCAGTGCCACCGTCGGTATCTCCGAGGGCTCCTCGGACTCCTACGACCTGCCCGTCTACTACGCGACCCGGGTCACCTGGAGCGGCGAGTACGTGCACGCCGCCCCCTGGTCGGTCGGCTCCCAGGGCTACGCCAACGTCAGCCACGGCTGCACCGGCATGAGCACCGGCAACGCCCAGTGGTTCTTCGACACCGTCCGTGAGGGCGACGTGGTGAAGGTCATCAACTCCGACGGCAACATCATGGAGACCTTCGGCAACGGCTTCGGCGAGTGGAACCTCGACTGGGACAAGTGGCGCGGCGGCAGCGCCCTGGTGGCCGGCGACTCGCAGGGCTCGGACACGCAGGAAGCGGCGAGGCTGAGGCCGCAGAGCGTCTAGCGCCACCTCGACGGCAGCGAGCTGCAGGAGCCCGGCGGCAGCGAGCCCACGGACGGGGGCCCGGCGGCAGCGAGCCCACGGACGGGGGCGCCCTCAGTCGCCCGAACAGGCAGGCAGGGGCGCCCTCAGCGCCCGAGCCGGCAGGGGCGCTCTCAGGCGCTCAGAGCCTTCTTCTCCCGCAGCAGCCCGGCCAGCGCCGCCGCGAACTCCACCGGATCCACCGGCAGCGTCACAGCGGCCTCCGCACGGCTCCAGGTGGCCAGCCAGGCGTCCTGGGGCCGGCCGATCAGCAGCAGCACCGGCGGGCAGTTGAAGACCTCGTCCTTGATCTGCCGGCACACCCCCATGCCGCCCATCGGCACCGCCTCGCCGTCCAGGACGCAGACATCGACGCCGCCCCTGTCCAACTCCTTGAGCACGGCCGCCGGCGTCGCGCACTCCACGAACTCCACCACGGGCACATCCGGCGCGGGCCTGCGCCCAGTGGCCAGCCGCACCTGCTCGCGGGTGTTGGAGTCGTCGCTGTAGACCAGCACCGTGGCGGTCGGCTGCATGGTTCCTCCGTGACTTCGGCGTCGTACGGACCCAGGACGGGCTCAGCCCGATGCCGCGGATGCTACTCCTTCGAGCACGTCGTCAACACCTGGCGTCACACCGCTCCCATGGTCCATCAGGGCACCGCACGAGCTGCGAACACTCCGAACGGCACCCCCGGGAGTGAGGGCGGGATAAGCGACCGACATAATGTCGGGCGTGGCGACAGCAACGACAGTAGACACCGGGCACGCGCACCCGTCGGTCAACCGACCGAACCTCACCAGCGTCGGAACCATCATCTGGCTGAGTTCCGAGCTGATGTTCTTCGCGGCCCTCTTCGCGATGTACTTCACCCTGCGATCGGTGACGGGTCCTGATCACTGGAAGGAGCAGGCGCACGCTCTCAACGTGCCCTTCTCGGCGACGAACACCACGATCCTGGTGCTCTCCTCGCTCACCTGCCAGCTCGGCGTGTTCGCCGCCGAGCGCGGTGACGTGAAGAAGCTCCGTGGCTGGTTCATCGTCACCTTCATCATGGGCGCGATCTTCATCGGCGGTCAGATCTACGAGTACACCGAGCTGGTGAAGAAGGACGGGATCTCCCTGTCCTCCGACCCGTACGGCTCGGTGTTCTACCTGACCACCGGCTTCCACGGCCTGCACGTGACGGGCGGCCTCATCGCCTTCCTGTTCGTCCTCGGCCGCACCTACGCGGCGAAGAGGTTCACGCACGAGCAGGCGACCGCCGCGATCGTCGTGTCCTACTACTGGCACTTCGTCGATGTCGTCTGGATCGGCCTTTTCGCCACGATCTACCTGATCAAGTAGCCGGGACCGCTCCCGCAATTCCAGAAGCATCGACGCAGAAGATCCTGACACCGGGGTAATCCGTGAAAAAGCTCTCCGCACGACGACGCCATCCGCTGGCGGCGGTCGTCGTACTACTCCTCGCGCTGGCATGCACCGGGGGGCTGTACGTCCTGTTCGCACCCACGGACAAGGCTGCGGCCGACGAAACCGCCCAGTCGCTTGCCATCACCGAGGGCAAGAAGCTCTACGCCGTCGGCTGCGCCAGCTGCCACGGGACCGGCGGTCAGGGCAGCAGTGACGGTCCGAGCCTCGTGGGCGTCGGCGCCGCGGCCGTCGACTTCCAGGTGGGAACCGGTCGTATGCCGGCCCAGCAGCCAGGCGCGCAGATCCCTAAGAAGAAGAACATCTACACGCAGGCCGAGATCGACCAGCTCGCCGCGTACATCTCTTCCCTGGGTGCCGGCCCGTCCGTCCCGACCGACGCGCAGTACGGCCCGCAGGGCGCCGACATCGCCAAGGGCGGTGAGCTGTTCCGCACCAACTGCGCGCAGTGCCACAACTTCACCGGCAAGGGCGGCGCGCTCACGCACGGCAAGTTCGCACCGGACCTCGAGGGTGTCTCCCCGAAGCACATCTTCGAGGCCATGCAGACCGGCCCGCAGAACATGCCCTCCTTCCCGGACAGCACGCTGTCGACGCAGAATAAGAAGGACATCATCGCGTACCTCGACGCGGTCAACGGTGACGACACCGAAAGCCCCGGCGGTCTCGAGCTGGGCGGACTCGGTCCGGTCAGCGAAGGCCTGTTCGCCTGGATCTTCGGCCTCGGCGTGCTGATCGCGGTCGCCGTCTGGGTCGCCGCTCGGACCGCAAAGGCCAAGAAGTCATGAGTAGCCAAGACATTCCAGAAGAGAACCTGCCGGCCGAACAGCCCGCCGGCCACAGCGAGCACGGGCACGGCGCGGTAGGCGTCGCGGACGAGAAGAACCCGTTCGCCGACCCCGGCCTGCCGCCCCACGAGCACCGCGTCCAGGACATCGACGAGCGGGCCGCCAAGCGGTCCGAGCGTGTGGTCGCCTTCCTGTTCACGGTGTCGATGCTGGCCACCGTCGGCTTCATCGCCTCGTATGTGACGATCCCGCACGACAAGGCGATCTTCGTCTTCCCGATCGGGCACGTCAACGCGCTGAACTTCGCGCTGGGCCTGACGCTGGGCGTGGCCCTGTTCACGATCGGCGCGGGCGCGGTCCACTGGGCCCGCACCCTGATGTCCGACGTGGAGGTCGCCGACGAGCGTCACCCGATCGAGGCGTCGCCCGAGGTACGCGAGAAGGTCCACGCGGACTTCCGGGAAGGTGCCAAGGAGTCCGCGCTCGGCCGCCGCAAGCTGATCCGCAACACCATGTTCGGCGCGCTGGCCCTGTTCCCGCTCTCGGGCGTCATGCTCCTGCGCGACCTCGGCCCGCTGCCCGGCACCAAGCTCCGGCACACCCTGTGGGCCAAGGGCAAGCTGCTCGTCAACATGAACACCAACGAGCCGCTGCGGGCCTCCGACGTCGCGGTCGGTTCGCTGACCTTCGCCAAGCCCGAGGGCCTGGAGGAGCACGACGAGGAGTTCCAGACCGAGATCGCCAAGGCGGCCCTGATGATCGTCCGGATCCAGCCGGACAACATCAAGGACAAGCGCGAGCTCGAGTGGTCGCACGAGGGCATCGTCGCGTACTCGAAGATCTGCACCCACGTGGGTTGCCCGATCTCCCTGTACGAGCAGCAGACGCACCACGTGCTCTGCCCCTGCCACCAGTCCACCTTCGACCTCGCCGACGGCGCCAGGGTGATCTTCGGCCCCGCCGGTCACGCCCTGCCGCAGCTGCGCATCGGCGTGAACGACCAGGGCTACCTCGAGGCGCTCGGCGACTTCGAAGAGCCCGTCGGTCCTGCATTCTGGGAGCGCGGATGAGCACTACGAACTCCACCGACACGCGCGACCCGCGCGCGAAGGCACCGGCCGGCCAGAAGGTCGCCGACTGGGCCGACGGCCGACTGGGGATCTACTCCCTGGCCAAGTCCAACATGCGCAAGATCTTCCCCGACCACTGGTCGTTCATGTTGGGTGAGGTCTGCCTCTACAGCTTCATCATCATCATCCTCACGGGTGTGTACCTGACGCTGTTCTTCCACCCGTCGATGAACGAGGTGGAGTACCACGGCAGTTACGTCCCGCTGCAGGGACAGCTGATGTCCGAGGCGTTCAACTCGACCATGCACATCTCCTTCGATGTGCGCGGTGGTCTGCTGATCCGGCAGATCCACCACTGGGCGGCGCTGATCTTCCTCGCCGGCATGTTCGTGCACATGATGCGCGTGTTCTTCACGGGTGCGTTCCGCAAGCCGCGTGAGGTCAACTGGCTGTTCGGCTTCCTGCTGTTCGTCCTGGGCATGTTCACCGGCTTCACCGGCTACTCGCTCCCGGACGACCTGCTCTCCGGCACCGGTGTCCGCTTCATGGAGGGTGCGATCCTGTCCGTGCCGATCGTCGGCACGTACCTGTCGTTCTTCCTCTTCGGCGGCGAGTTCCCGGGCGGCGACTTCGTGGCCCGCTTCTACTCGATCCACGTACTGCTGCTGCCGGGCATCATGCTCGGCCTGCTGGTGGCGCACCTGATCCTGGTCGTCTACCACAAGCACACGCAGTTCGCGGGCCCCGGAAAGACCAACAACAACGTGGTCGGCATGCCGCTGCTGCCGGTCTACATGGCCAAGGCCGGAGGCTTCTTCTTCCTGGTCTTCGGCGTCATCGCGGCCATCGCGGCACTCGCCTCGATCAACCCGATCTGGGCCATGGGCCCCTACCGTCCGGACCAGGTGTCGACCGGCGCCCAGCCCGACTGGTACATGGGCTTCTCCGAGGGTCTGATCCGTGTCATGCCGGGCTGGGAGATCAACTTCTGGGGTCACACGCTCGTCCTGGGCGTGTTCATCCCGCTGGTGATCTTCCCGCTGGTGCTCGTCGCGATCGCGGTCTACCCGTTCATCGAGTCCTGGGTCACCGGCGACAAGCGCGAGCACCACATCCTGGACCGCCCGCGCAACGCCCCGACGCGTACGGCCTTCGGTGTCGCCTGGATCACCTGGTACATGGTTCTGCTGATCGGTGGTGGAAACGACCTGTGGGCCACCCACTTCCACCTGTCGATCAACGCCATCACCTGGTTCGTGCGGGTCGCGTTCTTCGTCGGACCGGTCATCGCGTTCGTCATCACCAAGCGGATCTGCCTCGGTCTCCAGCGCCGCGACAAGGAGAAGGTGCTGCACGGCCGCGAGTCGGGCATCATCAAGCGCCTGCCGCACGGTGAGTTCATCGAGGTGCACGAGCCGCTCAGCCAGGAGCAGCTGCACACGCTCACCGCGCACGAGCAGTACAAGCCGGCCGAGATCGGCCCGACGGTCGACGAGAACGGCGTCGAGCGCAAGGTGAAGGGCTCCGAGAAGCTCCGCGCCAAGCTCAGCGAGGCGTACTACGGCGAGGAGGCGCAGATCCCCAAGCCGAGCGTCGAGGAGTACAAGGAGATCACCAGCGGCCACGGCCACCACTGATCACCGCGTCGCCACACCACGGCAAGGGCCCCCGTCCGGTCTTCGGACGGGGGCCCTTCGCCGTGCCCGGCGCTGGATAGGGTGGACCCGACGAGAAGAACCGTGTCCCGGCGTGTACGGGACAGACCCAGGAGCGGCTTATGAGCGCTGTGACCCCCGCTGGAGGCGACACCGCGGCGGGCCGTTCCTGGCCCGAGGTGTTGAGCGCGCTGCTCGGCGGCCGGGATCTGAGCGCCGGTGACACGGCGTGGGCCATGGACCGGTTCATGAGCGGTGAGGCCACCGACGCGCAGATCGCGGGCTTCATGGTGGCGCTGCGGGCCAAGGGCGAGACCGTCGAGGAGATCACCGGTCTCGTCGAGGCGATGTACGCGCACGCGCAGCCGCTGGACATCCCCGGACCCGCCGTCGACATCGTGGGCACCGGCGGTGACCGGGCCAAGACGGTCAACATCTCGACGATGTCCGCCATCGTGATCGCGGGCACCGGGGCGAAGGTGGTCAAGCACGGCAACCGGGCGTCGTCCTCGGCGAGCGGGTCCTCCGACGTGCTGGAGAAGCTCGGCATCAACCTGGACCTGTCGCCCGAGGGTGTGGCGCGGGTGGTGGACGAGGCGGGGATCACCTTCTGCTTCGCGGCCAGGTTCCACCCCTCGATGCGGTTCGTCGGCGCGGTCCGGCGCGACCTGGGGATTCCGACGTCGTTCAACCTGCTCGGTCCGCTGACCAACCCCGCCAAGGTCACCGCCTCGGCGATCGGCTGCTTCGACACCCGGATGGCGGGACTCATCGCCGGCGTCCTGGCCGAGCGCGGCTCGTCCGCGCTGGTGTTCCGCGGCGACGACGGGCTCGACGAGCTGACCACCACGGCCACCTCCCGGGTGTGGATCGTGCGCGACGGCAAGGTCACCGAGGAGCCCTTCGACCCGCGGCACGTCGGCCTCGATCTGGTGCCGGTGCAAGCACTGAGAGGCGCCGACCCCGCCTACAACGCCGAGGTCGCCCGCCGTCTCCTGGACGGCGAGCGGGGTCCGGTCCGGGACGCGGTCCTGCTGAACTCGGCGGCGGCGCTGGTGGCGCTGGAGCCGACCGGGGCGCCGCTGACGGAGCAGATCCGGGTGGGCATGGACAAGGCGGCACAGTCCATCGACTCCGGCGCGGCCAAGCGGACGCTGGAGCGCTGGGCGGCGGCCAGCAACGCCTGACGACGTGGCGATGTCCCGCGATCCGGACACGGGTTGCGGGACCGCGATCACGTCGCGTACGTTTTTGACCAGGTCATGAGTGACAGTCATGAGGCCCCGGCCGACTGTCCGGCAACCCTCCGTCCGTGGCGGGGTGCCCCGGGTGAAGACCAGGCCGTAGGCAGCGAGGTCTACGGCAAGCGCGGACCCCTCGCACTCTTCTGAGTGAGCGCACCAGGGGTCCTGGTCGTCGAGGAGCCTTCCGTGAGCAAGCGAATGCGATAGGGCCGCAGAGCCCCGCCTCCGCACCCGCTTTTTCCACCTTCACCCACGCTTGAGCCGTACCCGCTCGCGTGGTGATCCCAGCTGCCTCTCACGGGAGTTCGCCATGTCTGTCCCCACCGCTGTCGCCACCCAGTCCGTTTGTGCACCTCTGCCCGTTCTGGGACGGGATGTCACCGTCCCGCTCGTCACCGGTGGCGAAGTCACCTACGCGGCGCTCGACTACGCGGCCAGCGCGCCCGCCCTGCAGCGCGTCTGGGACGACGTGGCGGCCTACGCGCCCTACTACGGCAGCGTGCACCGCGGCGCCGGCTACCTGTCCCAGCTCTCCACGGACCTCTTCGAGAACGCACGCCGGACCGTCGCCGAGTTCCTGGACTGCCGCGCCGACGACCAGTTGGTCTTCACCCGGTCCACCACCGACTCCCTCAATCTCCTCGCCGCCGCGCTCCCGGCCGACTGTCAGGTCTTCGTCTTCGAGACCGAGCACCACGCCTCGCTGCTGCCCTGGCAGGACGCCCGGGTCAGCTACCTGGACGCCCCGCGCACCCCCGAGCAGGCGGTGGCCACCCTGGAGCGGGCCCTCGCCGGACGGGACCCGTACGGCCCGGCCCTGGTCTGCGTGACCGGCGCCTCGAACGTCACCGGGGAGCTGTGGCCGGTACGGGAACTGGCGGCCGCCGCGCACGCCCACGGCGCCCGGATCGTCCTGGACGCCGCCCAGCTGGCCCCGCACCACCCGGTCTCGGTGCAGGACCTCGACGTCGACTGGATCGCCTTCTCCGGGCACAAGCTGTACGCCCCCTTCGGCTCCGGTGTCCTGGCCGGCCGGTCCGACTGGCTGATCGCGGCCGACCCGTACCTCGCGGGCGGCGGGGCCAGCCGCAAGGTCACCCGGCGCGAGGACGGGGGAGTGGACGTGGAGTGGCACGAGAGCGCCGCCCGGCACGAGGCCGGCTCGCCCAACGTCATCGGCGCCTACTCCATCGCCGCCGCCTGCAAGGCGCTGACCGAGGCCGGCTTCGACTCCCTGGTCGCGCGCGAGCGGCACCTGATCGAGAAGGTCCGTACCGGCCTCGCCGAGGTGCCCGAGGTTAGGATCCTGTCCCTGTTCGGGGACGACGCTCCCCGGGTCGGCGTGATCTCCTTCGTCGTCGACGGCTGGAACAGCTCCCACTTCGCCGCCGCCCTCTCCGCCGAGTACGGCATCGGCGTCCGCGACGGCCTCTTCTGCGCCCACCCGCTGGTCCGCACCCTGCTCGGCAGCGACCCCCAGACCCAGGGCGAGTGCGGCGCCCCCGAGGCCGCGCCCGGCGAGAAGTCGTTGAACGCCATCCGGGTGAGCTTCGGCGCGGGCACCCCGGACGAGCACGTGGAGCGCTTCGTCACCGCGGTGCGGGAGCTCGTGCGCGAGGGTGCGAAGTGGCGGTACCGGACGGAGGACGGCCGCTGCGTCCCGGCCGTGTGAGAAGGGCTTCGCCGGTCAGGAGTCCAGCCCGATCGCGAACGCCGCCTCCAGGTCGTGCTGCGAGTACGTACGGAACGCCACGTGGGTGTCCGTGCCCTCCACGCCGGGGATCTTGCTGATCCGGCCGGGGATGACCTCCGCCAGGTCCTCGTGCCGCCGCACCCGCACCATGGCGATCAGGTCGTACGTCCCGGTGACGGAGAAGACCTCGCTCACGCTCTCCAGCGAGGCGATCGACTCGGCGATCTCGGGGATCCGGTCCACGCTGGTCTTGATGAGCACGATCGCGGTGATCACGGCTGGTTCTCTCCCTCGGGGGCCGGAACTTGGGCGGATCTCACTGTAGTCCCACGTCGAAACCGCACCCACGCGTAGCCGAACCCCAGCCCGAACCCCACCAGGTGCGCCAGGTACGCCACCCCCGGCCCCGAGGCCGCCCGGCCCGCCGCCAGCCATTGCAGGGCCGCCCAGAAGGGCAGCACGACCCAGGCGGGGAAGCGCAGCGGCAGGAAGAACAGAAAAGGCAGGAGACTGGTCACGCGGGCCCCGGGGAACAGATAGAGGAACGCTCCGAGGGCCGCCGAGATCGCCCCGGACGCGCCGACCAGGGACTGCTCGGAGTCCGCGTTGGCGGCGGCGTACCCGAGCAGGGCGAGGTAGCCGCAGCCGACGTAGAAGAGGGTGAACTGGACGCGCCCCATGCGTTCCTCGGTCATCACCCCGAAGACGTAGAGGAAGAGCATGTTGCCCAGCAGGTGCACCCAGCTGCCGTGGACGAAGAGGGCGGTGGCGGGCGTGAGCGCGGCTCGTGGCGACCCCTCGAACAGCTCGGCCGGGACCACGCCCCAGCGGCGGAAGTAGGCCCGCTGAGCGGTCAGCAGCGTGTCACCGGAGCCGTACACCGGGTTCAGGCCGGCGGCCGGACCGAGCAGGAAGAGCAGGCAGCACAGGGCGATCAGTCCGTATGTGACCGGTGCTGACGACCACCGGACCGATCTTCGGGCCTTGTCGACCGTTTCGCTCCAGTTGCTGATCATGAATACAGAGCATGACGTAAGGGGACGCAACGGACGAGACCGCCTCGCCGCCGTGGACGCCCGAGCGGCGAGTACGCGCCAGGCCGTAGGGTAACGAGCCACACGTGCCGGGAGTCCGGCGCGTCGTCGACACTGGAAGCACCCGGAAGTACCGGCACCATAAGTACTGACATCAGAAGGAAGCGAACAGTCACGATGACGGTTCCCCTGCCCACCACCACGACACGGTGGCGCTGCACGCTCTGCGGCAACCTCACCCGCTTCGATGTGACCCGCTCGTCGAAGGTCGTCGAGTACGTCCACCTCGACCTCGCCGGAGAGCCGAAGGTCGAGGAGCGTGACGTGGTGAGTGAGACCATCGAGTCCGTGCGCTGCCGCTGGTGCAACGCCGTGGACCAGGTGGAACTCGTGGACAGGCCGGGCGCCGACTCCTGACCGGAGCGGGCCCGCACAGGCATTGGGGTGACGATGGTGGAGAGCACGGGCGGGGGGCCGGCCGACGGCGCCGCTGAGGTGCTCGACCGTCCGCTGCCCGACGGTGTGCGCCGCAGGGTCGTGCAGATCGTCTCCGACGGGTTCGGCGGGCTGACCGTGGCGGAGCTGCCGACCCAGCTCAGGCAGTACGCCCGGTTCGCGCCGAACCGGCGCGCCAAGTTCGCCGGCAACGCCATGGCCGCCGCCCTGGAGAGCGATCCGCTGTTCCGGCAGCGCATCGGGGAGAAGTTCAGAGAGGCGCAGCCGGAGTTGTCCGGCGCTCTCGACTCCGGCTCGCCGCCCCCGGCCGCGGACCCGCTCGATGTGGCGGCCGCGGCCTATGTTCTGCGGCCCACCGACTGGGTGAAGCTGGTGACCGCGGCCGGCGAGGAGGCCCAGCGGGCCGACGCCGAGCGGGTCGAGGAGGAGAACCGGGCCGAGCTGGAGCGGCTGCGTGAGGAACTCGACCGGGCCCGCGAGCAGACCCGTACCGAGACCGAGCGGCTGCGCACCGAGCTGGATTCGGCCAAGAAGGAAGCCGAGTCGCTGCACCGCAAGCTGCGCGCGGCGCTTAGTGACGTCAAGCGGGGCGAGGCGGCGCTGCGCAAGGCGCACGGCGAGATGGAGACGCTGCGTTCCGAGGGGCAGTCCCAGCTGTCCGCCGCCGAGAGCGAGACCCGGCGGCTGAAGGCGCGCCTCGGGGAGGCGGAGGCGGGCCTGGAGGCCACCCGCCGGGCGGCCCGTGAGGGGCGCAGTGTCGAGGACATGCGGGTACGGCTGCTGCTGGACACCCTGCTCGACGCGACCCAGGGGCTGCGCCGGGAGCTCGCGCTGCCGCCTGTGTCGGTGCGGCCGGCGGAGACCGTGGACGCGGTCGAACCGGGACGGATGACCCCGAAGGACATCGCCGCGCGGGCCCTGTCCGAGAACGACCCCGCGATCCTCGACCAGTTGCTCGCGCTGCCGCAGGCCCATCTGGTCGTCGACGGCTACAACGTCACCAAGACCGGCTATCCCCAGATGCCCCTGGAGAAGCAGCGGCTCCGGCTCCTCGGGCAGCTCTCGCAGCTGGCCGCGCAGACCGGCGCCGAGGTGACCTGTGTCTTCGACGGGGCCGAGCTGGCCGCGCCGGTGCTTCTGGCGCCGCCGCGCGGGGTGCGGGTGCTGTTCTCCAAGCCGGGTGTCACCGCCGACGAGTTGATCCGCCAGCTGGTGCGCGCGGAGCCTCCGGGGCGTCCGGTCATCGTCGCCTCCACCGACCGCGAGGTGGCCGACGGGGTGGCCCGGGCGGGGGCGCGACCGGTCGCTTCTGTGGTGCTTCTCAAGCGGCTGTCCTGAAGGTCAACGTACGGCTTCAATGCCCGAATTGACGGCATCCGCACGCAACGTAGCGTCAACCGGGCGTCACTGCATGTGGGTTGTGTGCAAAGAATGCATGGTGTGACGAGATTTTTCTCTTGAGGATTTGAACTGATCACAAGAGGGTCACTAAGGTCTGCACTCGAACCTCCGAGCGGGTGATCACTCAAAAGAAGGAGTTCACCTCCGTGGCGTCCCATCGTCGACCCAAGCAACCGAGCCGTGCGCGCGTGACCGTGCTGACCACGGCAGCAGCCGCCGCCGTAGCTCTGAGCTCGCAGGCAGCCAACGCCGCGCCGAGCGAGAAGCCGAGCAAGGACGAGGTCAAGGCGAAGGTCGACAAGCTCTACGAGGAGGCCGAGCAGGCCACCGAGAAGTTCAACGGGGCCAAGGAGAAGCAGGAGAAGCTCCAGAAGGAGATCTCCACCATCCAGGACAACGTCGCCCGCGGCCAGGACGAGCTCAACGAGCTGCGTGACTCCATGGGCCTGGCGGCCGCCGCCCAGTACCGCACCGGCGGCGTCGACCCCTCCCTCCAGCTCTTCCTGTCGTCGAACCCGGACGACTACCTGGACAAGGCGTCCACCGCCGACCAGCTGAGCGCCCAGCAGGTCGAGGCGCTGAAGAAGATCCAGGAGAAGCAGCGCGAGCTCGCGCAGGAGCGCTCCGAGGCGTCCGAGAAGCTCAAGGACCTCGCCTCCACCCGCACCGAACTGGGCAACAAGAAGAAGCAGGTCCAGACGAAGCTCTCCGAGGCGCGCACGCTCTACAACTCCCTGACGGCGGCGGAGAAGGCCAAGCTCGAGGCCGAGCAGGAACGCGCCAGCCGCGACAGCGGGCGTGAGGTCCTCGGCTCCGGCACCGCAGCCTCCGGCCGGGCAGGGGCGGCCTACGCCTGGGCGCAGAGCCAGCTGGGCAAGCCGTACGTCTACGGCGCCACCGGCATGAGCTCCTACGACTGCTCGGGCCTCACCTCGCGGGCGTACGCGGCGGCCGGCGTCGGCATCCCGCGCACCTCCGAGGCGCAGGCGACCATCGGGACGAAGATCTACTCGCAGAGCCAGCTCCAGGTCGGCGACCTCGTCTTCTTCTTCAACGACCTGCACCACGTGGGTCTCTACGCCGGCAACGGCCAGATCATCCACGCGCCGCGCACCGGCACCGTCGTCCGCTACGAGTCGATGAGCACCATCGGCGGCCCGTTCATGTTCGGTGTCCGGGTCTGACCGTCCTGTCCGGCCCGCCGTCGCGAACTCCCGGAAGATCAACACACCTTGCCGCCCGAACGGGCGAATCACGATGAGGTGAACTGACCCCGCGCCCCGCCCATGACCTGCGTCTGAGGCGGAGCGCCGCTTTATTCGCCCGCCGAGGTCTTTGGTGAGGCCCCCTGCCCGGGGCTACTGTCTGCCGCGTTTCCCTGTCCGCCAGTCGGAAGGAGTGCGGCTTCCCGTGGGGTCCCATCGCCGCCATGCACCGTCCGGGTTCGACCGGGGCGCCGGTGCAGCGCTCTGTGTCATGTCAGCCGCGGCCGCGGCCCTCGGCGTCCTCCCGGCCACCTCGGCCGTCGCCGCACCGCGCGACGACACCCGTGCCGAGGTGGACCGTCTCTACGAGGAGGCCGAGAAGGCCACCGAGGCCTTCAACGAGGCCGACGAGAACACCGACGCGCTGCGTGCGGAGGTCGGCGGTGCCCAGGACCGGATCGCCCGGCAGCAGGAGCGCATCAACTCCATGCGGGAGGCGCTCGGTTCGCTGGCCGGAGCCCAGTACCGCTCCGGCGGCCTCGACCCCTCCCTCGCGCTGCTGTTCTCCGACGACCCGGACGACTACCTCGACAAGGCCGCCGTCCTCGACCGGATCAGCGTCCACCAGGCCGAGGCGCTCAAGGACCTCCAGACGGCGATGCGTGAACTCGCCCAGGAGCGCTCGGAGGCGACCCGCAAGCTCGGCGAGCTGGACCAGAGCCGCAAGGCCGTCGTCTCCCACAAGCGGACCGTCGAGAAGAAGCTCGCGAAGGCCCGGCGGCTGCTGGCCTCCCTGCCGTCCGCGGAGCGTGCCGCCTACGACACGGTTTCTCGCTCCGGGCGCGCCGGTCTGCCGGACCTCGGGAGCGTTGCGCCGGCCTCCTCCCGGGCCGAGGCCGCCATCGCCGCCGCCCGCTCCGCGCTCGGCAGACCGTACGTCTGGGGCGCCAACGGGCCCTCCGGCTTCGACTGTTCGGGCCTGATGCAGTGGTCGTACGCGCAGGCCGGTGTCGCCCTGCCGCGCACCTCGCAGGCCCAGCGTTTCGCCGGCCGTCAGGTTCCGCTCTCCCAGGCCCGGCCCGGTGACCTGGTCACCTACCGCAACGATGCCAGCCATGTCGCGATGTACGTGGGCAACGGCCAGGTGATCCACGCGCCGTACCCCGGGGCCCCGGTGCGCTACGACCCGGTGAACATGATCCCGGGCGCGACCGTCACAAGGGTCTGACCGCGCGCGTCCACGCCCCCGTACGATCGGAGCGTGGCAGGTCGAGGGCGGGCGGGGTCGGGGCGTGGAGTCGTCGGGTTGTGCCTGGCGCTGCTGATGGTCCTGGTGGGCTGCGGCGGGCGGCCCGCCACCGACGGCGCGAAGGCCGAGGTGCAGCGGGTCCTCGACCGGCGGGCCACCGCGGTGCTCGACCGGGACCGGGCGGCGTTCCTGCGGACCGGCGCGCTGAGCTGGTTCCAGAACCTCGGCGCGGTCCCGCTCGCCGCCTGGTCCTACCGCGTCACCGCCCTGCACCGCACCGGTGACACGGCCACCGCCGACGCCGAACTCAGCTACCGCGTCCAGGGCTACGACCGGGCCCCGGTCGTCGTGGGCCGCACCCTGACGCTGTCCCTGGAGACGGGCGGGCGGTGGTACGTGGACGCGGAGGGGCCCGCCCGGAAGGCTTCCCAGCAGCTGTGGGACCAGGGCGAGGTGATCGGGGTACGCGGGAAGCACAGCCTGGTTCTGGGGGTCGGGCAGAGCAGTGAGACGCTGCACTCCTACGCGGACCTGGCGGACCACGCGGTGCCCGCCGTGTCGGACGCGTGGGGCACGCACTGGGCCGGGCACGTCGTGGTCCTGGTACCGAAGTCGCTGGCCGGCATGGCGGGGCTGCTCGGCTCGCCCGCCTCCTCGTACCGCGGGATAGCGGCGGTCACCACCGGCGAGACCGGCGCCCAGGCGCGGGCGCCCGCGGACCGGATCATCGTCAACCCCGAGGCGTACGGCGTGCTCGGCCCCCTCGGCAAACAGGTCGTGCTCACTCACGAGACCACTCATGTCGCCACCCGCGCCGACACCACGCCCGCGACGCCGCTGTGGCTGTCCGAGGGGTACGCGGACTGGGTCGGCTACCGCGACAGCGGGCGCACCCCCGCACAGGCCGCGCCGGAGCTGCACGAGTCCGTGGGTGAGGGCGAGGTGCCCGACGCCCTGCCGTCCGACCGGGACTTCGGCTTCAGCGGGGCCGCGACCGGGCTGGCGAAGGCCTACGAGGGCGGCTGGATGGCGTGCCGGATGATCGCCGGCCGGTGGGGCGAGGTACGTCTCGGCGCGTTCTACCGGGCCGTGGGCACGCATCAGAAACGGGCGGGCGCGGTCGAGGACGCGATGAAGAAGGTGCTCGGCACGACACCGGAGGAGTTCACCGCGCGCTGGCAGGACTACCTGCGGGAGGAGTTGAGCTGAGGCGGCTCCCCGCGGCCGGCTCACGAGGAGGCGGACGCCTCCTGGGCGTGGGCGGCCTCGTCGGGGGGCAGCGCCGCGGTCGGCTTCGGGACCGTCGCGCGCCACAGGACGCGGGCGGCGGCGACGGTGGCGAGCACCAGCAGGCCATTGCGTACGGCGAGAAGGGTGACGCCGAGCGGGTCGCTCGCCACGACGTGGGCGAACCAGAGGGGGAACTCCAGCACCGTCACGAAGCACGCCGCCAGGACCAGGACCACCGGCCCGCCCATCCGGCTCGTCCGGAAACACAGGCAGACCGCCGCCAGGCCCACCAGCCACACCAGGTACTGCGGACTGATCACCCGGCTGGTGGTGGTGAACATCAGCACCGCCACGAACGCCGTGTCGGCCATCGTGTGCGCCTCGAACCGGGTCGCCAGCAGCCGCCACAGCAGCAGCCAGCCGAAGGCCATGCCGGTCAGCGCGAGCGCGGCCGTGCTCACGATGTTCACCCACGGGCCGAGGAATTCGACCGAGCCGTAGTTCAGCAGCACCTCGCCGTCCCAGCCGTGGTGCCGGGCCACATGGAAGACGAGGGAGCCGAGCGACTCCACCTCGGTGCCCCGGTCGCGCTGGAAGGTCAGGAAGGCGAAGGCGCCCGGCATCGTGACGGCGAACAGCGCGGCCAGCCCGGACACGGTCACCGCCGCCGCGGTCCAGGCGCCGCGGGTGCGGACGCCCAGGAGCAGCAGCGCCGGCCACACCTTCAGCATCGCCCCGAAGCCGGCGAGGGCGCCCATCAGACGCGGGTGCCGGGAACCGGCGAGCAGGGCGGCGACCGCGACCGCGGTGACCATCACGTCGTAGCGCGCGTATCCGGTCGGGCCGAGCAGCGGGACGCCCGCCACCCACACCCAGGCGCCGCGCAGCCGCTTGCCCGGGCGTCGGCCCGCGTACAGCAGCAGGGCCTGCACGACCAGGTCGGCGAGGAAGGCGAGGACGAAGAAGGCGGAGGTGTAGTCCAGGCCCGGCAGCAGCGCGGGGGAGAGGATCGCGAGGGCGGCGGCGGGCGGGTACTGCCAGGTGACGTCGTCCAGCGGGAAGGTGCCGGTGCGCAGGACGTTGTACCAGTCCTGGTAGATGACCGACACGTCGCTGGTGACGTCCGGGCCGGGGAAGACGTACACCTTGAACACGACAAGCAACAGCAGCAGCCTGGTCACGCCCCAGGTGAGCAGCAGACCGGTCAGCGACCGCCGCGCGCCCGTCGTCTCCACGTGGTCCCCTGCCGTTCGATTTCCTGTCTTGAGGGGAACATGATGTCCTGCCCCGCTGTGAGCGTGCCACAGACGCGAGCGCGGGCGGCCGTGAGCGGCCGGTTCGGTAGGGTCGGCCGCGATGGACAAGACTCTCGTCGTCACGAACGACTTCCCGCCCCGACCCGGCGGGATCCAGGCGTTCCTGCACAACATGGCGCTCCGGCTCGACCCCGAGCGGCTGGTCGTTTACGCCTCCACCTGGAAACGCGGCCGGGAGGGGGCCGAGGCGACGGCCGCGTTCGACGCGGAGCAGCCCTTCACCGTCGTACGGGACGCCACCACGATGCTGCTGCCGGCGCCCCGGGTGACCCGGCGGGCCGTCGGCCTGCTGCGCGAACACGGGTGCGGGTCGGTGTGGTTCGGCGCGGCGGCGCCGCTCGGGCTGATGGCGCCGGCGCTGCGGAGGGCGGGCGCCGAGCGGCTGGTGGCCACCACCCACGGACACGAGGCCGGGTGGGCGCAGCTGCCCGCCGCCCGGCAGCTGCTGCGGCGGATCGGCGACTCCACGGACACCGTCACCTACCTCGGCGAGTACACCCGCTCGCGGATCGCGACCGCGCTGACGCCGGACGCGGCCGGGCGGATGACGCAGCTGCCGCCGGGGGTGGACGAGAAGACCTTCCACCCGGGCTCCGGCGGCGACGAGGTCCGGGCCCGGCTCGGCCTGACCGACCGGCCCGTGGTGGTGTGCGTGTCCCGGCTGGTCCCGCGCAAGGGGCAGGACACGCTGATCCTCGCCATGCCCCGGATCCTGGCCGCCGAGCCGGACGCCGTGCTGCTGATCGTCGGCGGCGGTCCCTACGAGACGGACCTGCGGCGGCTGGCGCGGGAGACCGGGGTCGCCGGCTCCGTCCGCTTCACCGGCTCGGTGCCCTGGTCCGAGCTGCCCGCGCACTACGGCGCCGGGGACGTGTTCGCGATGCCGTGCCGGACCCGGCGGGGCGGGCTCGACGTGGAGGGGCTCGGGATCGTGTACCTGGAGGCCTCGGCGACCGGGCTGCCCGTGGTCGCCGGTGACTCCGGCGGCGCGCCCGACGCGGTCCTCGACGGCGAGAGCGGCTGGGTGGTGCGCGGCGGCTCGGTGGAGGAGACCGCCGAGCGGATCGTCGTGCTCCTCGGGGACGCGGAACTGCGCCGGCGGATGGGGGACCGGGGGCGCGCCTGGGTGGAGGAGAAGTGGCGCTGGGACCTGCTCGCCGAGAAGCTCAGGGCGCTGCTGTGAATGCTGTGACGGAGACTGCGCAAAGACCCTTTCAAAGGTCCGATCCAAGTCCGCCGCAGCTCTAGGCGGAACCCGATAATCCGCACATGCTGCGCACATGACAGCAAAACTGATGCAGCGTCAGCTGACGAGACGTCACATACTGGGCATGGTCGCCCTGCAGACCGCCGCCACCCTCGGCTTCACCCGGGTCGGCCTCCAGTCGGCCCGGGCCGCCGAACCCGACTCGGTCGAAACCGCCCCCGCGATCGTCGTCGGCTCCGGCTACGGCGCCGCCGTCGCCGCCCTCCGACTCGGCCAGGCCGGTATCCGCACCGTCATGATCGAGATGGGCCGGCTCTGGAACACCGCGGCCCCCGACGGCAAGGTCTTCTGCTCCACCACCGCCCCGGACCAGCGCTCCATGTGGTTCCGCACCCGCACCGAGGCGCCCTTGGCCTCCTTCCTCTGGCTGGACGTCGTCAACCGCGACATCAGTCGCTACCCCGGCGTCCTGGACCGCGTGCACTTCGACAACATGTCCGTCTTCGTGGGCCGTGGGGTCGGCGGCGGCTCCCTGGTCAACGGCTCGATGGCGGTCACCCCGCTCCAGTCCTACTTCGCCGAGCAGTTCCCCACCGTCGACGCGACGGAGATGTACTCCACCTACTTCCCCCGCGCCCGCGCCATGCTCGGCGTCAACAGCGTCGACCCCGCCTGGTTCGAGTCGACCGAGTGGTACCAGTTCTCCCGCGTCTCCCGGAAGCACGCCGCGAACGCCGGACTGAAGACCACCTTCGTACCCAGCGTCTACGACTTCGGCTACATGCAGCGCGAGGCGGCCGGCACGGCGACGAAGTCGGCCCTCGGAGGGGAGGTCATCTACGGCAACAACCACGGCAAACGCAGCCTCGACAAGACGTATCTGGCGCAGGCGCTGGGCACCGGCAACGTCACGATCCACACCATGGAGAAGGTGCGCCAGATCAGCCGGGCGAACGACGGGACGTACGTCCTCACCGCCGACCGCATCGACGACACCGGCGCGGTCGTCGAGACCAAGCAGTACGGCTGCACGTACCTCTTCCTCGGCGGCGGCAGCGTCGGGACCAGCGAACTCCTGGTCCGGGCGAGGGCGACCGGCACGCTGCCCAGGCTGGACGCGAGCGTCGGGGCGGGCTGGGGCACCAACGGGAACGTGATGCTCGGCCGGGCCAACCACCTGTGGGACACCGTCGGCGCCAACCAGTCGACCATGCCGGTGATGGGCATCGACGACTGGGCCAACGCCGCCAACCCGGTCTTCGCCGAGATCGCCCCGCTGCCCGCGGGGCTGGAGCACTGGGTCAGTCTCTATCTGGCGATCACCAAGAACCCGCAACGGGCGTCGTTCTCGTACGACAGCGGCACGGGCGGGGTACGGCTCGGCTGGTCCGCCGCCCAGAGCGCGGTCTCCGTCAGCATGGCGAAGAAGCTGTTCGACCGGATCAACGCGGCGAACTCGACGATCTACCGGTACGACCTGTTCGGGTCCTCCAACAAGATCTTCGCCGACGACTTCACGTACCACCCGCTCGGCGGCTGCGTGCTGGGCAAGGCGACCGACAACTACGGCCGGGTGAAGGGGTATTCGAAGCTGTACGTCACCGACGGTTCGCTGGTGCCCGGATCGATCGGGGTGAACCCGTTCGTGACGATCACCGCGCTCGCCGAACGGACGATGGCGCGGGTCCTGGTGGAGGACACCGCGCCATGAGCCGTCGTGGGGCCGGGGTGGGCTACTTCTGGTAGAGGGCCTCGATCTCGGCCGCGTAGTCCTTCGCCACCACGTTGCGCTTGAGCTTGAGGGACGGCGTGAGGTGGCCCGAGTCCTCCGTGAACTGGGAGGAGAGAATGCGGAACTTCCGCACCGATTCCGCCTTCGACACCGCGGCGTTGCCGTCGTCGATCGCGGCCTGGATCGCCGCGTTCAGGTCCGCGTCGGCCGCCAGTGACGCCGCGGTGGAGCCGGCCGGCTTGCCGTGCTCGGCGGCCCAACGGCCCAGGAACTCGTCGTCGATGGTGATCAGCGCGCCCACGAAGGGCCGCCCGTCGCCGACCACCATGCACTCCGCCACCAGGGCGTGCGCGCGGATCCGGTCCTCGATCACGGCCGGGGCCACGTTCTTGCCGCCCGCGGTGACGATGATCTCCTTCTTGCGGCCGGTGATCTTCAGATAGCCGTCCTCGTCGAGGGTGCCGATGTCACCGGTGTGGAACCAGCCGTCGGCGAGCGCCTCCGCGGTCGCGGCCTCGTTGTTCCAGTACCCCTTGAACAGGTGCTCGCCGTGCAGCAGCACCTCGCCGTCGTCCGCGATCCGCACCACCGAACCGGGCAGCGGCTGGCCGACCGTGCCGATCTTCTGGCGGTCCCACGGGTTGAAGGCGGTGGCGGCACACGACTCGGTCAGGCCGTAGCCCTCCAGGACCGTGAAGCCGATGCCGCGGAAGAAGTGCCCCAGGCGCTCGCCCAGCGGGGCGCCGCCGGAGATGGCGTACTCGCCCCTGCCGCCGAGGACGGCGCGCAGCTTGCTGTAGACGAGTTTGTCGAACGTCCGGTACTTGATCTTCAGTCCGAGGGACGGACCCGACGCCGTGTCCAGCGCCTTGCTGTACGCGATCGCGGTGTCCGCGGCCTTGTCGAAGATCTTGCCCTTGCCGTCCGCCTGCGCCTTGGCGCGGGCCGAGTTGTAGACCTTCTCGAAGACACGCGGGACACCCAGGATCAGCGTCGGCCGGAAGGCGGCCAGCTCGTCGGTGAGTTCCTTGATGTCCGGGACCATGCCCAGCTTGATCGGCGCCATCATGGGCGCGATCTGCACAAGGCGGCCGAAGACGTGCGCGAGCGGCAGGAAGAGCAGGACGGAGCACTCGCCGGTGCGGAACAGCGGACGCAGCCGCTCCACGATGTTCCCGCACTCCGCGAAGAAGCTGCGGTGGGTGAGCACACAGCCCTTGGGGCGCCCGGTGGTGCCCGAGGTGTAGACGATGGTCGCCGGGTCGTCGGCCTTGGCGAGCGAGCTGCGCTCCTCGACGGCCTCGTCGGTGACGTCCTGTCCGAGCCGCCCCAGCTCCTCCAGGCCACCGGCCTCGATCTGCCAGACGTGCTTGAGGGCCGGCAGGCTCTCCCGCACCGACTCGACGGTTTCCGCGTGGCCGCCCTGCTCGACGACGCAGGCGGTGGCGCCCGAGTCGCTGAGGATCCACTGGACCTGCTCCGGCGAACTGGTCTCGTACACCGGCACGGTGACCGCGCCCGCGCTCCAGATCGCGAAGTCCAGCAGCGTCCACTCGTAGCGGGTACGGGACATCAGGCCGACCCGGTCACCGGGCTGCACGCCGGAGGCGATGAGCCCCTTCGCGGCCCGGTGCACCTCGGCGAGGAACACGGTGGCCGTCACGTCCTGCCACGTACCGTCCACCTTGCGGGCGATGACGGCGACATCAGGGTGCTGCGCGGCGTTTCTCCGGACGATGTCGGTGAGATTGCCGTCCGCAGGGACCTCGTACAAAGCCGGAAGGCTGAACTCGCGCAAGACTGCTGCTCCTCATAGGGCGCCGGCGCCACGACGTTGTGTGCTGCGACGGTCGGTCCAAGGCCCGGGCAGGTGCTCAAGGGCCTCACCCCGGGCCTTGGGGGCTCGGTGGTTGAAATCCTGAGCACGACTGGACTGCCCGGACGTTACCCGTCGGTATCGCTTCTTCGACAGGGGCCCCGGAGAGATGTTCGCCGCGTCACACGGACTGCTGTTTTTTCGTGGTGTTTTCTTCGTGGTGTTTCTTCGCGCACAGTAGTCGACGCACTAACTGACTGGCCAGTAACCGCAGGTCCCACCGCCACTGTTCACGTATGCCCCACACCCTTACCCTTGATCGTCATGGCACCCACACGGCCCGGTAACGACAGGACGCGCGTCCATGTGGTCAGCGACGTACACGGCAACGCCCAGGACCTGGCCCGCGCCGGCGAGGGCGCGGACGCCCTGATCTGTCTGGGTGACCTCGTCCTCTTCCTCGACTACGCCGACCACTCGCGCGGGATCTTCCCCGACCTCTTCGGCGCCGAGAACGCCCACCGCCTCGTCGAACTGCGCACCGCCCGCCGCTTCGAGGAGGCGAGAGAGCTGGGGGCCAGGCTGTGGGCCCAGGTCGCCGGGGACCGGGCGGACGTGATCGAGCGCGCGGTACGCAAGCAGTACGCCGAGTTGTTCGCCGCGTTCCCGACACCGACGTACGCCACCTACGGCAATGTCGACATGCCTACCTTGTGGCCGCAGTACGCCGGGCCCGGCACGACCGTGCTGGACGGGGAGCGGGTGGAGATCGGGGGCCGGGTCTTCGGCTTCGTGGGCGGGGGACTGCGGACGCCCATGCGGACGCCGTACGAGATCAGCGACGAGGAGTACGCGGCGAAGGTCGAGGCGGTGGGCGAGGTGGACGTGCTGTGCACGCACATCCCGCCGGAGGTGCCCGAGTTGGTCTACGACACGGTCGCGCGCCGTTTCGAGCGGGGCAGCCGGGCGCTCCTTGACGCGATCCGCCGCACCCGGCCCCGGTACGCGCTGTTCGGCCACGTCCACCAGCCGCTGGTGCGCAGGATGCGGATCGGAGCGACCGAATGCGTGAACGTGGGGCACTTCGCGGGCAGCGGAAAGCCGTGGGCGCTGGAGTGGTGAGCGTTTCCCGGTGACCGGGGCGGACGGGGGATGAAGTCGGCTGGTCGGCCGCGCGGTAGCCTTCACGCTGCACACACGTGCGCAGGACGACCTCAGTACCGGCCCGTATCTGGAGGAGCCACGGCGATGGCGGAACACACCAGCTCGAGCATCACGATCGAGGCGCCACCGGCCGACGTCATGGCGGTGATCGCGGACTTCGCCCGCTACCCGGACTGGACCGGAGAGGTGAAGGAGGCGGAGGTCCTCAAGACCGACGCGCAGGGCCGCGCCGAGCACGTCCGTCTCGTCATGGACGCCGGCGCCATCAAGGACGACCAGACCCTGGGCTACACCTGGACCGGCGACCACGAGGTCTCCTGGACCCTCGTCAAGTCCCAGATGCTGCGCTCGCTCGACGGCTCCTACCTCCTCAAGCCGGCCGGCGCGGGGGCGACCGAGGTCACCTACCGGCTCACCGTCGACGTCAAGATCCCCATGCTCGGCATGATCAAGCGCAAGGCGGAGAAGGTCATCATCGACCGGGCGCTGGCGGGACTGAAGAAGCGGGTGGAGTCGACGCGGGCCTGACCGGCAGCCGGGCACCGGCCCGACACGGCCGCACCCCAGCCTCGGTTACGGTCACCCTCATGCGCACCATCCTGATCACGGGCCCCGGCGGCAGCGGTCGTACCACCGTCGCCGCCGCCACCGCCCTCGCCGCCGCCCGCGAGGGCACCCGCACCCTCGTCCTCGGTGCCGACCGCACCGACACCCTCGGCGCGGCACTCGGCACGGCGACGGGCTCGGCCCCCCAGCAGGTCGCGCCGAACCTCACCGCCTGGCGCCCGGACGCGGCCCAACGCTTCCGTGACGACCTGACCGCGTTCCAGTCCCGCGCCGCCTCCGCCCTCGACCTGCTCGGCGCCTCCCCCCTGGACGCCGAGGAGGTCACCGCCCTCCCCGGCGCTGAGGAGCTCTCCCTGCTCCGCGCCCTGCGGGACGCCGCCCTCACCGACGCCCACGACCTGGTGGTCGTCGACCTCCCGCCCACCCCGCAGGCGCTCGCCCTCCTCGCCCTGCCCGAGGAACTGCGCCGCTACCTGCGCCGCCTGCTGCCGACCGAGCGCCAGGCGGCCCGCGCTCTGCGCCCCGTCCTCGGCCGGCTGGCCGGTGTGCCGATGCCCTCCGAGTGGCTGTACGAGACCGCTGCCCGCTGGGACCTCGAACTGGCGGCCGTCGGGGCGGTCCTCGCCGACCGTGACACCGTCGTACGGCTGGTCGCCGAACCCGGCCCGGCCGGCGCCGACGCCGTCCGCGGCGCGGGACTCGCCCTCGCCCTGCGCGGCCTGCGGCCCGATGTCCTGGTCGCCAGCCGGGTCCTGCCGGAGGCCGCGGAGGATTCCTGGTCGGCGGGTCTGATCGCGCAGCAGCGCAAGACCCTGGACGAGTGGCGGGCGGCGTACGACGTACGGACCGTCGCCCATCTCGGCCACGACCCCCGGGGCGCCGACGACCTCGGCGCGCTCGGCGTGCCCGGGGTCAACGACACGACGTCCACCGTCGAGTGGCCCGTGACCGACCAGCTCGCCGAGGACGGGGTGCTGGTCTGGCGCATCCCGCTGCCCGGCGCCATACGCGACGAGCTGGACCTGATCCGGCGCGGTGACGAACTCGTCGTCAGCGCGGGCCAGTTCCGCCGGATCGTCGCGCTGCCGTCCGCACTGCGCCGCTGCACCGTCGCCGGGGCCGCACTGCGCGAGGGCGAGCTGCGCGTCCGGTTCGCGCCGGACCCGGAACTCTGGCCGCGGACCACATGAACCGGATACGCCCGTTCGGGTAACGTCGTAGAGACGAACCGTAGTCAGGAGTCCGTCATGAGCGAAGAGCTCCCCCAGTCCGAGGAGGGCGGGCGCGAGGCCGTCGACGAGGTGCGGGCCACCGACGCCGACGCCTGGGCGACGGCGTGTGCCGAAGACCTCGCGGCGGAGAAGGCCCGCCGACGCACCGAGTACGGTCCGCCGCCGGGCTCGGCCGCCGAGGAACTGCGCAAGCTCGTCGACTCCGTCGCGGACAAGCTGTCCGACCTGCAGTCCCCCCTGCTCGGCGCGGTCGCCGGTCCGGCCGCCCAGCAGGTGGTGAAGCAGGTCGTCCAGCAGGCCAAGTCCGCCGTGGAACCCGTGATCGAGCGCAACCCGGACCTCTTCGACCATCTCGCCGCCGCGGGGAACGAGCTGCTGGCCGCGTACCGGTCGGCGGTCCAGGCGCAGGAGCGACGCTGGACCGCCCGGGACAACGACCCACGCGACCAGGGCGAGCCCCGCGACGGCAAGGGCGACGAGCCCGGCCCGGGCGAACGCATCGACCTGGACTGAGTCCCTGAGGGCCCGTCGTCCGCCTGTCAGGCGCCCCGGCCGGGGATCGCCGCCCCCGGGCGGACGACGGGGACCTGGCGACAGGGCCTCGGGTACGGTTGGCCATAGCGGGGCTCGACCGAAACTGAGGGATTCATGGGACTCACCATCGGCGTCGACATCGGCGGCACGAAGATCGCGGCCGGCGTGGTCGATGAGGAAGGCAACATCCTCTCCACCCACAAGGTGCCGACCCCGGGCACGGCCGAGGGCATCGTGGACGC
Source organism: Streptomyces sp. NPDC006332 (assembly GCF_040612855.1). Lineage (NCBI taxonomy): Bacteria > Bacillati > Actinomycetota > Actinomycetes > Kitasatosporales > Streptomycetaceae > Streptomyces > Streptomyces sp. NPDC006332. Next base: position 36,318 of record NZ_JBEXRA010000065.1, read on the forward strand.
CATAGCCTCGGCGGTGGACGGGGCGCGCGTCGGGCACGAGATCGTCGGCGTGGGCATCGGTGCCGCCGGCTATGTCAACCGTCAGCGCTCGACGGTCTACTTCGCGCCGAACATCGACTGGCGCCAGGAGCCGCTGAAGGAGAAGGTCGAGGCCCGGGTGGGCCTTCCGGTCGTCGTGGAGAACGACGCCAACGCGGCAGCCTGGGGCGAGTACAAGTTCGGCGGCGGCAAGGGCCACCGCAACGTCATCTGCATCACCCTCGGCACCGGCCTCGGCGGCGGCATCATCATCGGCAACAAGCTGCGCCGCGGCCACTTCGGCGTGGCAGCCGAGTTCGGCCACATCCGGATGGTCCCGGACGGGCTGCTGTGCGGCTGCGGCTCGCAGGGCTGCTGGGAGCAGTACGCCTCCGGGCGGGCCCTCGTGCGGTACGCGAAGCAGCGCGCCAACGCCACCCCCGAGAACGCGGAGATCCTGCTCGGCCTCGGCGACGGCAGCCCCGAGGGCATCGAGGGCAAGCACATCTCCATGGCCGCCCGTCAGGGCGACCCGGTCGCCGTGGACTCCTACCGTGAGCTCGCCCGCTGGGCCGGGGCCGGCCTCGCCGACCTCGCCTCCCTGTTCGACCCCTCCGCGTTCATCGTCGGCGGCGGACTCTCGGACGAGGGCGAACTGGTTCTCGACCCGATCCGTAAGTCGTACAAGCGCTGGCTGGTGGGCGGCAACTGGCGCCCGGTGGCGGACGTCATCGCCGCCCAGCTGGGCAACAAGGCGGGACTGGTGGGCGCGGCCGACCTGGCCCGGGAGCCCGACCCGATCATGTAGGGGCGACTTTCAGACGTACGTCGGTTTCCCGCGCCCTTCGGGGGCGCGGGGCCGTGTCCGTGCGTGGCTCAGCCGACATACGTGGCTCAGCCGACATACGTGGCTTCGCCGGCAATGCGCGGGTTCGCGATCTCGTGGCTTCAAGATCAAGGCGCCGGCTTCGCTGGCGCCGACCGGCCCGCACCGGCCGCGCCGACCCGCGATACCGGCGGCCGCGCCGGGCGTCACCCCGTATCTTGACGGCATGGCGACGTCCCTCCCGCTGCTCCCACCCTCCCGTACCGAACCCGACGGTTCCGCCGTCATCCGCGTCCTCAGCTACAACGTCCGCTCGATGCGCGACGACACCGCCGCACTCGCCCGCGTCATCAGCGCCTGCGCACCCGACCTGGTCCTCCTCCAGGAAGCGCCCCGCTTCTTCCGCTGGCGCAAGAAGCTCGCCCGTCTCGCGGCGGCGTCCGGTCAGGTGATCCTGTCCGGCGGCGGCTCGGCCGCGGGCCCGGCGATCCTCTGCACGCTCCGGGCCACCGTGGAACGCACCGAGGACGTGCTGCTCCCGCTCACCCCGGGCCGGCACCGACGCGGCTTCGCGACCGCGGTCGTGCGGTTCGGCGGCGCCCGCCTCGGCGTGCTGAGCTGCCACCTCTCCCTGGAGAAGGACGAGCGGTACGCGCAGGGCGGCATGCTCCTCGACCGGCTCGCCGGAATGGGCGCGGAGCACGCGATCGCGGGCGGCGACCTCAACGAACGCCCCGGCGGTCCCACCTTCGCCCGGATCGCCGAGACCCTCCAGGACTGCTGGGCCACCGCCCCCTGGGGCGACGAGCACACCTGGACCCGCACCGACCCGCACCGGCGCATCGACGCGATCTTCGCGACGAAGGGCATCGAGGTGCTGGGCTGCGGGGTGCCGATCGGCCACCCCGGGGTGACGGCGAGAGACCTGAGGGCGGCCACGGACCACCTTCCGGTCCTGGCCGCCCTCAGAATTCCGGCGAGCTGAGGGGCGTCTGGGGCCTGTCGTTTGGATCAGGCCGCAGGAAACTGACGGTGCTGGTCGATGCCGGTGAGTGGGGTCTGGCGCGTGCAGCTGCAAGGCGGAGGAGGGCGTCGACGCGGAGCGTCGGCAACCGACGACAACGCGGCAGATGTGCGTGCCAGACCCCGCGTCTGCGGCGTGATCCAAACGACAGGCCCTAGACGACTGCCCCCCGCCCGGGATCGTCGTCGTCCTCGTCACCCGTGCGCATCCGCATCACCAGCGTGGTGAAGCCGCCCAGGAAACCGCCGATGCCGACCGTGGCCAGCCACCAGGTCATCTCCCAGCCGAGCAGGATCGCCAGCAGGAGCAGCACCGGCCCACCGAGCACGCCCAGCCAGGCGAACTTCGCGGTGGTGTCGGCGGCGGGCAGCGGGGGCGGCTCCGGCGGTACGAAGTGGCCCTCGTCGTCCTCGTCGAGGTCCTCGTCGGCGGGCTCCGGCATGCTGTAGTCCCGCGGGCCCACCCCGGGCGCGAAGGCGACCGAGCCGCCGAGGGGCTTCACGGGCTTCTCGTCACCGGAGTCCTCGGAGTTCCGGGAGTTCTCGGCGTTCTCGGTGTCCTCGGCTTTTTCGGAGCCCCGGGAGTGCCTGGAGCGCCGGGAGTCCCTGGCCTCCCTGGCCTCTTTCGTCCCCTTGGTCTCCTTCGTCCCCGTCGTGCCCTTGGTGTCCCCGGCTCCCTGGGGACCGCCGTCGTTCGTCTCGGTCTCCAGCAGCGCCAGGTCCTCGACCGACTTGAAGGGCTTGACGCCCGGAGGGTCCGGCGGCTCCTCGCCGTATCCGGCGACGATGGCGGCCCACGCGGCGGCCTCGTCGAACGGGACGCTCTGCTCCTCGGGCTCGCGCTCCTCGCGCTCCTCGCGATCGGAGTCGTGCTCAGCCACGGGCGGCCGTCCCTTCCTTGCCGATGCTGGGGGCGAGCCGGCTGATGAACGAGTAGCTCTCCTCGAAGATCCGGTCCGCCTCATGGTCCAACGTCGCGACGTGGTAACTCTGTTCCAGCACGATCTCCTGTACGTCCACGGACGAGACACGACTCAGGACACGCTCGGAGTCGACCCCCGGCACCACATGGTCCTGGACGCTGCGCAGGACCAGCAGCGGCTGGGTGACCTGCGGCAGCTCACCGTCCACGAGACGGAAGAAGGACCGCAGCGAGTGCGCCGCGCGCAGCGGCACCCGGTCGTATCCCAGCTCGGTGCTGCCCTCCTTGGCGATGTCGCTCGCGATGCCCTTCGTCGAGCGGACGAGGTGATGGACCACGGGAAGAGCGTGCGCGGCCAGGCCATGCATGCGGTTCGCCGGGTTGACGACCACGACACCGCTGACCGCGTCCCCGTGCTTCGCCGCCAGCCGCAGCGCGAGCGTGCCGCCCATCGACAGGCCCGCGACGAACACCTGCGAGCAGCGCTCGCGCAGGGCACGCAGCTCGCGGTCCACCTCGGCGTACCAGTCCTGCCAGCCGGTGAGCTGCATGTCCTCCCAGCGTGTGCCGTGACCGGGCAGCAGGGGCAGCGAGACGGTCAGACCGCGCTCGGCCAGGAACTCCGCCCACGGGCGCAGCGACTGAGGGGAACCGGTGAAGCCGTGGCAGAAGAGAACACCCGCTTCTCCGCCCTCGTGGCGGAACGGCTCGGCTCCAGGGAGGACCGGCACCTTCGGTCTCCTGTTCATGAGAAGGGCGTGAACGAGTCCAGGTGATGTTCACCGTACGCGACCGCACTGACACCGACCAGGGCCGTCGGGCTCATTGACGGTGCTGCGGGATATGGTCTGACCGACGGACACGGGAGGCACTCGGTTGTTGTACGGCACGATGAAGGTCGCCATCGGAGGGCCGCTCAAGGTCGCCTTCAGGCCCTGGGTGGAAGGCCTGGAGAACATTCCGGCCGAGGGCCCCGCCATCCTGGCGAGCAATCACCTGTCGTTCTCCGACTCGTTCTTCCTGCCCGCGGTCCTCGACCGCAAGGTCACCTTCATCGCGAAGGCCGAGTACTTCACCACCCCCGGGGTGAAGGGACGGCTGACGGCCGCGTTCTTCAAGGGGGTCGGCCAGCTCCCGGTGGACCGCTCCGGCGCGCGCGGCGCGGGCGAGGCGGCGGTCAAGAGCGGCCTCGATGTCCTGGAGCGCGGTGAGCTGTTCGGGATCTACCCCGAGGGAACCCGCTCGCCCGACGGCCGTCTCTACCGGGGCAAGCCCGGCGGGCTCGCGCGCGTCGCGCTGGCCAGCGGCGCGCCGGTCATCCCCGTCGCCATGATCGACACGGAGAAGATCCAGCCGCCCGGCCAGGTGATGCCGAAACTGATGCGGCCGGGCATCCGCATCGGCGAGCCCCTGGACTTCGGCCGCTACCAGGGAATGGAGCACGACCGTTTCATCCTGCGCGCCCTGACCGACGAGGTCATGTACGAGATCATGAAGCTCTCCGGCCAGGAGTACGTCGACATCTACGCAACCGCGGCCAAGCGGCAGATCATGGAGGCGGCGAAGGCCGACAAGGAAGCGGAGAAGGCGGCCAGGGCCGCGCTCGCGCAGGCGGAGAAGGAACAGGCCGAGAAGGAGAAGTCGGAGTCCTAGTGCCTGTCACGCACTAGCGGTCCGATACCGGGGGGTGGGGGAGTTGGCCAAGCGCGAGCGGGTCATGAGGATGTCCGTCGAGCAGCCGATGTGGCGTGCGCTCACCGCGTACCGGGTGCTCACCATGCTGTACGCGGTCGGTCTGTTCGCCACCGCCTACGACAAGTACGACCGCCCCGGCGTGGCCATCGCCTACTACGTGGTGCTGTGCGGCTGGACCCTGGCCACCCTCCCCCGGGTCGCGAACGCGGCGGCCTGCACCAAGCGGTTCCTCGCGGCCGACCTCACCGTGGCGCTCACCGGCATCCTGCTGACGGTCGTCGCCGACGCGCACGACCGGATCGTGGAAGGCGGCCCGACCCTGCCGTCCATATGGACCGCGGGCTCGGTGCTGGCCTTCGCGGTCAAGGGTGGCTGGCGCTGGGCGGCCTTCGCCTCCACCGCGGTCGCCGCCGCGAACCTGGTCGAGCGCGGCGCCCCCGCCCGCGACACGGTCCACAACGTGATCCTCGTCTGGGTCGCCTCCATCGCCATCGGTTACGTCGTCGAGGTCGCCCGCGCCTCCGAGCGCACCCTCGCCCGCGCCCTGGAGATCGAGGCGGCGACCCGGGAGCGGGAGCGGCTGGCCCGGGACATCCACGACAGCGTGCTCCAGGTGCTGGCGATGGTGCAGCGGCGCGGAGCGGTCCTGGGCGGCGAGGCGGCCGAGCTGGGCCGCATGGCCGGCGAGCAGGAGGTCGCCCTGCGCACCCTGGTCTCCGGCGGGCTCGTCCCCGTCTCCCGCACCTCGGAGGACGCGGCCGAGGGGGCCGTCGTACGGACCGTCGAGGTGCCTGACGACGAGGACGCCGACGAACCCGTCGACCTGCGTTCCCTGCTCGCGCCGTACGCCTCCGCGAGGGTGAGCCTCGCCGAGCCCGGTGCCCCCGTGCGGCTGCCGCCGGCCGCCGCGCGGGAGATGGCCGCCGCGGTCGGCGCGGCCCTGGACAACGTACGCAAGCACGCGGGGGAAAAGGCGCGCGCCTGGCTCCTCGTCGAGGACGAGCCGGACGAGGTGATCGTGACCGTGCGGGACGACGGCCCCGGTATCCCCGAGGGCCGGCTCGCGCAGGCCGAGGGCGAGGGCAGACTCGGCGTGGCCCTGTCGATCCGGGGCCGGCTGCGCGAACTCGGCGGCAGCGCCGAACTGATCTCGGTGCCCGGCCAGGGCACGGAGGTCGAACTGAAAGTACCGAAGCAGACGCGGTCTCAACGGGGGAAGGCAGAGCGGCGATGACGGACAACAGTGAGGGCCGGGGCGCGATCCGGGTCATGGTGGTCGACGACCACCCCATGTGGCGCGAGGCCGTCGCCCGTGACCTGGGCGAGTCCGGCTTCGACGTGGTCGCCACCGCGGGCGACGGCGAGCAGGCCGTACGCCGCGCCAAGGCCGCCGCGCCCGACGTGCTCGTGCTCGACCTGAACCTGCCGGCCAAGCCCGGTGTCCAGGTCTGCAAGGAACTCGTCGCCGCCAACCCGGCCCTGCGGGTGCTCGTGCTGTCCGCGAGCGGCGAGCACGCCGACGTCCTGGAGGCCGTGAAGTCCGGCGCCACCGGCTACCTGCTGAAGTCGGCGTCCACCGAGGAACTGCTGGACGCGGTCCGTCGCACCGCGGTCGGCGACCCCGTGTTCACCCCCGGCCTGGCCGGCCTGGTCCTCGGCGAGTACCGGCGCCTGGCGTCCGAGCCCGCCCCCGGCGCCCCGGACGCCGACCAGCCCAAGGCCCCGCAGCTCACCGAGCGTGAGACCGAGGTGTTGCGGCTGGTCGCCAAGGGCCTGAGCTACAAGCAGATCGCCGAACGGCTGGTCATCTCCCACCGCACGGTCCAGAACCACGTCCAGAACACCCTCGGCAAGCTCCAGCTGCACAACAGAGTCGAGCTGGTGCGCTACGCGATAGAGCGCGGACTCGACGACGAGTGACCGACGCCCCGGTGTGTCCCGGCGGTTCGCGTTCCACGGAATTGACCGTCCCACCCATGCCGAAGTGACCCGGATCACTATTAGCGTGACCTTCAGCAGGTGACCTCTGGCGAAGGGACACGTCCATGCGCGTCGGAGTACTGACCGGAGGCGGCGACTGCCCCGGGCTCAACGCCGTCATCCGGGGCATCGTCCGCAAGGGCGTACAGGAGTACGGCTATGACTTCGTCGGCTTCCGGGACGGCTGGCGAGGGCCCCTGGAAGGCGTCACGGTACGGCTGGACATCCCCGCGGTGCGCGGCATCCTGCCCCGCGGCGGAACCATCCTCGGTTCCTCGCGCACCAATCCCCTCAAGCAGCAGGACGGCGTCGCCCGCGTCCGGGAGAACCTCGCCCGCCTGGGCGTCGACGCGCTCATCGCGATCGGCGGCGAGGACACCCTGGGCGTCGCCGCCCGGCTCTCCGACGAGCACGACGTGCCCTGCGTCGGTGTGCCCAAGACGATCGACAACGACCTGTCCGGTACGGACTACACCTTCGGCTTCGACACGGCCGTCGGCGTCGCCACGGAGGCGATCGACCGGCTGCACACCACCGCCGAGTCGCACATGCGGGTCCTGGTCTGTGAGGTGATGGGCCGGCACGCGGGCTGGATCGCCCTCCACTCCGGCCTGGCCGGCGGGGCGAACGTCATCCTCATCCCCGAGCGGCGCTTCGACATCGAGCAGGTGTGCGCCTGGGTGACCTCCCGCTTCAAGGCGTCGTACGCCCCGATCGTGGTCGTCGCCGAGGGGGCCATGCCCAGGGACGGTGACATGGTGCTGAAGGACCAGTCGCTGGACTCCTTCGGGCATGTGCGGCTGTCCGGGGTCGGCGAGTGGCTGGCCAAGGAGATCGAGAAGCGCACCGGCAAGGAGGCGCGGACGACGGTCCTCGGCCACATACAGCGCGGCGGCACCCCCAGCGCCTTCGACCGCTGGCTCGCCACCCGCTTCGGCCTGCACGCCATCGAGGCCGTCCGGGACCGCGACTTCGGCAAGATGGTCGCCCTGCGCGGCACGGACATCGTCCGCGTCCCCATCGCCGAGGCCACGGCCCGGCTGAAGACGGTCGATCCGCACCTGTACGAGGAGGCGGGGGTGTTCTTCGGCTGAACCCCGCCGGACCGTCACCCTCCGGGACGCGTGAGTGCACCGTGGCGCCGTCGGCCGGACCGGCGGCGCCACGGTGCACGACGCCCTCGGCTACCGGGCGGGCCGGCGCTCGGGGAACGTGCCGGCGCCGCGCAGCTGAGCCACCAGCTCCCGCACGACCGACGCCCCGTTCAGCGTGAGCACCGACTCCGGATGGAACTGCACCCCGGCGAAACCGGACCCGCGCAGCGCGTGCACCTCACCGAAGCCGGTGCGGCTCACCTCCACGTCGTGCGCGGCGAGTTCGGCGGCTGTCTCGTCGTCGCAGCGCGCCACGAAACTGTTGTAGAAGCCGACGGTCTCCGGCCGCCCGAACAGATCGATCTCCGTCTGCGTGCCCTGGTACGGGACGTCCTTCCGTACGATCTCCAGCCCCAGTTCGGCCGCGATCAGCTCGTGCCCGAGGCAGACACCGAGGACGCCGTGCCGGTTCTCCCGGATCACCTCGGCGGTCAGCGCGCGCAGGAACCGCATCTTGGGATCGGCGGTGTCGGCCGGGTCGCCCGGACCGGGGCCGAGGACGACGGGCCCCTCGTGCGCGCGGACCGCCTCCGTCAGGCCGGGCTCGTCGTACCGCCGGACCGTGACGGTCAGGCCCGACGAACGCAGCACATGCGCGAGCATCGCCGTGAACGTGTCCTCCCCGTCGACGACCAGGGCGTGGCAGGACAGCTCCTCGGACCGGTCCTGCATCCGCAGCCAGAACGGCGCCAGGGACGCCCGGCGCCCGTCGAGCGCGGCCCGCACCCGGGGGTCGTCGGCCAGCCGGGGCGGTACGGACTCCTCGCGCGGCCTGCCCGGACGTACCCCGAGAGCCGCCAGCACCCCCGCCGCCTTCGCGTGGGTCTCCGCCACCTCGCCCGCCGGGTCCGAGCCGCGCACCAGCGTGGCGCCGACCGGCACCCGCAGCCGCCCGTCCGCGTCGATGTCGGCGGTGCGGATGAGGATGGGGGAGTCGAGGGTCTGAGCGCCGCCCGAGTCCCTGCCCAGCAGTGCCAGCGCCCCCGCGTAATAGCCGCGTCCGCTGGTTTCGTGCCGCTCGATGACCCGGCAGGCGTTCTGCACCGGCGAGCCCGTGACGGTCGCCGCGAACATGGTCTCCCGCAGCACCTCCCGGGCGTCCAGCGAGGACCTGCCGCGCAGCTCGTACTCGGTGTGCGCGAGGTGCGCCATCTCCTTCAGCCGGGGACCGATCACGACCCCGCCCATGTCGCCGACCGTGCACATCATCTTGAGCTCCTCGTCGACGACCATCGACAGCTCCTCGATCTCCTTGCCGTCGGCGAGGAAGTCCAGCAGGTGCTCGGGGGTGGGGCCGTCGGCCGGATAGCGATACGTTCCACTGATCGGGTTCATGACGACGGTCCCGCCGGACATCCGCACATGCACCTCGGGACTGGCCCCGACGAGTGTCCGGTCCCCGGTGTGCACCACGAAGGTCCAGTACGCGCCGCGCTCGCCTTCGAGCAGCCGCCGGAACAAGGCCAGGGCGTCGGCCCTGGAGAACCCCGGGATCTCGCCCTCGTACGTCCGCCGGATCACGAAGTTGGCGCCCTCGCCCGCGCCGATCTCCTCCCGCAGCACCCGCCCGACGATCTCCGCGTACGCGTCGTCGGCCACGTCGAAGCCGCCGTCCCGGACCCGCACGGCGTGCGCGGGGAGTTGGTCGAGGGCGGTGGCGAGCGGGATCTCGTAGGTCTCCTCGGGGGTGAGCGCCGCCAGTGGCGTCCCGTCGTCGCGGACGTCGAAGCCGCGCTCGTGGATCTGCCGGAACGGGACCAGGGCGAGGCCCTCGTCGGGGAGGTCGGCGAGACGGTCGTAGGTGCTGACCGGACCGATCAGCAGCTCGACCGTGTCTTCGTCTCGGCCGGGGGTGCGGCGGCGGAGCAGGGCGAAGGGGCGGGCATCGTGCAGCAGCTGGGTCAGGTCCATGGTTCCTCTTCCGTCGATTTCCGTCGATTCGGTGAGGAACGACCCCGGGAACGCCGAAGGCCACCCCTCGGGCGGCCTTCGCGAAGTCGTGCGTACGCGCAGTCAGTGGGCCGCCGGATGAGCGGTCCACCACCAGTTCTGGATCGAGTGCGCGAGCATGCGCCGCACCCTACCCCACGCGCACCTGAGCGTGGGTGTGTCTCACCTGTCGAGCCGGGAGAAAACGACTCGACACGACCCCGTAATGTTGAGGGCGTGACCGTGAACGCTAAGACCAGCGCGAGCGCTGGCAACACCTGGCGAGACCTGCCCGCGGCGCAGCAGCCCGAGTACCCCGACACCGAGGCTCTGCGCGCAGTGATCGCGGACCTCGAGTCGTATCCGCCGCTCGTCTTCGCGGGCGAGTGCGACCAGCTGCGCGCCCGGATGGCGGCCGTCGCCAAGGGAGAGGCGTTCCTCCTCCAGGGCGGCGACTGCGCCGAGGCCTTCGACGCGGTGTCCGCCGACCACATCCGCAACAAGCTCAAGACGCTGCTCCAGATGGGCGCGGTGCTGACGTACGCCGCGTCCGTACCCGTGGTGAAGGTCGGAAGGATCGCCGGCCAGTACTCCAAGCCGCGCTCCAAGGGCACCGAGACCCGCGACGGCGTGACGCTGCCGACGTACCGCGGCGACTCGGTCAACGGCTTCGACTTCAACGAGGCCGCCCGGATCCCGGACCCCGAGCGCCTGAAGCGGATGTACAACGCCTCCGCCTCCACGCTCAACCTGGTGCGCGCCTTCACCACCGGCGGTTACGCCGACCTGCGCCAGGTGCACGCCTGGAACCAGGACTTCGTGAAGTCGTCCCCCTCCGGCCAGCGCTACGAGCAGCTCGCCCGCGAGATCGACCAGGCGCTGAACTTCATGCACGCCTGCGGGACCGACCCGGAGGAGTTCAAGACCGTCGAGTTCTACTCCTCGCACGAGGCGCTGCTGCTCGACTACGAGTCGGCGCTGACCAGGGTGGACTCCCGCACCGGGAAGCTGTACGACGTCTCGGCGCACATGGTGTGGATCGGTGAGCGCACCCGGCAGCTGGACCACGCGCACATCGAGTTCGCCTCGCGGATCCGCAACCCGATCGGCATCAAGCTCGGCCCGACCACGACGGCCGAGGAGGCGCTGCAGTACATCGAGCGCCTCGACCCCGACCGCGAGCCGGGCCGGCTGACCTTCATCGTCCGGATGGGCGCCGACAAGGTCCGCGACAAGCTCCCCGAGCTGGTGGAGAAGGTCAGCGCCTCGGGCGCGACGGTGGCCTGGATCACCGACCCGATGCACGGCAACACCTACGAGGCGGCCTCGGGCCACAAGACCCGCCGTTTCGACGACGTGCTCGACGAGGTCAAGGGCTTCTTCGAGGTCCACAAGGGCCTGGGCACCCACCCGGGCGGCATCCACGTCGAGCTCACCGGTGACGACGTCACCGAGTGCGTGGGCGGCGGCGACGAGATCTTCGTCGACGACCTGCACCAGCGCTACGAGACGGCCTGTGACCCGCGGCTGAACCGCAGCCAGTCCCTCGACCTGGCGTTCCTGGTCGCGGAGATGTACCGGGACCAGTAGTAGATCACCAGCGGGAGCGCCTCTTACCGGAGCGCGAAGTGGGGCGCGGATCACACACGATCCGCGGGGGGCTTCGGGCGCTTCGGGTTCGGCGGTGTCTTCGGCGGTGTCTTCGGGGGTGGAGGTCGTGGGCTTGTGAGGGGCGGGCTCGT
>NZ_JBEXRA010000066.1:0-45662 GCF_040612855.1 Streptomyces sp. NPDC006332
TCTCCGCCTGGGCGAGCCGGGCGGAGCCGCGGCGCAGCACGGAGAGCGGCTGGGTGAGGGCTCAGGCCTGGTTGAACGTCGCCGGGTCGGGGCCCAGGCGCCGGTCCTCGTTCAGGGCGCTGATCGCCGCGAGGTCCTCGGTGTCCAGGCTGAAGTCGAAGACCTCGATGTTCTCCTTGATCCGCGACGGTGTCACGGACTTGGGAATCACCACGTTACCGAGCTGGAGGTGCCAGCGCAGCACGACCTGGGCCGGGGTGCGGTCGTGCTTCTGCGCGATGGCCACGATCGCCGGGACCTCCAGGAGGCCCTTGCCCTGGCCGAGCGGTGACCAGGCCTCGGTGGTGATGCCCTGCTCGGCGTGGTACTCGCGGGCCTTGGCCTGCTGCAGATGCGGGTGCAGCTCGATCTGGTCGACGGCCGGGACGACGGACGTCTCGGCGATCAGCCGCTCCAGGTGGTCGGGTTCGAAGTTGGAGACACCGATCGCCCGGATCCGGCCGTCGGCGTGCAGCTTCTCGAACGCCTTGTACGTGTCGACGTACAGGTCCCGGGACGGGGTGGGCCAGTGGATCAGGTACAGGTCCACGTAGTCCAGGCCGAGCTTCTCCAGCGAGGTGTCGAAGGCGCGCAGGGTGGAGTCGTATCCCTGGTCGCTGTTCCAGAGCTTGGTGGTGACGAAGAGGTTCTCGCGCGGGACCCCGGAGGCGGCGATGGCCTTGCCGGTGCCCTCTTCATTGCCGTAGATCGCCGCTGTGTCGATGCTGCGGTACCCGGCCTCCAGCGCGGTGGTGACCGCCTGCTGCGCCTCGTCGTCCGGCACCTGCCAGACGCCGAAACCCAGCTGGGGCATCTCGACGCCGTTGTTCAGGATGATCGGGGGGACCTTGCTGCTCACGAGCTCTTGATCCTTACGGTTGTCGACAGATGGCACTTCCATACTCAACGATCACGGGCCGCGAAGAATTCCTGACCGCCAAATCCGTCCGCATCGGTCCGGATCTCTCGTGGCCGACCGGTGAGTCGGTGTCATCAGTGGGGGACCGGCTGGAGATTGGCCGGAAACGCATCCGACGTCTTCGGTCCGGACCATTGACCACGTGGCCTCATGCCGCAACTCTGTATGGCGCTGTCGAACGAGTCGCTGAACTCAGTACACCCATGTGAACGCCGCGCTGTCCTGGACTTTCCATGCCCCCCACCATCCGGAAAGCAGGTCACCTCCATGAGCAAGACCACGACGCCGACCGCATAGACGGAGGCTCCCGTTCACCAGACATCGGATGAAAGGGTCCGGCAGGCCATGCCCTCTGCCGCAAAGGCCCCACCGCAAGGCCTCATTCGAAAGGGAGGAACATGAGACGCCGACGCATGTCCACGGCGCTGACGATCGTCGCCCTGGCCGCCGTCACCCTGTCCGCTCTGCCGGCGGCCGTCCCGTCCCCGGCCGTCGCCGCGGGCGCGCGGCCCGCGAGCCGCCCGGCCGCCGCCCCCGACTGGTCCGTGGCCCTCGTCGACTCCACCATGGCCCGCTACACCCCGAGCACCATCGGCAACTGGTCCTACCCGGTGGGCCTCTACCTCTACGGCCAGTACCTCACCTACCGGCGTACGCACGAGGCCCGCTACCTCACCTACGTCAAGGACTACGTCGACCGCTTCGTGAAGAGCGACGGCTCCATGGACCAGCCCTTCAACAGCCTGGACAGCATGCAGGCCGGCCGGCTGCTGGTGATCCTGCACCACGAGACGGGCGACGACCGCTACCGCAAGGCGGCGAAGAAGGTCCGTGACCGCCTGAACACCTTTCCGCGCACCTCCGACGGCGGTTTCTGGCACGCCGACACCGCCAGCCGCGCCAACCAACTCTGGGCGGACGGCGTCTACATGGTGAACCCGTTCCTCGTCGAGTACGGCAAGGAGTTCGGCGACCGGACGTACGCCAACGACGAGGCGGCCAAGCAGCTCGCCCTCTACGGCGGCCACCTCCAGGTCGCGAGCGGCCTGCTGAAGCACGCCTACGACGAGTCGAAGAGCGTGAGCTGGGCGGACCCGCAGACCGGGCTCGCCCCCGAGCACTGGTGCCGGGCGGTCGGCTGGTACTCGATGGCGATCACCAACGTGCTCGACGCGATCCCCGCCAACCACCCCCGCCGGGCCCAACTCCTCAAGATCTTCCGGAAGTTGGCAGTGGGCCTGGAGAAGTACCAGGACCCGGCGACCGGGCGCTGGTTCCAGGTGATCGACAAGGGCGGCAGCAGCGGCAACTGGACCGAGACGTCCTGCTCCAGCATGTTCACCTACGCCCTCGACCGCGGCGCGCAAAAGGGTTACCTCGACCGCCACTACGAGGCCGTCGCCCGCCGCGGCTACCAGGGCGTCCTGGCGAAACTGTCGGTCGGCACGGACGGCCGCACCGAACTCGCCGACATCTCCGAAGGCACGAACGTCGGCGACTACGCGTACTACATCGCCCGCAAACGGGCCACCAACGACTTCCACGGGCTGGGCGCCTTCCTGATCATGAACGAACAGCTGCGAGGTGATTAGTGTCATGAGCACATCCAGAAGGAGACTGCTGGGTGCCGCCCTCGGCGGCGCGGCGGGAGCCGCCGTCGGTCTGCCGACAGCGACCACGGCGCACGCCGCGTCCTGGCAGCAGAAGTGGGCACCGTCCGCGAGCAAGGACGGCCTGGGCGCCTTCGAGACGATCGAGGACGACCGCGCCGACTCGCACACCGCCGGACAGCCGCACATCTACGCCACCGGCAACAACTGGCGCTTCAACATGCACACGGTCGACCGTGACACGTCGACCGACCGGCAGCGGCAGGAGGTCACCGGGCTGCGCACCAGCGGCAGCAGCTACCTCAAGTGGACCCAGGGCCAGACCTGGCGGGTCACGTACTCCATGTACATCCCGAGCTCGTTGAAGGCGACCACCACCTTCACGCACATCATGCAGATGAAGCAGCCGGGCACCGGCAGCTCGCCGATCGTCGTGCAGTCCCTGCGCCGGGTCAACGGCAAGCAGACCATCGAGCTGAAGCTCGCCATCGACGACATCCTCATCGGCCGCACCGATCTGGACCCCCTGCACGACAAGTGGACCGACGTCGACTTCCAGATCAAGGTCGGCGACGGCTCGGCGGGCTCGGTCCGCTGGATCCTCAAGAGCGGCGGCTCGACCGTCATCGACGCGTCGAAGACCGGCGTCGACACCTTCCTCGCCGACCGCGTGCGCCCGAAGTGGGGCATCTACCGCTCCCTCGGTGACACCTCCGGATCCCTGCAGAACACCTACCTCCTGCTCACCAACCTCCGCGGCTACCAGCTCGTATGAGGAGCCCCCTCCCCGTGAAAACCCCCACCGGCCCCCGGCACCGGGCCGCGGCGATCGTTCTCTTCGCCTTCGCCGTCGTCCTTGGGCTCACCCACCCCGCCGCCCCCGCGGCCCCGCAGACCGCTCCCCGCGCCGCCGCCTTCGAGGTACGTGACACCGGCGCCGCGGCAGACGGCTCCACCAACGGCACGCCCGCCATCGACGGGGCGAAGCCGCTCGACCTGGAAAACCCCCGGCAGAACTTCCTGCGCAACTCCGTCGGCGGCCTCTTCCTGCACTGGGGCCTGCGCACCGCGCCCGCCCACACCAGCTGCACCGAGTGGGAGAGTGACGTCACGAACGGCGGCTGGAACGCCGACTACTGGGTGAAGGAGGCCCAGAAGCTGCACACGCAGTACCTCGTCCTCGCCTCCTTCCACAGCCGCCTCGGCTACGCCCGCGCCTGGCCGTCGAAGATCCCCGGCTCCTGCTCCACCAAGCGGGACTTCCTCGGCGAGCTGGTCAGTGCCGCGAAGGCCAAGGGGCTGAAGGTCATCCTCTACATGACCGACGACCCCCAGTGGCACGCCGAGGGCGGCCATGAGTGGCTCGACTCGGCGGCGTATTCCTCGTACAAGGGCAAGGACGTCGACCTGACCACCCGGGACGGCTTCGGGCAGTTCAGCTACGACAACTTCTTCGAGGTCATGGACCGTTACCCCGACCTCGGCGGCTTCTGGATCGACAACGACAACGCGTACTGGGAGAGCAACAACCTCTACGCGCAGGTCTACCAGAAGCGCCCGAACTACACGATCAGCAACAACAACGAAGACACGCCGATCATGGACATGATCAGCAATGAGCAGAAGACGGGGATGACGCCTGCCTACGACTATCCGCAGGCGGTCTACACGGCCCAGCCCCGCCTCACCGAGGCCGACTTCAAGCTGCCCTCCACGGGCTCCTGGTGGTACGGCGGTACCGACCCGGCGGTCGACAAGATGCTCACCCTCGGCCGCCTCGTCACCAACACCGGCTCGTCCGTGAAGGCGCTGATGGCGGAGACCGCCCAGGTCAACGGCAAGTTCCCGGCCAACCAGGCCGACTTCAACAACTTCGCGAACTCCTACCTCGGCCCCATCTGGGAGTCCCTGCACGGCACCGAGGGTGGCGGCTACATGTACGGCGGGCTCAAGCCGGGCTTCTGGAACGACGGCGCCCACGGTGTGACCACGATCAGCAAGACCGACGCCGACCGCCAGTACATCCACGTTCTGACCCCGCCCAGCACCAGCACCCTGCGCGTCCGCGACAACGGCTACCGCGTCGCCTCGGTCACCAACCTCCGTACCGGAGCGGCGGTTTCGTGGTCGCAGTCGGGCGGCGTCCTCACCCTCACCGGGCTCGGGAACTGGGACCCGTACGACACGGTGTTCAAGGTCACCACGGCCGGCCGCCAGGGGATCCTCTCCGGCGTCAAGGTGAGCGCGAGCGCCTCGGCGAGCTCTCACCCGGCCTCGGCCGCCGGTGACGGCGACTACCGCACCTACTGGGACAACAACAAGACCCTCCCGGTCAACCTCACCTTCGACCTCGGCAGCTCGAAGAAGGTCCAGTACCTCGGGCTCAACCAGCGCGAGGACTCCGTCGCCTACGCCCGCTCGGACACCGAGCAGTCGGCGCGGATCAAGGACTACAAGGTGTACCTGAGCGCCGACGGCGCCAACTGGGGCAGCCCGGTGAAGACCGGTGAGTTGCCGAGCCGCCGCGGCATGCAGGGCATCGACCTGACCGCCGCCAAGGCCCGTTACGTACGCCTCCAGGTCGACTCCACCTGGGCCGCGGCCACCGACACGACCCGCTACCAGCGGCTGCGGATCGACGAGGCGTGGATCGGCACCTCGTACGCGACTCCCGCGAAGAGGGGACAGTCATGACAGGCATCACCCGCGTCACCCGCGTCAGATCGCTGGTCGTGGCCCTGGTCGGGCTGCTGATCGCCTCGGTCGTCCCACTGCTGGCCACCGCCCGCCCGGCGGCCGCCTCCGACAACGGCCAGTCCGTCCGCCCCGCCATGGGCTGGAGCAGCTGGAGCTTCACACGCCGCTGGCCGACCGAGGCGAAGATCAAGGCCCAGGCCGACGCGCTCGTGTCCAGCGGCCTCAAGAACCACGGCTTCGTCTACGTCAACCTCGACGACTTCTGGCAGAAGTGCGACGACAACGGCTTCGTCGTCGACTCCTACGGCCGCTGGTCCGTGGACTCGGCCAAGTTCCCCGGCGGCATCAAGGCGCTGGCCGACTACATCCACTCCAAGGGCCTGAAGTTCGGCTTCTACGTGACGCCCGGCATCGCCAAGAACGCCGTCACCAAGAACACGCCGATCGAGGGGACCTCATACCACGCCAAGGACATCGCGGACACGTCGAAGACGGAGAAGAACTACAACTGCAAGAACATGTACTACATCGACTACCAGAAGCCGGGCGCGCAGGAGTTCGTGAACTCCTGGGCCCGGCAGTTCGCCTCCTGGGGAGTCGACTACCTCAAGATCGACGGAGTGGGCAGCCACGACGTCCCCGACGTCCAGGCCTGGGACAAGGCGCTGCGCGCCACCGGACGGCCCATCAACTTCGCGCTGTCCAACAACCTCGCGATCGCGGACGCCGCCACCTGGCGCAAGCACGCGAACAGTTGGCGCACCCAGGGCGACGTGGAGTGCTACTGCGGTCCGGGCGACAACGGCAGCGGCTATCCGCTCACCGACTGGTCCCACGTCTCCTCCCGTTTCAACACCGCGGCCTCCTGGCAGCCGCACGCCGGTCCGGGCGGCTGGAACGACCTCGACTCCCTGGAGATAGGCAACGGTGACCGGGTGGGCCTCACCGCCGACCAGCGCCGGTCCCACTTCACCCTCTGGGCGATGGCCGCCTCGCCGCTGCTGCTCGGCACCGACCTGACCGACCTCGACCCGGTCGACAAGGCGATGCTGACCAACGACCGGCTCATCGGAGTCAACCAGGACGGCGTCGCCGCCAAACGGATCGTGAACAGCGGGGTCAAGCAGGTCTGGAGCAAGAAGGAGAGCGACGGCCAGTACGTGGTGGCCCTGTTCAACACCGGTACGTCCGGCAACACGACGGTCGCCGTGGACTGGTCGAAGGTCGGCTTCACCGGCTCCGGTGACGTCACCGACCTGTGGTCCGGCTCCCACAAGGGCGTGATCGCCGACTCCTACAGCGCGACCCTTCGGCCCGGCGAGACCCGGCTGATCCGCGTGAAGCCGGTCAGCTCCCTGAAGGGCGCGGCCGCTTCACCGGGCATGGCCGTCGCCCCCTACGAGTACCTCGGCTGGGGCAGCCCGCCGAACCCCACCTCGGTGATGTCGGCGACCGGCGTCAAGTGGTTCACGATGGCGTTCATCCTCTCCGACGGCGGCTGCAACCCGAAGTGGGACGGCTCGCGCCCGCTGACCGGCGGCAACGATCAGTCGAAGATCAACGCGATCAGATCCGCCGGCGGCGACGTCATGGTCTCCATCGGCGGCTGGAGCGGGAACAAGCTCGGCGAGAAGTGCTCCAGCGCCTCGGCGCTCGCGGGCGCGTACCAGAAGGTGATCGACGCGTACAAGCTGAAGGTCATCGACATCGACATCGAGAACACCGAGTGGTCCAACGCCACCGTGCGGCAGCGCGTGGTCGACGCGCTGAAGACCGTGAAGGCGAACAACCCCGGCCTGAAGACCGTCATCACCTTCGGCACCACCACCAGCGGCCCCGACTCCACCGGCGTCGACATGATCAAGCGGGCCGCGAACTCCGGTCTGGCGAACGACGTCTGGTGCATCATGCCGTTCGACTTCGGCGGCGGCACCACCAACATGGGCACCCTGACCACGCAGGCCATGGAGGGGCTCAAGGCACGGGTCAAGTCGGCGTACGGCTACAGCGACGCCACCACCTACGCCCACATCGGGCTGTCCTCGATGAACGGCAAGACCGACGACTCCGGTGAGCGGGTCCGGGTCGCCGACTTCGAGACCATGCTCGCCTACGCCCAGCAGCACCACATCGGGCGCCTCACCTACTGGTCCGTCAACCGTGACCGTGCCTGCGGCTCGGGCGCGGACGGCGACGCGTGCAGCGGCGTGTCGCAGCAGCCGTACGACTATCTCAAGGTCTTCACCCGGTACACGGGCTGAGGGGAATCAATCCATGAAGCGACCCACCAGAACCGTGGCGTGGGGCCTCCCCCTGGCCCTCGCCCTACCGCTCGTCGGCCTCACCGGGGGCAGTGCCCGGGCGGCCACCGACTACCAGGCCGAGGACGCCACCGTCTCCCAGGGCGCCGTCGCCACCAACCACACCGGCTACACCGGCACCGGCTTCGTCGACTACACCAACGTCACCGGCTCCTACGTGGAGTTCACAGTGAGCGCGACCGCCGCCGGGACCTCGTCGCTCGCCCTCCGGTACGCCAACGGGACGTCCACCGACCGGCCGATGGACATCTCCGTGGGCGGCACCGTGGTCGCCTCGGGGGTGTCCTTCCCGGCCACCGCCGACTGGGGCACCTGGGCGACGAAGAGCGTGAACGTGCCGCTGAAGGCCGGGTCCAACAAGATCCGCGCGACCGCCACCACCGACTCCGGCGGCCCCAACCTGGACCGCGTCAGCCTCGCGGCGGCGGCCGACACCCAGGCACCCACCCGCCCCGGCCAGCCCAGCTGTTCGGCCATCGGCGAGAACGGCCTGACCCTCGCCTGGGGCGCCGCCACGGACAACGTGGGCGTGACGGCGTACGACATCTACGAGCACGGCAACAAGGTCAGTGAGGCGTCCGGGAGTTCGGTCTCCAAGGCGTTGACGGGCCTGGCGCCCGACACGACGTACAACCTCACCGTCATCGCCCGGGACGCGGCCGGCAACACCTCTTCCGCGAGCCCGGTCGTCGACTGCACGACCAAGCCGAGCTCCGACACCACTCCGCCGAGCAAACCCGGCACGCTGTCCGCGGCGGGCGTCACCTCCAACGCCGTCGACCTGACCTGGGGCGCCGCCACGGACGACCGGGCGGTCACCGGGTACGACGTGCGCAGCGGCACCACGGTCTACAAGACGGTCACCAGCGGCACGTCGACCACCCTCACCGGGCTCGCCTGCGACAGCCCGTACGCCCTGAACGTCGTCGCACGCGACGCGGCGGGCAACGTCTCCACGCAGAGCAACACGGTGAATTTCACGACCAAGGCGTGCGCCACCGACGGTGGTGTCCCGTCGTCCGTCGCCACCCTGTCCACGGGCTGGACGATCCCGTGGGGCACCTCCTGGCTGCCCGACGGACAGTCGGCCCTGGTCACCGAGCGGGACGACTTCCGCGTCTGGAAGGTCACGAAGGCCGGCGCGAAGACCCAGGTGGGGACCGTCCCCAACGCGGTCACCACCAACGGCGAGGGCGGGCTCCTCGGCGTCGCGATCGATCCCAAGTGGGAGACCAACCACCGCGTCTACTTCATGCACACTGCGTCCGAGGGCAACCGCGTGGTGCGTATGACGTACGACGGCACGAAGCTCAGCGACTACACGGTGCTGCTGCAGGGCATCAAGAAGAACCGCTACCACAACGGCGGCCGCCTCGCCTTCGGCCCCGACGGCTACCTCTACGTCTCCACCGGCGAGGCCCAGACACCCGACCTGGCCCAGGACAAGAACTCCCTGAACGGCAAGATCCTGCGCATGACGACGGATGGGAAGGCGGCCCCCGGCAACCCGTTCGGGAACTACGTCTACAGCTACGGGCACCGCAACCCGCAGGGCCTCGCCTTCGACCGCAACGGCCGGTTGTGGGAAGCGGAGTTCGGCAACAGCTCCAAGGACGAACTGAACCTGATCAAGCCGGGCGCCAACTACGGCTGGCCGACCTGCGAGGGCAACTGCAGCGTCTCCGGGATGACCAACCCCAAGGCCACCTGGAACGTCTCCGAGGCCTCACCCAGCGGCATCGCCATCGTCCGCAACGTCGTCTACATGGCGTCCCTGCGCGGCGAACGTCTGTGGCGGATCCCGATCAACGGCGACAACGAGAGCGTCGGCTCCCCGACGGCGTACTACGTCGGCACCTACGGCCGCCTGCGCACGGTCACCAAGGTGCCGGGCGCCGACCAGCTGTGGCTGTCGACCACCAACAGCGACAACAACGGAGGTGAGGCGGACGGCTCGGACAAGATCTTCCGGGTCACCATCAGCTAGCGACCGGCGTCCGCCGTTCTCGTTCGGATCATCTGATCGTTGGTCCGGGTGTGCCGTCTACTGACCCGCAGCGCGGATCGACCTGGCACGCCCGGACCGACGGGCTAGTAGCTGTCGTAGCTGGGCTTGCCGTTCGGCCGGAAGACGCCGACGACGGTGCCGCCCTTCGTCGTCGAGACGCTGACCGGTTCCAGCGCGGTGGGGATCGCTCCGTCGGCGAACAGCCGCTTGCCGGTGCCGATGATCACCGGGTGGATGGTCAGCCGGTACTCGTCGACGAGGTCGTGCCGCATGAGGGTCTGGGCGAGGTCGCCGCTGCCGACGACGTTGATGTCGCTGCCGTCGGACGCTTTCAGCTTGCGTACGGCATCGGCGACGTCGCCCTCCAGCAGGGTGGAGTTCTGCCACTCGACGGACGTCAGGGTTCGGGACGCCACGTACTTGTGCATGCTGTTCATCCGGTCGGTGAACGGGTTGTCGGGATCGGCGGTCGGCCAGTACGACGCGAAGATCTCGTACGTCTTGCGGCCGAGCAGCATCGCGTCGGAGGTCTCGTACCAACCGGCGATGGCCGTGCCGACCTCGTCGTCGGACACCGGCTTCTGCCAGCCGCCGTGCTCGAAGCCGCTCTGGGTGTCCTCGTCCGGGCCGCCCGGGGCCTGCATGACGCCGTCCAGTGTCAGGAAGGTGCAAACGATGATCTTGCGCATGGTGCGCTCCCTTCGTCGACTGGTAGACCGCACAGCCTCCGAAAACTCATCGTCGATGCGGAGCGTCGGCACCCGACGACATACCCCCTAGGCCCGGTACAGCGCCTCGACCTCGTTGACGTACGCGTTCTCGATGGCCTTGCGTTTCAGCTTGAGGGAGGGGGTCAGCAGACCGTGCTCCTCGGTGAACGGCTGGGCCAGGATGCGGAACGTGCGGATCGACTCGGCCTGTGAGACCAGGGTGTTGGCGGCGACCACCGCCCGCCTGACCTCGGTCTCCAGGTCGGTGTCGCGCACCAGTTGGGCCGCCGGCATCTGCGGTTTGGCGCGCATCGTCAGCCAGTGCTCGACGGCCTCCTGGTCCAGGGTGATCAGGGCGGCGACGTACGGTCGGTCGTTGCCGACGACGATGCACTGGGCGACCAGCGGATGGTCGCGGACGCGCTCCTCCAGGGCGCCGGGCGACACGCTCTTGCCGCCGGAGGTCACCAGGATCTCCTTCTTGCGGCCGGTGATCGTGAGGTAGCCGTCCTCGTCGAGCGATCCCAGGTCACCGGTGGCCAGCCAGCCGTCGTGCAGGGCCTCGTCGGTGGCCTTGGGGTTGTTGAGGTAGCCCTGGAAGACGTTGTCGCCGCGCAGCCAGACCTCGCCGTCGTCCGCGATGTGCACGGTCATGCCGGGGATGGGTTGTCCCACGGTGCCGTAGCGGGTGCGCTCGGGCGGGTTGGCGGTGGCGGCCGCGGTGGTCTCGGTGAGTCCGTAGCCCTCGTAGATGTGGACGCCCGCGCCCGCGAAGAACAGGCCGAGGCGCCGGTCCATGCCCGAGCCGCCGGTCATCGCGTGCCGGATGCGGCCGCCCATCGCCGCCCGCATCTTGGCGTAGACGAGTTTGTCGAAGAGCTGGTGCTGCATCCGCAGGCCCGCCGACGGACCGGGCCCGGTGCCCCAGGCCTTCGCCTCCATCGCCTCCGCGTACTTCACGGCGACCTCGACGGCCTTCCCGAACGGCCCGGCCTTGCCCTCCTTCTCCGCCTTGCGGCGGGAGGCGTTGAAGACCTTCTCGAAGATGTACGGCACCCCGAGGAAGAACGTCGGCTTGAACGCGGCCAGGTCGGGCATCAGGGCGGCCGCGCTCATCTGAGGCTGGTGCCCGAACTTCACCTTGCCGCGGATCGTGGCGACCTCCACCATCCGGCCGAAGACGTGCGCGAGCGGCAGGAACAGCAGGGTCGCCGCCTCGTCGCCCTTCTTCGAGTGGAACACCGGCTCCCAGCGCGTGATCATCGTGTCGGCCTCGTACATGAAATTGCCGTGCGAGATGACACAGCCCTTGGGGCGGCCGGTGGTGCCCGACGTGTAGATGATCGTGGCGACCGAGTCCGGGGTGACCGCCTGCCGGTGCCGGTGCACCACCTCGTCGTCGATGTGCGCGCCCGAGTCGTACAGCTGCTGCAGGGCGCCCGAGTCCAGTTGCCACAGCTGACGCAGTTGCGGCAGCCGGTCGATGACCGTGGCGATCGTCATCGAGTGGTCCTCGTTCTCGACGACCGCCGCCGTGCACTCGGCGTCGTACAGCATCCAGAAGCACTGCTCCGCCGAGGAGGTGGGGTAGACCGGCACCACCTGGGCGCCGATCGCCCACAGCGCGAAGTCGAAGAGCGTCCACTCGTAGCGGGTGCGGGAAATGATCGCCACCCGGTCGCCGAAGCGGATGCCCTGGGCGAGCAGGCCCTTGGCGAGGGCCAGGACCTCGTCGCGGAACTCGGCGGCGGTCACGTCCCGCCACCGGCCGTCCTCGCCCTTGCGGCCGAGCGCGATATGCAGGGGGTCTTCCTGGGCATGGTGGAAGACGACATCGGCCAGACCGCCCACCGGCGGTGCCAACGCCAACGGAGGGTTGGTGAACTCGCGCAATCCCCGCTCCCGGCTCCTTGTCGCTCCCCGCAGCGCGGTGAAAGCTACCCCACCCGTGGACGGGGCGGGAGGGGGGTTGAACACGAACAGTGCTCAGATGCGCAGCAAGCAGTGACGCGAAATGCGCTCACATGGGTAGGGGTCGGACAGAAAGCTGACGGTTGGGTAAGTTTCGGTCCCGCAATCTCCACCGAATCTGTACGACGCGATTACGCTCCGCAGACCTGTCGGCAGGCCCGCCCGAACAGTGCGCGGCCGGTCCCCGCGTCATGCACGTGACCCTCTTTTCTTCAGCGCCGGGACGCCGTGATCCGTCACCGGGCCCGGTCGCCACGCTGCCTAGACACCCCGCCGCTGCAAGCGCTCCCCGCCCGCCAGGATCGCCGCCGCCAGGGCGTCTGCCGCGCCCTGGGCCGAGGGGCGTCGGTGCCCGTGGACCAGGACGAAGTCGACGTGGCCGAGTTCCGGCAGCTCTGCTCGCTCCGGTGCCCGGACCAGGCCCGGCGGGATCAGTCCCCGGGAGTGGGCCATCACGCCGAGGCCCGCGCGGGCCGCCGCGATCAGGCCGTTGAGGCTGCCGCTGGTGCAGGCGATGCGCCAGGCCCGGCCCTGCCGTTCCAGGGCCTCCAGGGCGAGCGCCCGGGTGATGCCGGGCGGCGGGTACACGATCAGCGGCACCGGACGGTCCGCGTCCAGCCGCAGTCGCTCCGCGCCGATCCACACCAGTTCGTCGCGCCACACCAGGCGGCCGTGCGGGTCCTCGGGACGCCGCTTCGCCAGCACCAGGTCCAATTTCCCGGCCGCCAGTTGCTCGTGCAGCGTGCCCGACAGCTCGACCGTGAGCTCCAGGTCCACCTCGGGATGGTCGTAGCGGAAGCCCTCCAGGATCTCCGGCAGCCGGGTCAGCACGAAGTCCTCCGACGCGCCGAAACGCAGCCGACCACGCACCCGGGTCCCCGTGAAGAACGCCGTCGCCTGCTCGTGCACGGCGAGGATCCGGCGCGCGAAGCCGAGCATCGCCTCGCCGTCCTCGGTCAGCTCCACCGAGTGCGTGTCGCGGCTGAACAGCTGTCGCCCGGTGGCGTCCTCCAGGCGGCGTACGTGCTGACTGACGGTGGACTGGCGCAGGCCGAGGCGCCTGGCGGCCTGCGTGAAGCTGAGCGTCTGGGCCACCGCGAGGAACGTACGCAGCTGGGAGGGGTCGTACACCCGCTCAGGCTATCGCGGAACATGATGACAGTCAGAGTGGTATGCCGGATTCCCGATCAAGGGTCGGAGGAGGACGATGGAAGGGGCCCCTCCGGGCCCCGTACACGCACAGGACAACCAGCAAGTGGAGCACCGTGAAACGCCTGCGATGGCCGAATTGGATGCCGATCGACCCCTACATCCTGCTGTTGCTGGGGACGGTGGGCCTCGCGGCCCTGTTCCCCGCGCGCGGGACGGGTGCCGACGTGGCCTCCGGCGCCTCCACGGCCGCTATCGCCTTCCTCTTCTTCCTCTACGGCGCGCGGCTGTCGACCCGTGAGGCCATGGACGGGCTCAAGCACTGGCGGCTGCACGTCACGGTGCTGGCGTGCACGTTCGTCGTCTTCCCGCTGCTGGGAATGGCCGCCCGCGGACTCGTGCCGGTGTTCCTGACCCATCCGCTCTACCAGGGCCTGCTCTTCCTCACCCTGGTCCCGTCGACCGTCCAGTCGTCGATCGCCTTCACCTCGATGGCCCGCGGCAACGTACCCGCCGCGATCTGCGCGGGCTCCTTCTCCTCCCTGGTCGGCATCGTCGTCACCCCGCTGCTGGCCGCCGCGCTGCTCGGCGGCGGCACCGGCGGCTTCTCGGCCGACTCGCTGCTGGAGATCGTGCTGCAGCTGCTGGTGCCGTTCCTCGCGGGACAGCTGCTGCGCCGCTGGATCGGAGGGTTCGTCACGCGGCACAAGAAGGTCCTCGGCCTGGTCGATCGCGGCTCGATCCTCCTCGTCGTCTACACCGCCTTCAGCGAGGGCATGGTCCAGGGCATCTGGCACCAGGTGAGCCCCGTCCGGCTGGGCGGACTGCTGGTCGTCGAGGCCGTCATCCTCGCCGTGATGCTCGCCCTGACCTGGTACGGCGGCAAGGCGCTGCGCTTCAGCCGGGAGGACCGGATCACGATCCAGTTCGCCGGCTCGAAGAAGTCCCTCGCCTCCGGCCTGCCGATGGCGAGCGTCCTGTTCGGCGCGCAGGCCTCGCTGGCCGTGCTGCCGTTGATGCTCTTCCACCAGATGCAGCTGATGGTGTGCGCGGTCATCGCCAAGCGCCGCGCGCGCGATGTGCCCGAGGAGGCCACCGAGTCGGCGCCGGCGTCGGGGTCGCGAACCGCGGTCGGGACACGTTCCACCTGAGCCGCGCCGCGGTGCCGGTGGGTTCCGGCCGGATCCCGGCGTGGCCGGCCACCGGTCGCCGCGCCGGACTGAGGCGGGGCCCCTGCGGCGCAGGGGGCGCTCCCCGCCG
Organism: Streptomyces sp. NPDC006332; assembly: GCF_040612855.1. Lineage (NCBI taxonomy): Bacteria > Bacillati > Actinomycetota > Actinomycetes > Kitasatosporales > Streptomycetaceae > Streptomyces > Streptomyces sp. NPDC006332. Next base: position 14,685 of record NZ_JBEXRA010000066.1, read on the forward strand.
TTCGGGGCCCCGCCGCCGTGTCGCGGCGAAGACCGGTCAGCCCTGGGCGGCCGCGGCCCGCAGGACGACGCGGTCCTCGCCCGCGTACACGTTCATGGAGCCGCCCCGCAGGAATCCGACCAGGGTCAGCCCCGTCTCGGCGGCGAGGTCCACCGCCAGGGAGGAGGGCGCGGAAACCGCCGCGAGCACCGGGATGCCCGCCATCACGGCCTTCTGCGCCAACTCGAAGGACGCCCGGCCCGACACGAGCAAGACAGTGCGGGACAGCGGCAGGTCGCCGTTCTGCAGGGCGCGGCCGACCAGCTTGTCGACCGCGTTGTGCCGGCCCACGTCCTCCCGGACGTCGACCAGTTCCCCCTCCTCGGTGAACAGAGCCGCCGCATGCAGCCCCCCGGTCCGGTCGAAGACCCGTTGGGCCGCGCGCAGCCGGTCGGGGAGGAGCGCGAGCAGTTCCGGGTCGACCCGGACCGGGGGAGTGTCGGAGATGGGCCAACGGGCCGTCGTACGGACGGCGTCGAGGCTCGCCTTGCCGCACAGACCGCAGGACGAGGTGGTGTAGACGTTCCGTTCGAGGGTGATGTCGGGTATCACCACGTCCGGCGCGGTCCGCACGTCCACCACGTTGTACGAGTTCGAACCTCCCCCACTCTCGGCTCCGCTCGAGCGGGAGGGACCCCCACCCGTCGCGCCCGCGCAGTAGACGATGTTCAGCAGGTCGGACGCGGCGGCCAGCACCCCCTCGCTCACCAGGAACCCGGCGGCGAGCGCGAAGTCGTCGCCCGGCGTGCGCATCGTGATCGCCAGCGGCTTGCCGTTGAGACGGATCTCCAGCGGTTCCTCCGCGACGAGCGTGTCCGCGCGGCTGGAGACCACCCCGTCCCGGATCCGGATCACCTTGCGTCGTTCCGTGACTCGTCCCATGTCCTGATCAGCCCCGGTTCTGTACGTGCTGGTAGCCGAAACGGCCCTTGATGCAGAGATTGCCGTGGGTCACCGGGTTGTCGTGCGGTGAGGTGACCTTCACGATCTCATTCTCCTGCACGTGCAGCGTCAGGTTGCAGCCCACTCCGCAGTACGCGCACACCGTGGTCGTCTCGGTCTGTGCCGACTCGTCCCAGGTACCCGCCGCCCGCATGTCGAACTCCGACTTGAAGGACAGGGCCCCCGTGGGGCACACCTCGATGCAGTTGCCGCAGTAGACGCACGCGGAGTCGGTGAGCGCGGCGTCGTGCTCGACTGCGATCCGGGCGTCGAAACCGCGTCCCGTGACGGAGATGGCGAAGGTGTTCTGCCACTGGTCGCCGCAGGCGTCCACGCACTTGTAGCACAGGATGCACTTGTCGTAGTCGCGCACGTACAGCTCGTTGTCGATCCTCGGCTGCTCGTCGAGCCGCGCCGCGTCCGGCCCGAAACGGTCCGGCTTCGCCTCGTACTCCTTGATCCAGTCGGCCACCTCCGGAGTCGTCGACAAGTCGACCGAGGAGGCGAGCAGTTCCAGGACGATCTTGCGGCTGTGGCGGGCCCGTTCGGTGTCGGTCCGCACCTCCATGCCGGCCTCTGCCGTGCGGGAGCAGGCCGGGACCAGTGTGCGTGAGCCCGCCACCTCGACCACGCAGACACGGCAGGCGTTCTTCGGAGCGAGGGTGTCGCCCTGGCAGAGGGTCGGGATGTCCTTTCCGGCCGCCCGGCAGGCGTCGAGGATCGTCGAGCCCTCGGGCACCCGGGCCTCCTCCCCGTCGATGGTGAACTCCAGCAGACGGCGGGGAATCCCCAGCGGTGTCACGGTCATTCGTACGCCCCCAGACGGTCGATGGCGGATTCCACGGCGTTCCACGCGGTCTGCCCCAGACCGCAGATGGAGGCGTCGCGCATCGCGCGGCCCACCTCCCTGAGGAGGGCGATGTCATCGGCCGCGGCGGCGCCCGTGCGGTCCACGATCCGGTTCAGCGCCTCCTCCTGCCGCACCGTGCCGACCCGGCACGGCACACACTGCCCGCACGACTCGTCGCGGAAGAACTCGGCGATGCGCAGTAGCAGTCGGGGCAGCGGGACGGTGTCGTCGAAGGCCATCACCACCCCCGAACCGAGCGTGGTGCCCGCCTCCCGGGTGCCTTCGAAGGTGAGCGGGATGTCCAGTTCGTCCGGCCGTACGAAACCGCCGGCCGCCCCGCCGAGCAGCACCGCCCGCAGTCCCTCACGCACCCCGGCGAGGGCGAGCAGCTCGCCCAGCGTGGCGCCGAACGGCAGCTCGTAGATCCCGGGCCGCTCCACACTGCCGGACACGCAGAACAGCTTCGGCCCGGTGGAACGCTCCGTGCCGATCGCCGCGTACGCCGGGGCGCCCATCGTGAGGATCGGCAGCACGTTGACCAGCGTCTCGACGTTGTTCTCGACCGTGGGCTTGCCGAACAGGCCCTTCTCGACCGGGAAGGGCGGCTTCGAGCGCGGCTCGCCGCGGCGGCCCTCGATCGAGTTGAACAGGGCGGTCTCCTCACCGCAGATGTACGCGCCCGCGCCACGCCGGATCTCGATGTCGAAGGCGTAGCCCTGGCCGAGGACGTCGTCGCCGAGCAGACCGCGGGCGCGCGCCTGGTCGAGCGCGTGCCGCATCCGGCGGGTCGCCCGCGGATACTCACCGCGCAGGTAGAGGTAACCCCGGTGCGCGCCGGTCGCGTAGCCCGCGATCGTCATCGCCTCCACCAACGCGTACGGGTCGCCCTCCATCAGCACCCGGTCCTTGAAGGTCCCCGGCTCCGACTCGTCGGCGTTGCACACCACATGGTGCGGACGGTCGGGCTGGGACGCCGTCGCCTGCCATTTGCGGCCGGTGGGGAAGGCGGCGCCACCCCGACCGACCAGGCCGGAGTCGGTCACCTCGCGGATCACCCCGGCGGGACCCAGCTCGAAGGCCCGGCGCAGCGCGGTGTAGCCGCCGTGGGCGCGGTAGTCGTCGAGACTCGCGGGATCGACGACGCCGACGCGACGCAGCAGGGTCAGCGACGGGTCGCCCGCCTGCGGCACCGCTGTCGCCGCCGCCGGCTCCTCGGGGGCCGAGTCGGGTGCGCTCGCGGCGAGTACGGCCTCCGGTACGGTCGCCGGTGCCGAGACCGCCGTACGCACCGGATCGCCGGCCTTGATCGCGAGTGCCGCCGGAGCCCGTTCGCACAGGCCCAGGCACGGGCCGCGCTGCACGGCGACACCGCTGCCGGGGCTCAGCCGGGACTCGATGCCGGCGCACAGCTCGGACGCCCCGGCCGCCGCGCACGCCAGGTCCGTGCACACGTGCAGCACGGTCGCGGGCCGGGGCCGGACGGAGAACATCGCGTAGAAGGTGGCCACCCCGTAGGCCTCGGCCGGCGGCACCGTCAGCCGCCGGCACAGATAGTCCAGGGCGCCCTCGCTGATCCAGCCGACCCGGTCGTTGATCGCGTGCAGCCCCGGCAACAGCTGGTCGCGGCGGTCCCGGGCCGCGTGGCCGCCACGGGCACACCTCAGGTCGGCGGCCCTCATCTCATCCCGGTCGGCCCCCTCCCAGGAGGAGTCGGGCGGGCCCAGCAGCGCGTCGACCGCCGCCCTCTCCTCATCCGTCGGTTTGCTGTCACCGAAGTGCAGGTCCACTGCCTCACCTCACGTAGGTCACGACCGGAAGCTTCTCGATGCGGATCGCCGACGCCTTGAACTCCGCCGTCCCCGCGATCGGGCAATTGGCCTCGATCGTCAGCTGGTTGGTGTCCACCTCGTCGGGGAAGTGCATGGTCATGAAGGCCAGCCCGGGCCGCAGGGCGGTGTCGATCCACACCGGCGCGACGACCGCGCCGCGCCGCGAGCTGACCCGTACCTGCTCACCGACCACGACGCCGTAGCGTTCGGCGTCCTCCGGGCACAGCTCGACGAACTCGCCGCGCCGGAGCGGGGACGCGAAACTCCCGCTCTGGACACCGGTGTTGTAGGAGTCGAGCCGTCGGCCGGTGGTCAGCCGGATCGGGTACTCCTCGTCGGTGAGGTCGACCGGCGGGTCGTGCTGAACCAGCCCGAAGGGGGCCGGCCTGCCGCGTTCGTCCGGGTCGGGCTTCCACAACCGGCCGTGCAGATACGTCGGTTCGATCCTGTCGGTGTCGGGGCAGGGCCACTGGATGCCCTGGTGCTTCTCCAGCCGGTCGTACGTCATCCCGTAGTGGTCCGGGGAGACCGAGCGCAGCTCGTTCCAGACGGCCTCGGAGTCGGCGTACTTCCACTCGTGGCCGAGCCGCGCGGCCAGCGCGCAGATGATGTCGATGTCCTCGCGCGCCTCACCGGGCGGGGTGAGGGCCCGGCGGACCCGCTGCACGCGCCGCTCGCTGTTGGTGGTGGTGCCGTCGGTCTCGGCCCAACCCGCGGTGGCGGGCAGCACGACGTCCGCCAACTCGGCCGTCCTGGTGAGGAAGATGTCCTGCACGACGAGGAAGTCCAGCTGTTTCATACGCCGCACGGCCTGCTCGCTGTCGGCCTCCGACTGCGCCGGGTTCTCGCCGACGCAGTAGACCGCCTTGAGCGTGCCCTCCTCCATCGCCTCGAACATCTCGGTGAGGTTCATGCCGTAGTGGGGCTGGATGACGGTGTCCCACGCGGCCTCGAACTTCAGCCGGGTGCCGGGGTCGAGGATGTCCTGGAAGCCGGGCAGCCGGTTGGGGATGGCGCCCATGTCGCCGCCGCCCTGCACGTTGTTCTGCCCGCGCAGCGGCTGCAGCCCCGACCCGTACCGGCCGACGTGTCCGGTGAGCAGGCAGAGGTTGATCAGCGCGCGGACGTTGTCGGTGCCGTTGTGGTGCTCGGTGATGCCGAGGGTCCAGCACAGCTGGGCGCGCTCGGCGCGGGCGTAGGCGTGTGCCAACTCCCGGATGGCACGCGCGGGTACGCCGGTCACCTTCTCGGCGAGCGACAGTGTCCACGGCTCGACCAGCGCCCTGTACTCCTCGAAGCCGGAGGTCGCGCGCTCGATGAACGCCTCGTTGGCCAGCCCCGCCTGGATGATCTCGCGTCCGATCGCGTGCGCCATCGGAATGTCCGTGCCGACGTTCAGCCCCAGCCAGCTCTCCGCCCACTCGGCGGTGGACGTCCGGCGCGGGTCGACCGCGTACATGCGGGCGCCGTTGTGGACGCCCTTCAGTACGTGCTGGAAGAAGATCGGATGCGCGAAGCGGGCGTTGGATCCCCACATCACGATGACGTCGGTGTGCTCGATCTCCTCGTACGAGGACGTCCCGCCGCCCGATCCGAAGGCGGCGGACAGGCCGGCGACGCTCGGGGCGTGACAGGTCCGGTTGCAGGAGTCGACGTTGTTGGTGCCCATCACGACGCGGGCGAACTTCTGCGCCACGTAGTTCATCTCGTTGGTGGCGCGGGCGCAGGAGAACATCCCGAACGTGCCGCGCGCCGCCTCGATGCCCCGGGCGGCCCGGTCCAGGGCCTCCTCCCAACTCGCCTGCCGGAACGGCTCGTCGCGGGAGTCGCGGACCAGGGGGTGGGTGAGCCGGGTGTAGGTCTTCGGGGTCCGGTCGCGTTTCCTCATACGACGCTCCTCATGCGGCTCCTCATGCGGCGCTCCTCAGGGCGAGCAGGTCCGAGATGGCGTGCACGGTGCGCAGGGTGGGCACCTGGACGCCGGTGATCTCCGCCAGTTCGACGACGGCGGCGAGCAGCACGTCGAGTTCCAGCGGCTTGCCTCGCTCCAGGTCCTGGAGCGTGGAGGTGCGGTGGTCGCCGACCCGTTCGGCGCCCGCGAGACGGCGTTCGATGGAGACGCCGACCTCGCAGCCGAGGGCCTCGGCGACCGAGAGCGTCTCGGTCATCATGATCTCGATGGCCTGTCGGGTTCCGCCGTGCAGGCACATCTGCCGCATGGTGGCGCGGGCCAGCGCGCTGATCGGGTTGAAGGAGATGTTGCCGAGCAGCTTGAGCCAGATGTCGTTGCGCAGTTCGGGCTCGACCGGGCACCTCAGACCGCCGGCCCGCATGGCCTCGCTGAAGGCCAGACAGCGTGCCGAGACGCTGCGGTCGGGCTCGCCGAGCGAGAACCGGGTCCCTTCCAAGTGCCGTACGACACCAGGCCCTTCGAGCTCGGTCGCCGCGTAGACCACGCAGCCGATGGCCCGTTCGGGCGCGAGCACCGCACTGACCGCGCCGCCGGGGTCCACGCTCTCGACGCGGTGGCCGTCGTAGGGCCCGCCGTGCCGGTGGAAGTACCACCAGGGGATGCCGTTCTGCGCGGCGATCACCGCGGTGGAGTCGTCCAGGAGAGGCTCGATCAGCGGACCGCACGCCGCGTACGAGTTGGCCTTCAGGCCGAGGAAGACGAAGTCGACCGGGCCGATCTCGGCCGGGTCGTCGGTGGCGTGGGCGCGGGCGGTGAAGTCGCCGCGCGGGCTGAGTACTTGTACTCCGTGCTGCCTCATGGCCGCCAGATGCGGTCCACGGGCGACGAGGTGCACGTCGGCGCCCGCGCGGTGGAGCGCGGCACCGACATAGGCGCCGATGGCTCCGGCGCCGAGTACTGCGACTCTCATACGAGGGAGCTCCGTTCGGTCGAGGGTACCGAGGAACTGTCGAACCATGTCGACGAAATATTGTCTACAGTATGGAAGTTGGGGCAGCAAGGGTTCGCGCAGGACCGGCAGGACGGGACGGACGAGAAAACCGGTCGGTCCGACCGTTCGGCGCGTTCTGGATACCGTTCATCGCAAGTCGTCGACGCGCCGACTTCTCAATTCCCGTGCTTCCTTCCTACCGTTGGGGATCATGAGTCCCCCAGTCGCACCCCCCGGGTGGAGCCGGTGGTTGGTTCCACCCGCCGCCCTCTCGGTCCACCTCTCCATCGGTCAGGCCTACGCCTGGAGCGTGTTCAAACCGCCCCTCGAATCCGCCCTCGGCCTCAGCGGCACGCAGAGCGCACTGCCCTTCCAACTCGGCATCGTCATGCTGGGCCTGTCGGCCGCGTTCGGCGGCACGCTCGTTGAGCGCAACGGACCACGCTGGGCGATGACCGTGGCGCTGATCTGTTTCTCGTCAGGATTCCTGCTGTCCGCCCTCGGCGCCGCCACCGAGCAGTACTGGCTGATCGTCCTCGGCTACGGGTTCGTCGGCGGCATCGGCCTGGGCATCGGCTACATCTCGCCGGTCTCCACGCTGATCAAGTGGTTCCCCGACCGGCCCGGCATGGCCACCGGCATCGCCATCATGGGCTTCGGCGGCGGCGCGCTCATCGCCTCGCCCTGGTCGGCCCAGATGCTGGAGTCCTTCGGCAGTGACAGCTCGGGCATCGCGCTCGCGTTCCTCGTCCACGGCCTCACGTACGCCGTCTTCATGACCCTGGGCGTGCTGCTGGTGCGGGTACCGCGCACCGAGAAGCCCGTCGAGGGGGCGCCCAGTGCCCTCGCGGGCCCGCAGGTCTCGGCTCGCAGCGCCGTGCGCACCCCGCAGTTCTGGTGCCTGTGGGTCGTGCTCTGCATGAACGTCACCGCAGGCATCGGCATTCTGGAGAAGGCCGCGCCGATGATCACGGACTTCTTCGAGGGCACCTCGACCCCGGTGTCGGTGTCGGCCGCGGCCGGCTTCGTCGCCCTGCTGTCGGCGGCCAACATGGCCGGCCGGATCGGCTGGTCGTCCACCTCCGACCTGATCGGCCGCAAGAACATCTACCGCGTCTACCTGGGCGTGGGCGCCGTGATGTACGCGCTGATCGCGCTGTTCGGCGACTCGTCGAAACCGCTGTTCATCCTGTGCGCGCTGGTCATTCTGTCCTTCTACGGCGGTGGGTTCGCCACCGTCCCCGCCTATCTGAAGGACCTCTTCGGGACCTACCAGGTCGGCGCGATCCACGGCCGGCTGCTCACCGCCTGGTCCACCGCCGGAGTCCTCGGACCGCTGATCGTGAACTGGATCGCCGACCGGCAGGAGGACGCCGGCAAACACGGCTCGGCGCTGTACGGTCTGTCCTTCGTCATCATGATCGGTCTGCTCGTCGTCGGCTTCGTCGCCAACGAACTCGTACGGCCCGTCAACGCCCGTCACCACATTCCCGCGCCGAGGCAGGAGGCCGTCGATGTCCAGCGACAGCAGTCAGAGTCCGCCTGACCGGCGAGGGCTGATCGCCCTCGCCTGGCTGTGGGTGGGCGCGCCGCTCGCCTACGGCGTCTACGAGCTCGTACAGAAGGCGACCCAGCTGTTCACCGGGTAACCGTTCGGACGGTGGTCGGGCGTCCGGGGGGATGACGGAAGTGACAACTCGGGCGCCCGATTCCTGTGGCATCACTTGCCGTCGTACCCGTGGGTCATTGATCAGACTGGTGGATCCCGCTACCTGAGGCAACGAGGGGATCCACCCATGAACGGCTCACGCATCACCGCCGTCGGTCACTACCAGCCCGCCAGGGTGCTCACCAACGAGGACCTGGCGGGCATGGTCGACACCAGTGACGAGTGGATCACAAGCCGGGTCGGCATCCGCACACGCCGCATCGCCGGCCCCGACGAACCCGTCGACGAGCTGGCCGCCCACGCCGCCGCCAAGGCACTGGCGACGGCGGGCCTCACCCCCGGTGACATCGACCTGGTCCTCGTCGCCACCTCCACGGCCATCGACCGCTCCCCGAACATGGCCGCCCGGGTCGCCGCCCGGCTCGGCATCCCCTCGCCCGCCGCGATGGACATCAACGTCGTCTGTGCCGGGTTCACCCACGCGCTGGCCACCGCCGACCACACCGTCCGCGCGGGAGCGGCGACCCGCGCACTGGTCATCGGCGCCGACAAGATGTCCGACGTGGCCGACTGGACCGACCGCACCACCTGTGTGCTCGTCGGCGACGGAGCGGGTGCCGCCGTCGTGGAGGCGGCCGCACCGGGGACGGAGCCCGGGATCGGGCCCGTGCTGTGGGGCTCGGTACCCGAGATGGGGAACGCGGTGCGGATCGAGGGGCAGCCCGCACGGTTCGCGCAGGAGGGGCAGAGCGTCTACCGGTGGGCCACCACCCGGCTGCCGTCCATCGCCCGCCAGGCCTGCGAGCGGGCCGGACTCGCCCCCGCCGACCTCGCCGCGGTCGTCCTCCACCAGGCAAACCTGCGCATCATCGAACCCCTCGCGGAGAAGATCGGCGCCGTGAACGCCGTGGTCGCCCGCGATGTCACCGAATCCGGGAACACGTCGGCCGCGAGCATCCCGCTCGCGTTCTCCAAGCTGGTCGAGCAGGGCGCGGTCGCCGCGGGGGACCCGGTGCTGCTCTTCGGCTTCGGCGGGAACCTGTCGTACGCCGGGCAGGTCGTCCACTGCCCCTGAGTGCCGCGGAACGTCGAGGTGTGACGAGAACGACCCCCCGTTTCCCTGGCTTCCGTGAGCCGTAGACTGTAGACGAAAGACAATCGATACTGGGTGTCCGATGACACCGGCTTCACAGCTGTGGTGCACGGCCCGCCGAGGAGGGGGACCGCGATGCTGTCGACAGGACTGCCGCAGGGTGCAGTGCCCAAGCTCGAACGACCCGGCCCGCTGCGCGACCGTGTCTACGAGGCGCTGCTCGAACTCATCACCACCCGTGCGCTGCAGCCCGGCCAGCATCTCGTCGAGAGCGAACTCGCCGGACACCTCGGGGTCTCCCGACAGCCGGTGCGGGAGGCGCTGCAGCGGCTGAACACCGAGGGCTGGGTCGATCTGCGGCCCGCCCAGGGCGCCTTCGTGCACGAACCCACCGAGAACGAAGCCGACCAACTTCTCACCGTGCGCACGCTGTTGGAGGCGGAGGCGGCCCGACTCGCGGCCGCGAACGCGGGCAGTGCCGGCGTCGCCGCCCTGGAGGACCTGTGCGCCCAGGGCGAGCGGGCGGTCGCCGCCGATGACGTGGACGGCGCGGTCGCCATGAACGCCCGCTTCCACGCCACGATCATGGAACTCGCCGGCAACGCGGTCCTCGCCGAGCTCGCCGCGCAGGTCGACCGGCGGGTGCGCTGGTACTACACGCCGGTCGCGAGGCAGCGCGGCAGGGAGTCCTGGATCGAACACCGTAACCTGATCGCCGCGATCGCCGAACGTGACGGGCAGCGCGCCACCGAGCTGATGCGGGAGCACACGGAGCACACCCGCCGCTCGTACCACGCGCGTCAAGGGGCGTAGGCCCTACAGGAGTCGGCCTCCCGGCGTTCTCCGAGATCACCGACACGGACGATTCCGTCCCAGGGGCGAACCCGCCGCCTGAGAGGACCTGCGCGAGTGGGCTCCGTCGGTGTTGTTGTCGATTCGCAGGGGGCGGAGGATGCCGTCGCTGTCGTAGGTGCGCCAGAGGTCGCGCACCCGGGGGCCGGTGGTGCCTGGGTAGACGCGATCGAAGATCTCGCTGTCGGTCCGCGTCTCGAAGCCCATGTACGCCCGTCGGAATGCGGGAGCAAGGGATCCCATGCCTTGGCCAACTTTGCCTGGTCGCGTCCGGGAACGGCGCCGACCACGAGGAACTGGTGGGCGCGGTGCGCGAACGCTGTGGTGCCGGGCTCGATGTCGCCCACGGCACCGCCCAGAGACCTGAACTGCAGGATGGGGTGGTGCGGATCCCGGGCCACCTGCGCCAGCGCATGCGCGGTGGCGTCGTCGACGTCCCGCAGCATGGCGGTCGTGGAGGTCACCTGCTGCTGGCCGACGTTGCGGTGCTGCTGGGCGGAGGAGACCAGCGCCGTGTACGGCGCCAGTTGGGCAGTTGCTTGCAGTGGCCGCACGGCGAGCATCGGGGCGAGCGCGTCGCGGACGGCGGACTCGTCGTCGGTGGCTACCACGGCCGTGACGCTGAGCACCAGGTCACCCCCGTGTCCCATCAGGGTGGCGATGGCGGTGATTTCACGGGGTGAGGCCGCCAGTGCCGATGCCCAGTCGGCGAGCGCGCGGCCGTCCGCGTCGACAGCGAACGCGAGTTGCGCGATCGCCACGTCACCGAGCTCGACCGCCTCGATGTCGAAGGAGGTGACGGCGCCGATGCCCGCGCCGGCGCCGCGCAGAGCCCAGTAGAGGTCGGTGTCGCCGTCCGGGGCCGCCCGCAGGCGGCGGCCGTCCGTCGTGATGACGTCGGCGCCCACGACATGGTCGATGGTGAGCCCGTAGCTTCGCGCGAGCCAGCCGATGCCGCCGCCGGTGGCCAGGCCAGGCGCTGGAACTGTTCACCGACGACGGGGAACTCGTCCTCGGCGACACCGTCATCTCCGGCGACGCGCTGCGCGCCGCCCTGGCCCAGCGGGAGACCGACGGCATCAGGCGTCTGCACCTGCCCGGGGAGCCACTGTTCCGGCTTCTGACCCCCGACGTGGCCAAGACGGAGACGCTCCTGCAGTGTTCCACCTCGGCACGGACGGGACGTCTCCCCGGGCGGTATCTCGGCTGACCGACCGGTTCGTACGCGACGAGCAGCAGGTGTGGCGCCTGTCGCGCCGGACGACGACCATACTCGCGGGAAGTGCGTGACCTTGCGTCTCTACCGTACGCAGTACGGGCTGGCCCGGGGTGAGGGCGACGAGCTCCTCGTACTCGATCTTCCTCACCCCGATGCCGGGTCCCTGCTCAAGGACGACATCGGCCTGGCACGGACGGCGCCCGTCCGCAGAAGGCTCGCCCTCGAGGACGAGGAGACCCGGCTACTGCCCCCCCGTGGGCGCCCCCGGGAAAGTGGTGCTCGTAGGGCTGAACTACAGGGACCACGCGGAGGAGGCCGGGCTGGCACTGCCGACTTCGGTGATGTTCGGCTCCATCGACGGGCCCATCGGCGGCGACATGGTGGTCGGCCCGCACTCCAGCATCATCCTGCCGACCGAGGCACCCGACCATGTCGACTACGAAGCCGAACTCGCCGTCGTCATCGGCAAACCGGGCAAGGACATTCCCGCTTCACGGGCGTGGAGCCACGTCGCGGGACTGACCGGCGCCAACGACGTCTCCGCCCGCGACGTGCAGCTCGCCGCGATGACCGGCGGCGTCCTCGTCGATCCCTCGGGCATTCTGCGCAGCAAGAGCTTTCCCGCCTTCAAACCCATGGGGCCCGCCCTGGTCACGATCGAGGACTTCACTCGGTCGCTCTCCTTGGGCGTCACCACCAGGGTCAACGGCGAACTTCGTCAGGACGCCAACACCCAGAACATGGTGTTCTCCGTGCCCGAGATCATCGCGGCCGTCTCCGCCTCCACTCCTCTCGAGGTCGGCGACGTGATCCTCACCGGTACCCCTTCCGGCGTGGGCTTGGTCTCCGGCAGGTACCTGCGGCCGGGTGACGTCGTAGAGGTCGAGGTCGAAGGGATCGGCCGACTGCGCAACAACGTGGTGTCCGCGTAGAGGCGTCTCTGGCGCATCCTGCTGAGCCGCTCCAGGAGGCGCCAGGTCACCTGACCCTCCCGCGGCGCTTTGTCCTGTGAGTGGAGAAAGCCAGCAGTAATTTGCGCACATCTTCTTCCCAGGTTGGGCAGTCGCTGCTACGTTCCACTCGAAAGCACGACAGCTGGCGGCCGACTGAGGCGGGGAGGGGCTCGTGAGACGCATGACGGCACGACCCGCGAACACCCATCAGGCCCGGCTGCTGAAGCTGTTGCGCGACGCCGGCCCCAACTCCCGGGCACAACTGGGAGACCAGGTCGACCTCTCGCGTTCCAAGCTCGCCGTGGAAGTGGACCGACTGCTGGAGACCGGCCTGGTCGTGGCCGACGGACTCGCCGCCTCGCGCGGCGGCCGCCGTTCCCACAACATCCGGCTGGCTCCAAGCCTGCGATTCCTCGGCGTGGACATCGGCGCGACCTCGATCGACGTCGCCGTCACCAACGCCGAGCTGGAGATTCTCGGTCATCTCAACCAGCCCATGGACGTCCGCGAGGGCCCGGTCGCGGTCTTCGAGCAAGTCCTGTCCATGGCCGCCAAGCTGCGGGCCTCGGGGCTCGCGGAGCATTTCGACGGCGCCGGAATCGGCGTACCGGGACCGGTCCGCTTCCCCGAGGGCGTACCGGTGGCTCCGCCGATCATGCCGGGCTGGGACGGCTTCCCCGTGCGGGAGGCGCTCAGCCAGGAACTCGGCTGCCCGGTCATGGTCGACAACGACGTGAACCTGATGGCGATGGGGGAGATGCACGCGGGCGTCTCACGCTCCGTGGGCGACTTCCTCTGCGTCAAGATCGGTACCGGCATCGGCTGCGGCATCGTCGCCGGCGGTGACGTCCACCGCGGCACGACGGGCAGCGCGGGCGACATCGGGCACATCCAGGTCGTGCCCGACGGACGCCCCTGCGCCTGCGGCAACCGGGGATGCCTGGAGGCCTACTTCAGTGGGGCCGCCCTGGCCCGGGACGCCACGGACGCGGCCCAGCAGGGACTTTCGGCGGAACTCGCGACCCGACTGGAGGCGAACGGCGGCCTCACCGCCGTCGACGTCGCCGCCGCGGCCGCCGCGGGTGACGCCACTTCGCTCGACCTGATCCGTCAGGGCGGCGACCATGTCGGTCAGGTCATCGCCGGTCTGGTCAGCTTCTTCAACCCCGGCCTGGTGGTGATCGGCGGCGGGGTGACCGGCCTCGGCCACACCCTGCTCGCCGCGATCCGCACCCAGGTCTACCGCCAGTCACTGCCACTCGCCACCGGCAATCTGCCCATCGTGCTGGGGGAGTTGGGCCCCACCGCCGGAGTGATCGGCGCGGCCCGCCTCATCAGCGACCACCTGTTCTCACCCGCATAGCCGCCGACCACGTACGGCCGCACCAGCGTCTCCCATACGGCACACCATCACCGAGCCATGCTTCGCCCTGCCTGAAAACGCCTGCTCCGCAGGCGCCCTGAACCGGCCCGCACGCCAGTCGAGGGGAACCACCCATGGCCTCACCACCATCGCTGCTCAGCATGTCCGGCATCACCAAGTCGTTCCCCGGAGTCCGGGCCCTCGACGGCGTCGACCTCGACGTCCAGGCCGGCGAGGTGCACTGTCTGCTCGGCCAGAACGGGGCCGGGAAGTCCACGCTCATCAAGGTCCTGGCCGGCGCCCACCAGCCGGACACCGGCACCATCCGCTGGCGCGGCGAGGACGTCACGCTCCGCTCGCCGATCGCCGCCATGCGTCTGGGCATCGCCACGATCTACCAGGAACTGGACCTGGTGGAGCACCTGTCCGTGGCCGAGAACGTCCACCTCGGCCACGAACCCACGACCGCCGGGTTCGTCGTACGGGGAAAGGTGGCGCGATCGTCGACGGCGGCGCTGCTCAAGCGGCTCGGGCACCCGGAGATCGATCCCACCCGGCTGGTGGGGCGGTTGTCGGCGGCGCAGCAGCAGATCGTCTCCATGGCCCGGGCGCTCTCGCACGACGTACGGCTCATCGTGATGGACGAACCGTCCGCCGCGCTCGACCCGGACGAGGTGGACAACCTGTTCCGGATCGTCGGCGACCTCACCGCCGACGGTGTCGCCGTCGTCTACATCTCCCACCGGCTGGAGGAGATCCGGCGGATCGGTGACCGGGTGACCGTGCTCAAGGACGGGCGTGCCGTCGCCGGCGGACTGCCCGCCAAGTCGACGCCGACCCGCGAGGTCGTCGCGCTGATGACCGGCCGCAACGTCGAGTACGTCTTCCCCGACCGGCCCGGGTCCGCCTCGCAGGCCCCCGCGGTCCTGGAGGTCGAAGGGCTGGCCCGGGAGGGCGAGTTCGAACCCCTCGACCTGCAGGTGCGGCCCGGGGAGATCGTCGGTCTCGCCGGACTCGTCGGCTCGGGCCGCTCGGAGATCCTGGAGACGATCTACGGCGCCCGCCGGCCCACCGCCGGCCGGGTCCTCGTCGACGGTCGCGCGCTGCGGCCCGGCAGTGTGCGCGCCGCCGTCCGCGCCGGACTCGGACTCGCTCCGGAGGAACGCAAGGCGCAGGCCCTGCTGATGCTGGAGTCCGTCACCCGCAACGTCTCCGTCTCCTCCATGTCCCGCTTCGCGCGCGGCGGTTGGATCGACCGGGGCGCCGAGAACCGGGCCGCCCGGGCCGCGACCCGTGAACTGTCGCTGCGGCCCGACAACCCCTCCGTACCGGTGCGCACGCTGTCCGGCGGCAACCAGCAAAAAGCCGTCCTGGCCCGCTGGCTGCTGCGCGGCTGCCGGGTGCTGCTGCTCGACGAACCGACCCGCGGGGTCGACGTCGGCGCCCGCGCCGAGCTGTACGCCGTCGTCCGTCGACTGGCTGACGAAGGCCTCGCCGTGCTGATGGTCTCCAGCGAGGTCCCCGAGGTGCTCGGCCTCGCCGACCGTGTCCTGGTGCTGCGCGAGGGCCGCGTCGTCCATACGGCGCCCGCCCGCGACCTCGACGAACCCCGCGTACTCGACCTCGTCATGGAAGGAAGCCCCGCGTCATGACGCAGCCCGTCTCCCCGCCCAGGGACAGCACCGACAAGGTGCCGTCGACGAACGAAGCCCCGGCCTGGCGGTCCCTCGTGTTCCGCGCCGACCTGCGCACCCTCTCCCTTCTCGGTGTGCTCGCGGCCCTGATCGTCATCGGCGGCATCACCAAGCCCGACGCGTTCCTCGACACCCGCAACCTCCAACTCGTCCTCACCCAGGCGTCGGTGATCGGTGTCGTCACCGTCGGGATGACCTTCGTCATCACCTCCGGTGGCATCGACCTGTCGGTCGGCGCGATCGTCGCCCTCTCCTCGGTGTGGGCGACCACGGTCGCCACCCAGGAGTACGGCTTCGCGGGCATCCTCTTCACCGCGGTGCTCGTCGG
Source organism: Streptomyces sp. NPDC006332 (assembly GCF_040612855.1). Taxonomy (NCBI): domain Bacteria; kingdom Bacillati; phylum Actinomycetota; class Actinomycetes; order Kitasatosporales; family Streptomycetaceae; genus Streptomyces; species Streptomyces sp. NPDC006332. The sequence goes on from NZ_JBEXRA010000066.1 coordinate 30,419, forward strand.
CGTCGGATGCGGACTGGTCAACGGCCTGCTGATCGCGTACGGCGGGATGGTCCCGTTCATCGCCACCCTCGCCATGCTGGCCTCGGCACGCGGCCTGGCCCTCCAGATCACCGACGGCCGCACCCAGATCGTCACCGTCGAGAACATCCTCGACCTCGGCGAGCGCGACTCCTACGTGCTCGGCGTACCACCGCTGGTGATGGTGTTCGCGGTCGTGACGATCATCGGCTGGCTCGTGCTGAACCGGACCACCTTCGGGCGCCGCACCGTCGCCGTCGGCGGCAACGCGGAGGCGGCCCGGCTGGCCGGCATCGATGTCCGCCGCCAGCGGCTGTACCTCTACCTGCTGTCCGGGCTGTGCTGCGGCATCGCCGCCTTCCTGCTGATCATCCTGTCCGGCTCCGGCCAGAACACCAACGGCAACCTGTACGAACTTGACGCCATCGCGGCCGCGATCATCGGCGGCACGCTGCTCACCGGGGGACGCGGCACCATCACCGGCTCGGTTCTCGGCGTCCTGATCTTCACCACGATCACCAACATCTTCGCCCTGAACAACCTGCAGAGCGACGTCCAGCAGATCGCCAAGGGAGCGATCATCGTCGCCGCCGTGCTGGTCCAGCGCCGTACCGCGAGCACGACCTGAGGAAAGGGTTCACCGCCATGTCAGAGCCGACATTCACGAGCCGCTTCACCAGTCGCAGAGGACTGCTCTTCGGGACCGCCGCGGTCTCCGCCGGTGCCCTCCTCACCGGTTGCACCAGCAACGAGTCGAAGGACGACGAGCCCGCCGCGAACGACCGGCCGGCCGCCGACGACAAGCCCGGCAAGGCCGTCACCATCGGCTTCGCCGGCCCGCAGGCCGACCACGGCTGGCTCAACGCCATCAACGACAACGCCAAGAAGCGGGCCGAGAAGTACTCCGACGTCACCCTGTCGATCACCGAGGGCTCCAACGACACCGCCCAGCAGATCGGGCAGATCGAGACCCTGATCAACAAGAAGGTCGACGTCCTGGTGGTCCTGCCCGCCGACGGCAAGGCCCTCACCCAGGTCGGCCTCAAGGCGATGCGCGCGGGCATCCCGGTCGTCAACCTGGACCGGGTCTTCAACACCCCGCAGGCGTACCGCTGCTGGATAGGCGGCGACAACTACGGCATGGGCCTCAGCGCCGGCCACTACATCGGCGCAAAGCTCAAGGGGAAGTCGAACGCGCGGGTCATCGAACTGGCCGGCCTGGACAACCTGGAGCTGACCAAGCAGCGCACCAAGGGCTTCGACGACGCGTTGAAGAACTACCCCAACATCAAGAAGGTGGCCCGCCAGGCCGCCGACTTCACCGTAGAGTCCGGCCAGGCCAAGATGTCCCAGCTCCTGCAGGCGCAGTCGAGCTTCGACGCTCTGTGGAACCACGACGACGACCAGGGAGTGGGCGCGCTGCGCGCCATCGACCAGGCCGGACGCGACGACTTCCTGATGGTCGGCGGGGCGGGCGCCCTGTCCGCTTTCCAGGCCATCAAGCAGGACAACGGCGTGCTGAAGGCGACCGTCCTCTACCCGCCGACCATGGCCGCCTCCGCGATCGACCTCGCCCGCGCCCTCGGCCAGGCCAAGGGCGTGAGCGGCCTCGCCGAGTACGAGATCCCCTCGTCGATCACGCTCTACTCGGCGGTCGTCGACAAGGACAACGTCGACCAGTACATGTCCACCGGCTTCAAGTGAGGCGTCCCGCCCCAGGGGTTGTCCGCAAAGTCCCGCCTGCCCCACGACGCCCGGCACGCACTCTCGCCGCACCGGACGAACACCCGAGTACAACCAGTACGCGGGCGTCCGCCCGGCACTCCCCCAGCCTTCGGCCGGGGGGACCCCCAGAGCACGCTCCCCCACTCTCGGCTTCGCTCGAGCGGGGGGACCCCCATGACGTCGCAGGGCCCGCCCTTCGGGCGGACGACGCGACTTTGCGGACACCCCCTAGGCCCCAGGGCAGCGCCCCCAGCGCCGTAGCGCCTGCCCTGGCAGCCTCACCGGCTCGCGGAGTCCAGGGCCGACTGGAGTGACGCCTGGTAGCCCTCGCTGGTGTACGTCGCTCCGGAGACCGTGTCGATGTCGGCGCTCTGGGCGGTGAGCGCCTCTCTGGTCAGCTGCGGGACCGCGTACGCGTTGATCTGCTGATCCCTCGGGTTCTCCTGCGGGTAGGCGACCGCGGTGACGTCGGTGAGTTTCCCGTTCGTCAGGGTCACGCGGACCTGGACGGGGCCGTAGCGGGTCTGGACCGCTTCCCCGGTGACGGTCCGGGTACCCGTGGCCGAGCCGCTCGACCCACCCGACCCGGTCGTCTCCCCGGGGGAGCTCGAACTACTGGACGGCGCGGGAGACGCCGCCAGACCGGCGACGGACGGTGTCGTGTGCGGCTTCAGCGACAGCAGCAGCACCATCCCGGAGACGGTCGCGGCGCTCGCCAGCACGACGCGCCGCAGCGGACGGTTCTTCCTCAACGTGTGCAAGACGGCCTCACAGCTCGAAGGACTCGTGGTGGATACGGCGCTCCGGAACCCCGGCGGTGCGCAGCGCCTCGTACAGGTCCTGCGCGAACCCGTGCGGGCCGCACAGGTACACGTCGTGGGCGTCCAGGTCCGGCACGGCCGCCCGCAGGGAGTAGGCCGTGAGGTCCGGGCGCCGGCCGTGCGGCCCGTTGAGCGCGTAGAGCACCTTCGCCCCGCGCCACCGGGAGACGGCCTCCAGCTCGCCGCCCAGGGCGAGGTCCTCGGCCGTGCGGGCGCGGTACAGCAGGGTGACGTCGCCGGGCAGCGTCTCGAACAGGGCGCGCAGCGGGGTGACGCCGACCCCGCCCGCGACCAGCAGGGACTTGTGCGAGGTCTGCCGGTCCGCGGTCAGCGCCCCGTAGGGGCCCTCCGCCCACACCCGGGTGCCCGGCCGCAGCAGGCCGACGGCGGCACTGTGGTCGCCGAGCGCCTTGACGGTGATGCGCAGCAGCTCCGGGCGCGGCGGCGCCGACAGGGAGTACGGCGTGGAGGTCCAGCGCATGCCCTCGGTGAGGAAGCGCCAGCGCAGGAAATGCCCCGGCCGTGCGTCCAGCTCGTGCAGCCGTCGGCCACGAAAGACGACGGAGTACACGCCCGGCGCCTCCCGGTGCACGGAGTCGACCCGCAGCCGGTGACGCAGGTTCAGCCGCACCGGGGTGAGGATCCTGAACCACACCACCAGGGCCGCGACTCCCAGGTACAGCGCGTACCAGGCGGCTTGAGCGGCCCGGTCGCCGGTGAAGTCGGACCCCAGGGCGAGCTGGTGGCCGAAGGAGAGGAAGACCGCGGCATACGTGAGCAGGTGCACGTAGTACCAGAACTCGTGACCGACCCGGCGTCGCACCGCGCGCGCCGAGACCAGCCCGACCGCGAACAGGATGACGGCGCCGACGGTGCCCTTGAGCATCTCCGGGTAGTCCAGGACCACGGTGAGCGTCTCGTCCAGGACCGAGGAGCCGTCCTGGACGGCGTACCCGAGCAGGATGAGCACGACGTGCGCCACCAGCAGGCAGATCGTGTAGCGGCCGGCCCTCGCGTGCCAGCGCGCCACCCGGTCCGACCCGATCCGCCGCTCCAGCAGCGGGACGCGGGCCATCAGTCCGACGAGGACGGCGCAGGCGTACCCGCACAGCAGTCCCGCGATCCGCCCGGCCCCCGTCAGCCAACCCGCGGTGCCCACGACCGACCCCGTGTCGTACCACCACAGGGCGATCACGGCCGCGGCCCCGCCCCACAGGGCGCCGAGTACCGCGCCCACGGGGGAGTGCCGTGGCGCGGGAGGCGCCGGGGCGACCCTTCGTCGCGCGTACGCCGTCGTCATCCGCATGTCCCTTCGGCTGTCCGTACGTCCCTGTGGCCGTCCGGGACGACACTGTGCCGACGCAACCTCTGAGCCCGCTCTCAGCGCGAGACCCGCGGCGCGGACCGCATCGCAGGTCACAAGGGCCGCCGGGCCGATCGAAGCCGACGGACGGCGTGCCGGACTCACAGCGAACTCAGAGGTCGGGGGAGCGGCCCGGGACGCGGCGAGACCGCATCCTGGTACGTGAGATGAACACTCCCCGACACCGCGGCTCCGGCCGCCCCGCTCTGACCCGGACCGACGGCGCCCCGCTCCGGGTCCTCGTCGTCGACGACGACCCCGACCTCGCGGAGGTCCTCTCCGGTGCCCTGCGCTACGAGGGCTGGGAGGTACGCACGGCGGGGGACGGCGTCGCCGCCCTCGCCGAGGCACGCGCGCTGCTGCCCGACGCCGTCGTCCTCGACGTCATGCTCCCGGACACCGACGGCTTCGCCGTGCTGCGCTCGCTGCACGCGGTGCGCCCCGACGTGTGCGTGCTCTTCCTGACCGCACGGGACGCCGTCGAGGACCGCATCGCGGGCATCACGGCGGGCGGCGACGACTATGTGACGAAACCGTTCAGCCTGGAGGAGGTCGTGGCCCGCCTGCGCGGGCTGCTGCGCCGGGCCGGCATGGCCCGGCAGCCCGGAGACGGGGAGGACGGGCCGCGGCTGACCGTCGGCGACCTCGTCATGGACGAGGAGGCCCGTGAGGTCACCCGCGCCGGCGAACTCATCGAGCTGTCCCCGACGGAGTTCGAACTGCTGCGCCTGCTCATGCGCAACCCGCGACGCGTGCTCAGCAAGGCACAGATCCTCGACCGCGTCTGGTCCTACGACTTCGGCGGGCAGGCCCATGTCGTCGAGCTGTACATCTCCTACCTGCGCAAGAAGGTGGACGCGGGCCGACCGCCCATGATCCACACAGTGCGCGGCGCCGGTTACGTGCTCAAGCCGGTGGCCCGGTGAGGGCGGGGCCACGGCCGCGCGACCCCGTCCGGCGCGGGGCGAGCCGGTGGCCGAAGCGCCTGCGCTGGCCGCATACGCTGCGGGCACGGCTCACCGCCGGGCTCGTGGTGCTGCTCGCGGTCAGCTGCGCGGCCGTCGGGGTGGCGGCGGTGGTGGAGCTGAACGGCTTCCTCACCGGCCGTCTCGACCAGCAGCTGCGCGAGACGGGCGCACGGTTCCCGGCCAGCCTGGAGCTCGGCGGGGACCGGCCGTCGGACCATGACGGCGACGAGGACGGCGACGGGGACACCCGCCGTCAGACCGTCGGCACCTTCGGCGCGCGACTGGTCGGCGACACGGTCACCAACTCCGCGGTGGTCGCGTCCGGCAGCGGCACGGGCACCGTGCCGGTCTCTCTCGGCGCCGAGGACACAAGAAGACTCGCGGGGTTGCCGGCCGACGGCGAGGTGCGCACGACCCATCTCTCCTCCCTGGGCGAGTACCGGGTGATGGCGGCCCAGGGCCGGGACGGTGACGTCCTGGTCACCGGGCTGCCCATGGAGCCCGTGGAGGCCACCGTCCACCGGCTGGAACTCGTCGCCGCGGTCGTCTTCGGCGCGGCGCTCGCCGTGGCCGGCGTCGCGGGAGCGCTGTGGGTGCGCTGGTCGCTGCGACCGCTCAGCAGAGTGGCCGCGACCGCCACCCGGGTAAGTGAACTACCGCTCTCCAGCGGCGAGGTGGCGCCCGCGCCGCGCGCGCCCGAGAGCGACCCGCGCAGCGAGGTCGGACGCGTCGCCGGCGCCTTCAACGCGATGCTCGGCCACGTCGAGGACGCGCTGACCAAACGGCACGCGAGCGAGGAACGGCTGCGCAGCTTCGCCGCCGACGCCAGCCACGAGCTGCGCACGCCCGTGGCATCGGTGCGCGGTCACGCGGAACTGGCGCTGCTGCACCCCGGCCCGGTGCCGGCGAAGGTGGTGCGGGCGCTGGAGCGGATCGAGGCCGAGGCGGCCCGCATGGGCGAGATGGTCGACGACCTGCTGCTCCTCGCCCGCCTCGACGCGGGCCGCCCCCTGGAGCGCCTACCCGTCGACCTGACCCGACTGGTCCTGGACGCGGTGACCGACGCGCAGGCCGCGGGCCCCGGACACCGCTGGACGCTGGAACTGTCCGAGGAGCCGGTGACGGTGCCGGGCGACGCCCACCGGCTCCATCAGGTGCTGGCCAACCTGCTGGCCAACGCGCGCCTGCACACACCCCTCGGCAGCACGGTGACCATCTCGCTGGAGTCCGAGGACGACACGGCCGTGCTGAAGATCCACGACGACGGGCCGGGCGTCGCGCCGGACGTGCGGCCCAGGGTCTTCGAACGCTTCACCCGCGCGGACCGCCGCCGCAGCGAGGACGCGGGCGCAGGCGCCGGCACCGGACTCGGACTGTCGATCGTGGCGGCGGTGGCGGAGGCCCACGCCGGAAACGTCACCCTCGCGAGCCGCCCGGGATCGACCACCTTCACGGTACGGCTCCCCACCGGCCCCGGATGACGGCGAGACGTGTCGGGTCGTCCTTCCGGAGAGCGGAACACGGTCGCGCGGTGATTCAGGGCTGCTCCTGAAGGGCGGTCGGCTCCGAGCCGCCCTGGTCGAGCCGGAACGGTGGGTACGCGTCGGTCATCAGAGTGACGTAGGCGCAGACTCGCAGGACCCACCGGTCGAGGCCGATGATCAGGGCGAACAGATCCTTCGGATACTTCTCGGTGAAGGCCAGGATCACCGCCGCGATGACCGTCAGCAGGGTGATCAGCCCGCCGGACCACCAGCCGAGGTGGGCGCCGCCGAGGAAGAAGCCGATGACCATGTACTGCGGGATGGCCAGCAGCCACCACTTCACCAGCACCAGCCCGCGGGACAGGCGCTGCGGGTAGGCGATGTCCAGCCGTGCCGGGTACTCCGGTTCCTCGCCCAGGCTGAACGGCGGGTAACGGTCGGTTCCCAGGGCGTCGTACGAGTAAAAGGCGACCCGCCAACTCCAGCGCAGAACACCCAGGTTGAAGTCGAACAGGGCGCGGGGATAGCGCTCGGTGAACAGGATGGCGAAGAACGCGATCACGGTCACCACGGTGAAGGCGATCCAGAGGAAGAACAGCACCACATAGTGCGGAATCGCGAGAATCCACTTCACGAGCCACAGCCATCGGGACAGTGGCGAGTCGATACGCGCGTACACCCGCACCGGCCGGTCCGGGAATCCCACCGGAGTCGTCATGGTCACCAGCTCCTTCGCCAATGTCGTCCTGCGCGACCGCCGACCGGGCCCGCATCATGTGGCCTTACGCCCCCACTGCGGTCCCACCTGGGCCCACTCACGGCTCCATTCCTCGTAACGCCCCTGGTCGAGCCGCCACCGCGCGAAGCGTGCGGCAGCGAACGTCAGACCTCCGAAGGTGAGCGCGGCCCCCGTGCCGAGCAGTGCCGCCTCGGCGGCCGCCGCACCCGCGGTCGGCGGCTTCGCGGTGAGCTGACCCCGGCTGTCCGTCCATATCACGACCCCTGATCCGGGCTTGTGCCCGGAATCCACCAGCGTCCAGCCGATACGGGGAGAGCCGTCCGACGCCGTCCAGCGGACCTTCGCCCGGACACGCTCGGATGCTCCGGCCTCCCCCGTCGGTACCGGTTCGGCCCTGCTCTTCACGAGGACGGCCGCGACCGGGTGGCGCTCGCGCCGCAGTTGGGCGAAGGACTCCTGCGCCGCGTGGCCCGCCACCAGGCCGACGAGGGTGCCGCCCACCACGATGACCGCCCAGACCACCAGGACGATCCAGGCTTCGACGATGTCCGCGCGCCGACGCAGCGGATTGCTCCGCCACCGCCACCACCTCTGCGTCGTTCGCGTGGCCTCACGCATGGGACTGCACCTCCTCGTCGTCCCTGAGAGGAAGGTGACACCCGGGAACGAGTGGTGGCTGGGGCCGAACGGGCGGCCTGACGGGGCCGTCCGGTACACCCCTCACATCCAGCCTTGGCCGGTTCTCCCTGGCGCGCAAGCGCTGACCGGTACCACCGGACCGAGTACGGCGGCGCAACCGCCGGACACCTACCGCGGTCGCATCAGGTCCACGTCCGCACCCCATGCGTCCAGCACCGCGCCGTGACCGGCCCGGCGTGCCACCGCCTCGACCTGGCCGAACAGACGATGCTGTGCCGACACGTCGCCCGTCGACGAGATGCGGTCCACGGCATCGAGCAGCAGGCCGGTGTCCCAGCCGGGCAGCGGGAAACGGTCAAGCTCCCAACGCAGATACTTGTTGTAAGGGCGGGGCCGACGGTCGAGAGCGAAGAGCAACTCCAGCAGGAACCGGATGCTGTCGGCGGCGTCCAGCCGGGCCGCGAGGGCATGTCCGTCGCGGTCGTTCTTGACCGAGCGGTAAAGGGAGTTGGCGTAGGCGTCGAGCCACCCGCCGGCCTGCCGGAAGGCCTCGTCGGCGTCGAGCCGGGCCATGCCTGCCAGGATCCGGGTGATGCCTCCCTCGAGCCGGTCGAGCACGATCCGGGCACGGGCGAGGGCGTACCGCTCGAAACCGCCGGCGCCGCGGAACTCCTCGAGGGACAGCACGACGAGGTCGAGATCTGGGGCGCGATGGCCCGTGAACCGGGTGAGGGACGTCGTCGCGCCGTCGGCGAGAACGACGTACAGGTCGTGGTCGGAGTACGGGGTGGTCATGTCCTCGTGGGCGCGGGAACCCTTGAGGACGAGGCCGAGGACAGCGGGGTCAGCGGCGGCGAGTTCGACGAACGCGTCGTAGGTGATGGGCTGCTGAGCACTCATGACGTGATCTCCGGCGGTGGTGAGGACGGGTATACCGACCGGGTGGCCCCACCTGATCCGGGGCCACCCGTACCGTCTGCGACGGCGCTCGGCCGCCGCCCGGAAGATCAACGCACGTGCGGACTCTACCCACCTGGCCGGCCGCAACACGCCCTAGAGCAGATCGCGTGGCACCGTCTCGTTCCAGGTGCGGGAGAACACGCGGCGGTCGCCCTCGTAGCCGTCCAGCGTGGCGTCCACGAAGAAGTCCTGCTCGTCGCAGCTGAGCCGGGTGTGCGTCACCACCCGGACGTCCCAGTCCGCACGCCGGAAGCGCATGGTCCAGGTGGACTCGCCGCTGACCGACGTGAAGTCGTCCGCGACGGTCGCGTAGCGCTCGTAGGCGCGGCGGCCCGCGTCGAGGTCGATCTCGTCGAAACGGATCAGGCCCTGGTCCTTCACGATCTCCAGTTCGGCGTTGTAGCCGATCAGGTCCCGCTTCACGTCCCACCGCTGCTCAGGGGGCGTCAGCCGGGTCACGGCCAGGGGCGGAGTGCCCTCGGGCTCCTCGAACGGGTTCGAGGGCGCCTCGTCGGGTGCGTCCGTCGGGCGGACCGGGAGCGTGAGGGTGCTGGAGCCCTCGTGGACGCTGAGCAACGCCGGCCTCGGGGGTGGCCAGGCCAGCGGCCAGTACGACGTGGACAGGGAGAGGCGGATGCGGTGTCCGGGCGGGAACGCCTGCGCCACTCCGTTGAGGTGGACGGTCGCGCGGTAGCGCCGCCCCGGCTCCAGCGGCTCGGGGTCCTCGGTGCTCTCGCGCCGGGTGAGATTGAGCAGACCGTACGTGACCCGGGTGGCGTCGCCGTCGGGGCTCACATCGGACAGGCGCGCGGCCACCATCGCGACCGGCTCGTCGGCCGAGACGTCGAGTTCCACGGTCGGCGACCCCAGGATCTCCAGCCGTTCGGTCAGCGGCTCGGTCTCGAAGACGAGGGAGCCGCCGTCCTCCTCGCGCTGGTCGTAGGGCAGGTCCGGGGGCGCGTTGTACGAGGCCCACTTGCCCGCGAACTGGCCGACGGACAGCGGCGAGCGCACCGTCATCGCGGTGCCGTCCCCGTCACCGGCCGCCGTGTCCTCGCCGGGGGAGCCGATGCGGTGTCGGGTCAGTGGGTGCGTGACCCGGTGGACGTGCGGAGAGGGCCACGTGGGTTCCGCGACCCAACGGCCAGGCCGCTCCTCGTACGACGTGGACGGGGGCACGCTGTCCTGCATCCAGGTGTGCAGCATGGGGCCGTCCATGACGCCGTTGTCGACGCCCTTGAGCCAGTGGTCCCACCACCGCACCACTTCCTGGAGGTACCCGATGGCGGGTCCCGGTTCGCCGAGGTGGGGGAACTTGTGCGACCAGGGGCCGATCAGTCCCTTGCGGGGCACGTCCAGGTTGCCGAGCAGGCGGGTGACGGCGTTGGAGTAACCGTCCGCCCAGCCGCTGGAGGCCAGGACGGGACACCGTACGTCCTGGTAGTTCTCGGAGACCGACGCGTGCCGCCAGTAGTCGTCGCGGCGTTGGTGGCGCAGCCACTCGAGGACCCAGGGGCTGGTGTTCTCCAGGCGCTCCTGCCACATGTCACGCCAGCGGTCACCGACCACGGCCGGGTCGGGGGGGCAGGTGCCGTAGGCGAACATGGTGCCCGCCTCGGCGAGGTTGTCGGAGAGCATGGCCCCGCCCATGTAGTGCATGTCGTCGGCGTGCCGGTCGTCGGTGAAGGACGCGATGACGATGGCGCGCAGGCTCTGTGGCTGCCGGGCGGCGACCTGCAGAGCGGCGAAGGCCCCCCAGGAGATGCCCATCATGCCGGTGTTGCCGTCGCACCAGGGCTGCTCGGCCAGCCAGGCCAAAACCGCTTCCGCGTCGGCCTGTTCCTGTTCCAGGTACTCGTCCTTCAGCACCCCCTCGGAGTCACCGGTACCGCGCACGTCGACACGGACGCAGGCGTAACCGTGCCCGGCGATGTACGGGTGGTGCATGGAGTCCCGTACGGAGGTGAGGTCGCGTTTGCGGTAGGGGATGTACTCCAGCACCGCGGGCACGGGCTCGTTGTCCGAGGACGTGGGACGCCAGACGCGCGCCGACAGCCGGGTGCCGTCGGGCATGGGGACGCTGACGTGCTCCTCTTCCTTGGTGGCGTACGGCAGGTTGGTCACGTAACGCATGAGGCCGGCGTGCTCCTTACTCTTTCGGGCTCTCGACCCGCGGGTTGTCCGACCGCGGGCTTTCGGCCTGTGGGCTCTCGTCGAAGGTGAGTCCCAGTGCGGCCACGCAGTGGTCGTACTTCTCCCGCAGGTCCTCCTCGTCGTTGCCTCCGGTGAAGACATGGGCCAACTCGAAGCTGTAGCTGTCCTGTTGGGACAGTTCCGACAGCCGTTGCCCCTCCTCGAGTGTGACGTCGACGCGCACACCGTCGGTCTCACGCTCGATGCGGGCGAGGTCCTCGGGCGACGGCACATGACCCACCACGCCGTCCGTGAACCAGCGGTAGTACCACTTCGCGGACATCGCGTAGGGGCCCTCGCGGTGCGGCATGCGCGGGTCGTCACCGAGGGCGAGACTGACCATGCAGTGGTGGTTGGGTACGCCGTCGACGTACTGGAACAGTTCGGCGTGGGACTGGGAGTGCCGCGGGTTGATCTCCAGGAGGTTGATCTCCTGGGTCTGCGGGTCGTAGAAGTACTCCACGCTGAAGGTGGCCGAGTCGAAACCGATCTGGCGCATCACCCGCTCGGTGACGTCGTGGAGCTGCCCGATCACCGGCGGCGGCAGCGTCGAGGGGTACTGGTGGCGCAGGAAGGACGACGTGTCGGGATAGTTGATGGAGTCCAGCACGCCGTAGACGGTCACTTCGCCCTGATGGACGTAGCCTTCGACGGCCACCTGGATGCCTGACATCGCTTCTTCCGCGAGGCAGACCTGACCTCCGACGCCGTCCATCTCGGGCGGCAGCTCGATGCGGTCGAGGATGTACTCGAAGGGTCGGCCGACCCGGGCGATGCCCTCGCGGATCTCGGCGACCGCGGCCCGGAACTCGTCCAAGTCCTTGACGCCGAAGGCCAGTTCGGATGAGTAGGAGAGCGCCGGTTTGACCCACATGGGGAACCGCACGCCCTCGGGAGGGCGTGGGTCGGCCGCTTCCAGATCGACCTTGCCGAACCGCGGGATCCGGTCAGTGGCCTTCTGCTGTTCGAGCCGACTCCAGTACTTGTGCTCGCACTTGACCACCGCCTCCAGGCTCGTGCTGCGGGTCTTGTAGCGCTCGCTGAGGATGGGCACGAGGGTGCTGACCGGGAAGTCCCAGTAGCCGACGATCGCGTCGATGGTTCCGTCGAAGGCATCCAGAGTCCGCTGGGCCTTGTCGAGGAGCTCCGGCACCGACACCTCGCCGCCCTGCAGTTCCTCGGGCGACATCAAGGGGTGAAAGAGCACTGACTTCGCAGCCGGCGCCGCACGGAGCGTGGGCACATTGGCCTCGTCGAGGCCGATGACAAAGATGTTCTTCTCATTCACGTTCTTGTCCGGCTCCGGCATCTTCCCACTCTCCACTGCTTACTTCACTCACTTCAGTACTCACTTCACTTACTTCGGAAGATCGTCGGAGTACCCGCGAGGTGCACGGCCAACCTTCTGCCCGCGGGTGCCCGCCGACCTCCAGGCGCGGGCCGCGGAGCGATCAGCTGCTGCGGGGCGGTCGATCTCGGCCCGGAGTGAGGGCACCAGGCGGGGGGTACTCGGTCGGCCCTACGAAGGGAGGCCCGATGAGCAGGAGAAGAGTTCCGGAGCCCGCGACGCACGACCAACCGCGGAACCGGAACACCGAAAGGAAGGCCGACCATGAGTGAGCAGACCCCGTCCCGGGCGGAGGGTGAACGGCAGCAGGAGGCCACACCGGACAACGGGGCGGAGGAGACCGAGCGTCGCGACGTGCAGCGGACGACCCCCTCTCAGGCAGAGGGCGAGGACGCCGGGCACGCGGACACCGGGGAGGATGAGGCCAAGGAGAAGACGGATCAGTGGGAGAGCGGCTGGTCCGGTCCCTGACTCCGGGCGCAGAGCCGCCCGCTGACGCCCCGGCCGCCGGTCGGCGACGCTGGAAACCGCCCCGCTGGTGGCCGGTCGGCATGGCCGAAGCCAATGTCCGCCGGCCGGCTGGTCCACGCTGGGCGCCGGCCATGCATCCAGCGGACACCACTCGACCGGATGGACCATGCGTCCACTGAGCCTAAGAACATCGGTTTCCGATCGCGCCTGCGCAGCGGCAGGACTAGTTTCCGGCGGGCCGGTCACGCACCGCCCGACACCATGACCGGCGGAGAAGGCGGCCATGTGTGCAGCCGCCCTCTTCACCGTCATGCGCTGCCGCCCGTTGAGGAGACTGATGGCGACCCATACCGAACCGGTTTCTCCGGTTCCGGCGGCCGAGCGCCGCAGCCGGGGTCAGGTGATCGTCGCCTGGCTGACCACGACCGATCACAAGAAGATCGGCCACCTCTACCTGATCACGTCGTTCGGGTTCTTCCTGATCGGTGGAGCGCTGGCGATGGCCATCAGGGCCGAACTGGCCCGGCCGGGACTTCAGATCCTCTCCAGCGAGCAGTACAACCAGGCGTTCACGATGCACGGCACCATCATGCTGCTGCTGTTCGCGACGCCGACGTTCGCCGGGTTCGCCAACGCGATCATGCCGCTGCAGATCGGCTCCCCGGACGTCGCCTTTCCGCGGCTGAACATGTTCTCGTACTGGCTGTTCGCCTTCGGCGGTCTGATCGTCCTCTCCAGCTTCCTCACCCCGCAGGGCGCCGCCGACTTCGGCTGGACCGCCTACACACCCCTGAGCGGTGGTGAGCACACCGCCTTTGTCGGCGGCGACCTGTGGATCATGGGGTTGGCGCTGGCCGGCTTCGGCACCATTCTCGGCGGGGTCAACTTCATCACCACCATCATCTGCATGCGCGCGCCCGGCATGACCATGTTCAGGATGCCGATCTTCACCTGGAACGTGCTGCTCACCTCGGTGCTCGTCCTGCTCGCCTTCCCGGTTCTGGCGGGCGCCCTGCTCGCGCTGGAGGCGGACCGGAAGTTCGGGGCGCAGATCTTCGACCCGGAGAACGGCGGGGCGATCCTGTGGCAGCACCTGTTCTGGTTCTTCGGCCACCCCGAGGTCTACATCCTCGCCCTGCCCTTCTTCGGCGTGATCACCGAGATCCTCCCCGTCTTCTCCCGGAAACCGATCTTCGGCTACATGGGTCTCGTCGGCGCCACCATCGCCATCACCGGCCTGTCCGCGACGGTGTGGGCACACCACATGTTCGCCACGCAGGCGGTGCTGCTGCCGTTCTTCTCCTTCATGAGCTTCCTGATCGCCGTCCCCACGGGCGTGAAGTTCTTCAACTGGATCGGCACGATGTGGAAGGGCTCGATCTCCTTCGAGCCGCCGATGCTGTGGGCGGCCGGCTTCCTGGTCACATTCCTCTTCGGCGGGCTGACCGGGGTTCTGCTCGCCTCCCCGCCGCTGGACTTCCACGTCACCGACAGTTACTTCGTGGTCGCCCACTTCCACTACGTTCTGTTCGGCACGATCGTTTTCGCCATGTTCGGCGGCTTCAGCTTCTGGTGGCCGAAGATGACCGGGACCATGCTCGACCACCGACTGGAGAAGATCCACTTCTGGACCCTCTTCGTGGGCTTCCACACCACCTTCCTGGTCCAGCACTGGCTCGGCGCGCAAGGCATGCCCCGCCGGTACGCCGACTACCTGGCCGCCGACGGCTTCACCGCCCTCAACACCGTCTCCTCCATCGGCGCCTTCCTCCTCGGACTGTCCACCTTCCCGTTCCTCTACAACGTGTGGAAGACCGCCAAGTACGGCGAGCGGGTCGAGGTCGACGACCCGTGGGGCTACGGCCGCTCCCTGGAGTGGGCCACCTCCTGCCCGCCGCCCCGCCACAACTTCGTCACCCTGCCGCGCATCCGCTCCGAATCCCCTGCCTTCGACCTGCACCACCCGGACCTGGCGGAGCTCGAACAGCGGGAGAATCTCGGCAGGCGCGACGCGGTGGACGCCGACAGCCACAAGGGGGAACCCCGGTGAAGCGCGGCAGACACGAGGCACCGGACGCCGGGCGCGGCAACCTGCTGGCCGACACGGTCGAGGGCTATCTCCTCGCACGCACCCACCACGACCAGGCGCGCCGGGAAGCCGAGCGTCTCTGCGCCCGGCTGCCGTGGCTGTCCACCGCCCAGGCCGAGGACGTCACACGCCATTTCGTCCACCAGCGCATCGAGCTCACCCGCCAGATGTTGCTGAGCACGACCGAGCGCGCCGCCGAGCTCCGGCAGGAATACGAGTGCCGCTACGTCGAGCTTCGGCGCGCTCTGCTCAGACGTCACGCGGCCTGCGCTTCAGCCCTCCTCGCCTGCACCGGCGCGGTGTGCACCGCGGCGTGTCTGCTCGCCCGCTAAGAGCTCCGAACAAAAGTGCAGCCCGGCTCGCGGCGTCTGGCACGCACGCTCGCCGCGTTGCCGAAAGCCCCTAGTAGCTCCTCCCCCACTCTCG
>NZ_JBEXRA010000067.1:0-44053 GCF_040612855.1 Streptomyces sp. NPDC006332
GTGCCTCGAAGAACCTGGCCTTCAGCACCTCAAAATCCACGATCCCCGCAACTCCCTGAACTCCAGGGTGTTGCGGGGATCAGTAGAACCCGCCTGAGGCCGGGGGCTTCTTCGTGTGTGGACGATACTGGGATTGAACCAGTGACCTCTTCCGTGTCAGGGAAGCGCTCTCCCGCTGAGCTAATCGTCCTCGGGACCATGAACGTCTTCCTCGCGGAGAGGAGTGTGGATCATGGGCGTTGCGTGCGCGATACTGGGATTGAACCAGTGACCTCTTCCGTGTCAGGGAAGCGCTCTCCCGCTGAGCTAATCGCGCGGGGATCCGGGGATCCAGTGGACGATACTGGGATTGAACCAGTGACCTCTTCCGTGTCAGGGAAGCGCTCTCCCGCTGAGCTAATCGTCCTTGGAGGTGGAGACGGGATTTGAACCCGTGTAGACGGCTTTGCAGGCCGTTGCCTCGCCTCTCGGCCACTCCACCAGGAGTGTGGGGGTCGGGAAGATCCCTCACTTCCTGCGAGCGGACGACCAGGTTCGAACTGGCGACCTCAACCTTGGCAAGGTTGCGCTCTACCAACTGAGCTACGTCCGCTTGTCGTTTCCGCTCGGCTTGCGCGTCGCGGTGACGAGTTGAACTCTAGCGGATTCCGGGGCCAGCACAAAAACGCGTTTGTGCAGCGTGCTGGCCTGCGCCTACGGGAACACGTGGTCAGGGCACCCGCGGGACATGACCGGGCAACCTGTGAGACACCCGCCATAGACTCGACGACGTGCCCGACCTCGCTCCTCTCGCCCGTTTCGGCGTCCGTGTCGCCACCGGGCTCCTGGATGTCACCAGCGATCCCGCGGCCCTGGACTCCACTGGATTCTGGGCGGTGGCGGCCGACTTCGAAGGCCGTCTGACCTGCGCGCGCTTCCGCGACGTACGACACGAACCGGTCCCGGCACCCACGCCCGGCGCCTGGTGCGGCCCCGCGACCGACGCCTGG
Organism: Streptomyces sp. NPDC006332; assembly: GCF_040612855.1. Taxonomy (NCBI): domain Bacteria; kingdom Bacillati; phylum Actinomycetota; class Actinomycetes; order Kitasatosporales; family Streptomycetaceae; genus Streptomyces; species Streptomyces sp. NPDC006332. The sequence goes on from NZ_JBEXRA010000067.1 coordinate 990, forward strand.
ATCTCCTCCCTCGACCGCACCGCCTACACCGCGGGCGTCCGCCGTATCAGGGAGCACATCGCCGCCGGCGAGGTCTACCAGGCCAACCTCTGCCGCGTCCTGTCCGCACCCGTCGCCCCGGCCGCCGACCTGGACGCCCTCACCGCACTGCTGGCGCGCGACAACCCGGCACCGTACGCGGGAACGATTCGGCTGCCCGGTCACGGGGTGGAGATCGCCACCGCTTCCCCGGAGCTCTTCCTGCGCCGCGACGGCCGAAGGGTGCTCTCCGGGCCGATCAAGGGCACCGGGCGTACCGAGGCGGACCTGCTGGACAAGGACTACGCCGAGAACGTGATGATCGTGGACCTGGTCCGCAACGACCTGGGCCGGGTCTGCGCCACCGGCAGTGTGAGCGTGCCCGGCCTGTGTGTGGTGGAGAAGCATCCCGGGCTGGTGCACCTGGTGTCGACGGTGCGCGGCGAGCTGAGCGCCGACCTCGGCTGGCCCGAACTGCTGGCGGCGTCCTTCCCGCCCGGCTCGGTCACCGGGGCGCCCAAGTCGAGCGCGTTGCGGATCATTGAGACACTGGAGACCACGACGCGCGGCCCCTACTGCGGCGGGATCGGCTGGGTGGACGCCGATCGGGGTACCGGTGAGCTGGCCGTCGGCATCCGTACCTTCTGGATCGACCGCGCGGACGGCGTACTGCGCTTCGGCACCGGCGCCGGCATCACCTGGGGTTCCGACCCCGAGACCGAATGGCAGGAGACCGAACTCAAGGCCTCCCGGCTCCTCGCGGTAGCGTCGGGAGAGTACGAGGCAAGTGGAGAGGGACCGACGTGAAGATCTGGCTCGACGGCGGGCTGCAGGACATCGAGTCCGCCCGTGTCTCCGCCCTCGACCACGGACTGACCGTGGGTGACGGCATCTTCGAGACCGTGAAGGCGCTCGACGGGAAGCCGTTCGCGCTCACCCGCCATCTCGACCGACTGACCCGTTCCGCACGTGGCCTCGGCCTGCCCGATCCCGACCTCGACGAGGTCCGCCGCGCCTGCGCCGCCGTCCTGGAGGCCTCCCCGGTACCGCTCGGTCGGCTGCGCATCACCTACACCGGCGGCCGCGGCCCTCTCGGCTCCGATCGCGGCGAGCACGGCCCGACTCTCCTGGTCGCGCTCGGGGAGTCCGTCCGCCGCCCCGACTCGACGGCCGTGATCACCGTCCCCTGGACCCGCAACGAACGCGGCGCGCTCGCCGGACTCAAGACGACGTCGTACGCCGAGAACGTCGTCGCCCTGGCCAGGGCCCGCGAGGACGGTGCCTCCGAGGCGCTCTTCGGCAACACCGTCGGACAGCTCTGCGAGGGCACCGGGTCGAACGTCTTCGTCGTCCTCGACGGTGAGATCCACACCCCGCCGCTCGCCTCCGGCTGTCTCGCGGGCATCACCCGAGCCCTGACGGTCGACTGGACCGGAGCCAAGGAGACGGTTCTGCCGCTGGACGTCCTGGAATGGGCGGACGAGGTCTTCGTGACCTCGACGCTGAGGGACGTCCAGGCCGTGCACCGGGTGGACCGGCGCGAACTGCCGGGCGCGCCGGGCCCGGTGACCGCCAAGGCCATGCGGATCTTCGACGAGCGGTCCGGGCACGACCAGGATCCATAAAGGCTTGGGCTCGGGCTCGGGCAAGAGCCTGGGAAAATAAGCTGACTTGGGTGTTCGTGGCGGGTACAACTCCCCTGATGACCACGACTCTGCGGCCGATCGAGCCGCTTCAGCACGCGGCCGACGGGACGCGTTCACGCCGCTTCCAGGTGTGCGTGAACAGCCGTCCCGTCGGCGGGATACACCTCTCCACCTCTCCCTCCTTCGGAGCCGGGGTGGCCCGGATCCTGGACCTGCACATCGATGAGCCGGACCGTCGGCGCGGACGGGGGACGGTGGCGGCGCTCGCGGCGGAGGAGGTGGCGCGCGGCTGGGGCTGCAAGCGGGTCGAGGCGTCGGTGCCCGCCGAGGCCGAGGCGGCGCTGAGGGCGGCGACCGCGCTCGGATACGTCGTACGCAACCGGCAGATGGGCAAGACACTCGACTCCACCCCGCCGCAGCTGCCCGACGGAAGCCGGGGCCGGGCCCTGACCCCGGCGGAGTTCGACGACTGGCAGGAGCACCAGAAGGCCGCGTACGCCGAGAGCTGGATCTCCACCGGAGTCCCCGAAGCCCAGGCGTGGGCCAAGGCCGAGAAGGACTACGCCACACTCCTGCCCGACGGCGCGGTCACCGACGGCATGATCTTGAGTGTCCTGGAGCACGAGGGGGCCCGGGTCGGCACGGTGTGGGTGGGCGCCCGTGAGGACCGGGCCTTCGTCTACGACGTCGAGACCGACGTGCGGCACCGGGGCCAAGGCCACGGCCGGACGCTGATGCTGCTGGCCGAGGCACAGTCCCTCGCTGCCGGATGGACCGGCATCCGTCTGAACGTCTTCGCGGGCAACGTCCCGGCTGAGCGGCTCTACGAGTCACTCGGCTACGAGACGCTCACCTACCACCTGAGCAAGGACCTGCTCTGAGACTCACGCGCCCTCGGCCAGCAGCCGGTCCGCGATCTCCTCGACGCGCTCCCGCAGCCCTTCCTGGCTCTTGCCGCCGTCGAGGCGCTCGCCGCCGATGACGTAGGTGGGGGTGCCGGTGACGCCGATCGCCTTGCCCTCCGCCTGGTCGGCGTCCACGATCAGGATGTGCCGGCCGTCGATCAGCGCGGTGTCGAACTCCTCCGCGTCCAGGCCGAGTTCGCGGGCGATCTCGACCAGGAAGGGTTCACCCTGGCGGTCCAGTTCCTCCACCCGGCCGAGCAGCGCTTCGACATACGGCCAGCCCTGCCCCTGCTCGGCGGCCTCCTCGGCGGCCTGGGCGGCGGCGAAGGCGTGCTTGTGCTTCTCCAGCGGGAAGTGCCGCAGCCGCAGTTCCAGCCGGTCGCCGTAGCGGGCGCGCAGGGCCCGGAGGTCTTCCAGGGCGCTGCGGCAGTCCGGGCACTGGAGGTCGCACCAGACGTCGAGAACGGGGGCGGCGGTGCCTGAGGGGCCTGCGGGGTCTGCGGTGCCTGCGGGGGACGAGTCGCTCATGGCCACAGTCTCCCAGCCCGACCTCCGGCGACCGAATCGGACCTCGGCTGTCATCCGCGGTGGTACGGGGCGGGCCGCCGACTGCGGTGACACGGCTTCGGCTGCCACCTGCGGTCGTACGGCTCCGGCCGGTGTCGGCCGCCCCTGCGGTCGTACAGGCTCGGCGGCCGTCCTCGAGCGGACGACTGGGACCGGCACCTGCGGAGGAGCCGATCCCGGAGATGTCCCTGATGTCCGGCCGGAGCATGGCCGGGTGGGGTGCGGCGGGTGCACGATGGAAGGGACGAAAGCGGGCCCTGCCCGACCGAAGCCTGCTTGGAGGACCGGATGATTGCCGAGACCGTCTGTTCCGCCGTCTCCGCGGCCGGCCTGGGCATCGCGGCGGTCACGGCGTACCGCAAGCGTTTTCTCACGGCCACCCGCATCGCCGCGTACTCCCTCGTTCCCATCGGCCTGGTGATGACCGGTGTCGTCGAGTGGCTGGCGGACACCGCCTTCAGTCCGACGGCCTGGGCGGGCTTCGGGGTGCTCGGCGTCGCCTGGCTGCTGTTCGCGACCACGCGCGCGGTGGAGCGCCGCCGAGGCGGCACCCGCAAGGAGCGCAGGGCGGCGGCCAAGGAGGCGGCCGGGCGCGAGCCGGTGGCCCCGACGGACTCGGCGCCCTCCCTGGGCCAGGCCACCCGCCCGGCGCCCCAGCCGGCGAACCGGCCGCGCGGTCAGTCCGCGTCGGAGGACTTCAGCGACATCGAGGCCATCCTGAAGAAGCACGGCATATGAACCGCGCGTCCGGCGGCATATGACGTCCGCATGCGCGCTGGACGTCAGTGAGCTGAAACGTCACAGAGAGGTCGCGCGCGTCCGGAAGTGATCACGACCCGAACCGGTCAGCACGGAATACGGCGAACACCCGCTCATTACGAGCGTGTTGATCGCGCGGTGCCCGCCGACTGCGTCATAGTCACCGCGAGATGCTGGACACGACACAGAGCGATGCCGCGCCGCCGCAGGACGAGCCGCGCGGATGCCTCTTCGCCCTTTCCCAGCCACCGCTGATGATCTTCCTTGCGGTGATCGGGTGTCTGCTGCTCATGGCTGCGCTGCACGACCTGCTGCTGCTCTGAGCCGTACCCGCGGTTCCCGGCGTCACCCGTCGGGAACCGCGTCGACACCGTCGTGTCGTATCGTCTCGTGCCGGTTCCTGTCGTCCTGCCGCCTGGTGTCGTCGCGCCGCTGGGGGGTCAGCCCGCCGCTTCCTTGCGGCGCGCCCGGTATGCCGCCACGTGCAGCCGGTTTCCGCAGGTCCGGCTGTCGCAGTAGCGCCGCGAGCGGTTCCTGGAGAGGTCCACGAAGGCGCGTCGGCAGTCGGGTGCCTCGCAGCGACGCAGTCGTTCCTGCTCACCGGCCACCACGAAGAACGCCAGCGCCATCCCGCAGTCCGCCGCCAGGTGGTCGGCGACGGAGGCGCCGGGCGCGAAGTAGTGCACATGCCAGTCGTAGCCGTCGTGGTCCGTGAGGCGCGGGGTGGTGCCCGCCCCGGCGACCAGCTCGTTGATCAGGTTGGCGGCGGCCCGAGCGTCAGGAGCGGCGAAGACCGATGCGAACCGGCCGCGGATCCTGCGTACCGCTGAGAGATCGAACTCGGAGAGGACCCCGACATCGCTGATCTCGTGGCTCTCCACGAAATCCACCAGGGCCGCGACATCCCGCAGGCCGTCCGGTGTCGTGTCCTCCTCCGGCGCGGTGTTGACCAGATCCACCACGGTGTCGAGGGCACACCGGGTGTCGTGGGTGATCAGCACGTTTCGCTCCCTGGCCTGGAGGGCGGGCGCACGCCCGCCGATGCTGGCCGATGGTAACGGCTCACACGGAGAGTGACTATCTTCCCCTTCACGATTGTCCGCGTCGACGGAGCGCCACTGGTCTCTGAGGTCCAGAGCTCCCGGTGGCGGGGCCCACGCGCCCCGGCACCGGGACGCACGCGCATCGGCGCCACCCCGCGGGGTTCCGCGGTGACGGCGCCGGTACGTGCCCTGTGCGGTTGTTCTCGCCCGAGCCGTCTCCCCGAGTTGGACGGCGCCGGGCGGCTCTGTGGGGCCTGGCCGCTAGCTTTCCGCAAGAATGTGCGAGAGTTCCTGATCGAGATCGAAGTGCCGGTGTTCCGTGCCGGGCGGCACGGCGGCGTCTGTGCGCTTCAGGAAGGACTCCAGGGCCCTCGCCGGGGCCTCCAGCAGGGCTTCGCCCTCCGGAGAGCTCAGGGCGATGCAGACGACGCCCTGGCCATGGCTGCGCGACGGCCAGACGCGGACGTCGCCGGTTCCGGTGGGCCGGTGGAGGCCCTCCGCGAGAAGATCGCGGGCGAACACCCACTCGACGGTTTCCTCGGCTCCGGTGTGGAAGGTGGCGTGCACGGCGTAGGGGTCGGCCGTGTCGTACCGCAGGCCTGCGGGGACAGGCAGGGAGGACTCGCTCGACACAACGAGGCGCAGGTGCAGCTCGCAGCTGACCGTGGTGTTCATAAGCGCCAAGGCCTTTCGCTCAGTGTGCGCTCGGGGATTCGCACGTCGGCGAAATCGACATGCCACCTACGGTGCCGTTGTAAACCCCTCTGAGCGTTTTGCGTGCCTTTACGTAACTCTTCCGGCCGAGCGGCTGTTCGCACCGTACGCCCATTCCGGTGACGGGTTTCTGTCCGGTAGGGTTTGGCTGTATGAATACGGGGAGTGACGAGCCTGGCGAGGTTGCCGTGGCGGCGGACGGGACGAAGGCGGACGGGGCGACGGGTGAGCAGGGGCTCGGCTCCAAGGCGCCCGAATTCGTCAAGGCGCGCCGCATGCTGCACCTGAGCTGGCAGGTGGGGATCTTCATCATCGGGCTCGCGGTCGTGGTCGTGGGCATCATCATGCTGCCGTTGCCCGGGCCGGGCTGGGTGGTGATCTTCGGCGGCATGGCGATCTGGGCGACCGAGTTCGTCTGGGCCCAGCTGGTGCTTCGCTGGACCAAGCGCAAGGTCACCGAGGCGGCCCAGCGGGCGCTGGATCCCGCGGTGCGCCGGCGCAACATCGTCCTGACCTCGATCGGTCTGGTGATCATCGGCGCCCTGGTGGGCGTGTACCTGTGGAAGTTCGGCTTCGAGATGCCCTGGAAGATCAAGGATCAGTGATCCTGGAGGGGGTGCGCGGGCCGGCTCGTGCGAGTCACCCGCACCCCCTGACATGGGGTAATGTTCTCCCTGCGCCCGGGCGATTAGCTCAGTGGGAGAGCGCTTCGTTCACACCGAAGAGGTCACTGGTTCGAACCCAGTATCGCCCACCCGGGTACGACGGCCCGTCTGCGAGAGAGCAGACGGGCCGTCGTCGTCTGCGCTCGTCGGGCTTGGGCGAGTTCTGCGTCTGAGGGCGGGTCCGGTCGGCCCACCGCCTGCCCGCCCGCATTCCGCGTCGCGGGGCTGTCCAGCTACCCGTTCGCGTTCCGTTCCCGGGGTGGCCCGACTGCCCGGTTCGCGTCCCGTTCCGGCGTCCCGGTCGGGCTCCGTGCCCCCGGCGAGTCCCGCGACCGAGGGCGAGTTCCGGCCCATCAACATCCAAACCACGACGGGCAGTTCACGTTCGGCCCGTCGATCGCGCGGGCCTCACCTGCGGCATCACCGCCCTCCTGTCCGACCGCGGGGTCCGCGGGTCGTCAAACCGCAGCGGCGGTCCGTGAGAAATTCCTGTCCGAATCATTGACGCACCCCGAGCCCCTCCGTAGCTTGTGCCAGCAAGCGCTTACTTGAAACGATTCATGCAGGCGGCAACGACGCTGCGGGGAGGGCCCGACTGTGGGAACCAGCAGGAGTGTTGAGAGGCGAACGATCCTCAAGGCCGCGGGGGCTACGGCGGCCACGCTGGGCCTGGCCGCGACCACGGGGTGCGGCGGAGACAGCGGGACGTCCGCGGACGGCACGGTGACGATCCGTTACGCGTGGTGGGGTGCCGACGACCGCGCCCAGCGCATCAACAAGACGATCGCGCTGTTCGAGAAGAAGTACCCGAAGATCAAGGTGAAAACGGACTTCCAGCCCTATCTCGACTTCTGGAAGAAGTTCAACACCCAGGCCTCCGGTGGCAATCCGCCGGACGTCTTCCAGAATGCCATCGGATTCCTGCGGAAATACGACGCGAAGAACGTGCTGCTCGATCTCAGCGCGCAGGTCAAGGCGGGCCATCTCTCCATGGACGGCTTCCGGGCCGGGCTGGAGAAGTTCGGCGAGATCGACGGCAAGCTCCTCGGTGTTCCGGTCGGCTCCAACTCGATGGCCCTGGTCATCGACAAGCCCGTCTACACCAGAGCCGGCGTGACGCCGAAGCAGGGCTGGACCTGGGACGACTTCGACGCGGCGATGAAGAAGATCCACGACAAGGCAGGACGCGCCGGCGACAGCGGCATGTACGGCGTCATGTACCTCTACGACCTCTACCTGCGCCAGAACGGCAAGGCGTTCTTCACCAAGGACGGGCTCGGCTTCACCGAGGCGGATCTGACGGACTGGTGGACGAAGGCCAAGAAGGGCATCCAGGAGGGCGTCTTCGCCAACGCCAAGAAGGTCGCCCAGGTCAAGCCCAAGTCGGCGGTCTCCGCGGAACTCGCCGCCAGTGAATTCACCTGGGACAACTTCACTGTGCGCTACACCTCCGAAGGCAAGAGCGAGTATGGTCTGGCGCCCATTCCGACCACGGACGGCAAGAAGACCGGCCAGTACCTCGGCTCCCTGATGCTCAGCGGCTCCAAGAGGACGCAACACCCCAAGGAAGTCGCCCAGTTCATCAACTTCATGGTGCACGACCCCGAGGTCGCCAAGATCATGGGCTATGACCGCGGAGTGCCCGCGACGCAGGCCCAGTACGACGCCTTCAAGCCGACCGACGAGGTCAACAAGGCGATCGCCGCCTACGAGGAGTCCCTCGTCTCCGCCGGTGTCCTGGAGCCGATCACCCCGCACCCGAACGGCGCCGACATCTGCGAGGCCGCCTTCCTGCGCATTGCCGAGGAGCTCGCCCTGGGTACGCGTTCGGTCGCCGACGCCGTCAAGCAGTTCTTCACCGAGTCGAAGACGGCGCTCGTCGTCTGATGGGAACCACCGTGACACACGCCCCTGCGATGGAGGGCCTGTCCAAGGACTCCGAGCCGCGGCACGGTCCGGTGAACTCCTCGCGCCCCGCCGCCCTCAAGCGGCGGGGCCGCCGGGAGACCCTGGCCGGCTATCTCTTCATGTCCCCCTGGATCGCCGGATTCCTGCTGCTGACAGCGGGCCCGATGGCCGCCTCGCTCTACTTCGCCTTCACCGACTACAACCTGTTCGACACACCCAAGTGGATCGGGCTCGGCAACTTCTCCGAGATGTTCGGCGACCCGCGCTGGCGTCACTCGGTGAAGGTGACGATGTGGTACGTCGTCGTCGGTACGCCGCTCAAGCTGCTCCTGGCTCTCGGAGTGGCGCTGCTGCTCGCCCAGAAGCGTCGCGGCCAGGCCTTCTACCGGGCAGCCTTCTACGCCCCGTCGCTGATCGGGGCGAGCGTCTCCGTGGCCATCGTCTGGAAGGCGATCTTCTCGGACGACGCCGCCGTCGACCGAACGCAGAAGCTCTTCGGGATCGACGTCGGCGGCTGGACCGGCGACCCGGAGATGATCATCTACAGCCTGGTGGCGCTCACCGTCTGGCAGTTCGGTGCCCCCATGATCATCTTCCTGGCCGGTCTCAAGCAGGTCCCGCGCGAACTGTACGAGGCGGCCGAGGTCGACGGGGCGGGCAAGCTGCGCCGGTTCTGGAACATCACGCTGCCGATGATCTCCCCGGTTCTCTTCTTCAACGTCCTGCTGGAGACGATCCACTCCTTCCAGATCTTCAGCTCGGCGTACATCGTCGGCGGCGGCGCCGGAAGCAACGCCTGTGGTCCCGCGGACGGTTCGATGGTCTACACCTGCTACCTGTACGTCCAAGGCTTCGAGAACAGCCGGATGGGCCTGGCCTCCGCCATGGCCTGGATGCTGCTCGTCGCGGTCGCCCTGGTGACGGCGGTGCTGTTCTGGTCCCAGAAGCGCTGGGTGCACTACGAGGAGGGCGCCCGATGAGCGCACAAGCCACCGACATCGCGCCGAGCCCGCCCGCGAAAGCCGGCGGCTCCCTGCGGCGCGGGCTGCCCGGTTCCCTCGCCTGGCACATCGGATCTCTCGCGATCCTCGCCGTGATTCTCTATCCGGTGCTCTGGGTCATCGGCGGCTCCTTCAAGAAGAGCGAGGACATCGTCGGCAGCCTGGATCTCTTCCCGGGCGACCCGATCACCTCCAATTACACGAGTCTCGCCGACGGCATCGCGGACATCTCGATCTCCACGTTCTTCCTCAACTCGCTCTTCCTCGCGGTCGGTTCGGTGATCGGGATTCTGGTGTCCTGCTCGCTGACGGCGTACGCCTTCGCGAAGATCAAGTTCGCGGGCCGGAATCTGCTGTTCACGCTGATGATCGGCACGCTCCTGCTGCCGTATCACGTGTTGTTGATCCCGCAGTACGTGCTCTTCCGCAACATGGGCCTGATCAACACGTACACCCCGCTCCTGCTCGGGAAGTACCTCGCCACGGAGGCGTTCTTCGTCTTCTTGATGGTGCAGTTCATGCGCAACCTGCCCAAGGAGCTCGACGAGGCGGCCCGCCTCGACGGCTGCGGACACCTGCGCGTCTACTGGTCCATCGTGCTTCCGCTGTGCAGGCCGGCCCTGATCACCAGCGCGATCTTCACCTTCATCAACTCGTGGAACGACTTCATGGGGCCGCTGATCTACCTCAACGAGCCCGACAAGTACACGGTCTCCCTCGGCCTGAAGATGTTCGTGGACCAGGAAGGTCTGGCCAACTACGGCGGCATGATCGCCATGTCGCTGGTCGCGCTGCTGCCGGTGCTGGCGTTCTTCCTCGCCTTCCAGCGCTATCTGATCGACGGCATGGCGACCTCCGGGCTGAAGGGCTGAGCCGGTATGGCCGAGGCACACGTCAAGGCGAAGGCCCCGCGCGGGGAGTCCGTGCTCGCCGAACGGTTCGCCGTGTTCGCCGAGTGTCTGCTCACCGGGGTGTGGATCGCGGTGGCCTGCCTGGGGGTGGTCACCTACCCGGCCGCCTTCGCCGCCGGGGCGCGACACCTGCGCCGCCGTACGGCCCATGAGGTCGGTGGGTGGCGGGAGTTCGTCGCCGACTTCCGGGCCGCGGTGCGCGGCGGCTGGGCTGCCGGGCTGGCCGGATGGGCGGCGGCCGCCGCGGTCTGGGTGGACGTCCAGGCCGCGCGGGCCGGGATTCCGGGCGGGCCGCTCGTCGGGGCCATCGGGGTCCTCGCGCTGATCGGGCTCGCCGTGGCCGGGCTGCGCGCGGCGGCGGTGTGGACGCCGGGTGCCGCGTGGCGGGTTCTGCTGGCGGGGGCGGGCCGCCGTACCGTACTCGACCCCGCCGGATCCTTCCTGCTCGTCGCCGGACTGGCGGTCGTGGTGTGTTCGGCCTGGTTCGTCGCCCCGCTGGCGGTCCCCGTCCTGGGAGCCGTGGCGGCGGCCGCCGTCGCCGTGGAGGAGCGCTACCGGCGCCGCTGACGGGCGGTGCCCTTTCACCAGGTCGGCGCCCCGGGCGCCGTACCTCTCTCTGTCATGCCCCTGACTATCTCTTCGCACCCGCACGGAAAGGAAAGGCTGCATCGCATGTCTCCCATCCCCCGCAGGTCACTCCTCAAGGCGGCGGCCGTCGCCGGCGCCGCCGCGCAGTTCAGCTGGGCCCTAGGAGCGAAGGACGCACAGGCCGCGCCGAGAGCCGCGGACGCCGATGACGCCCCCGTGACCCTCGACTGGCTGGAGGACGGCGGCCTGGGCGCCGCGCCCGGCTCCACCGTCGGCGTCCCCTGGCCGAAGGGCGTGTACCGGCAGGGCCAGAAGTTCGCGGTGACCGACGCGGACGGCAAGTCCGTTCCCGTGCAGTCCTGGCCGACCGCCTACTGGCCGGACGGCTCCCTCAAGTGGACCGCGCACGCGGTCAGTTCGGGCACCGGCAAGCTCACCCTCGGCGCCGGTACCCCGTCCGCCCCGAGCAAGAAGGTCACCGTCGACAAGAGCGGCGGCACGATCGCGGTCTCCACCGGGGTCATCACCGCGAGGATCGCCAAGTCCGGCGCCACGCTGATCAAGTCGGTCACCCGTGGCTCGACGGAGATCGCCAAGAACGGCCGGCTCGTCCTGATCCGGCAGCCCGAGATCGAGGACGAGGACCAGGGCTCGGTGAGGACCGAGCGCTTCGAGGGAGCCATCGCCTCGGTCACCGTCGAGCAGGACGGCCCGGTTCGCGCGGTGGTCCGTATCGACGGCAAGCACCGCAAGGGCAGCCGGAGTTGGCTGCCGTTCTCGATCCGCCTGTACTTCTACGCGGGCGCCGACTCCTTCCGCATGGTGCACACCATCACCTTCGACGGCACGCAGGAGCCGGGCAAGGCGAGCGGTGACTTCATCCGCGGTCTCGGCGTCCGCTTCACCGTGCCGATGCGCGACCAGTCCTACGACCGCCACATCCGCATCGGCGGCGACGGCACCGGTCTGCTGCGCGAGGCCGTCAAGGGCATCACCGGACTGCGCCGCGACCCCGGCATCGCCGTGCAGGAGGCCCAGTACGCGGGCAAGAAGCTGCCCGACCCCGCCACCTGGGACCAGCGGGTCACCACGCGGCTGCAGTACATCCCCGAGTGGGGCGACTACACCCTCTCCCAGCTCTCGGCCGACGGCTTCACGCTGCGCAAGCGCACCAAGAAGGGGCACGGCTGGATCGGAGCCGGTGGCGGCAAGCGGGCCTCCGGCTTCGGGTACGTCGGCGGCGCGAGCGGGGGATTCTCGTTCGGGCTGCGGGACTTCTGGGAGAAGTTCCCCGCGCAGCTCGACATCCGCGACGCCCAGACCGAGGAGGCCGAGGTCACCCTCTGGCTCTGGTCGCCCGAGGCGCAGCCCATGGACCTGCGCTTCTACCACGACGGCATGGGCCAGGACACGTTCGCCGAGCAGCTCGAAGGCCTCAACATCACCTACGAGGACTACGAGCCCGAGTTCGGCACGCCCTACGGCATCGCCCGCACCTCGGAACTCCTCTTCTGGGCCAACGAGTCCACGCCGACCGCCGAGGCGCTCGCCGAACAGGTCGAGGCCGTCAGGGTGTTGCCGCAGCTGGCCGCCCCGCCCAAGCAGCTCATCAAGGCCAAGGTCTTCGGCCCGGGACTGTACTCCGAGCCGGACCGCTCGACGCCGGCCAAGGCGAAGATCGAGGACCACCTCGACTTCCTCTTCACCTACTACAAGGACCAGGTGGAGCAACGCCGTTGGTACGGCTTCTGGGACTACGGCGACATCATGCACACCTACGACACGGTGCGGCACCAGTGGCGGTACGACATCGGCGGTTACGCCTGGGACAACTCTGAGCTGTCGCCCGACCTGTGGCTCTGGTTCGCGTACCTCCGCTCCGGGCGGTCGGACATCTTCCGGTTCGCCGAGGCGATGACCCGGCACACCGGGGAGGTCGACGTGTACCACCTGGGCAAGTGGGCCGGGCTCGGCACCCGGCACGGCGTGCAGCACTTCGCGGACAGCGCCAAGCAGCAGCGGATCGCCAACACCACCTACCGGCGCTACTACTACTTCCTCACCGCCGACGAACGGGTCGGCGACCTCATGCACGCCAACGTGGACTCCGACGAGACGTTCCTGGTCCTCGACCCGCTGCGCAAGGTCCGCACCGACCCCTACACCCCCGACCGGCACGCGTTGTCGGTCGGTTTCGGTACGGACTGGAGCGGCCTGGTGTCGGCCTGGCTGACCGAGTGGGAGCGCAAGGGCCCCAAGTGGGAGAAGGCCAAGGCGCGCGTGCTGTCGACGATGGAGGGCATCGCCGCCCAGCCCAACGGCTTCGTGCAGGGCAGTGGCCTGTACGACCTGGACACGGGCAAGTTCGCGGTTGCCCCGGCACCCGTCGTGAGCGTCTCGCACCTGTCCGCCGTCTTCGGCCTGAACGAACTGTGCGCCGAACTCATCGACCTCGTCGACATGCCGAAGTTCAACGAGGCCTACTTCGACTACTGCCGCTACTTCAACGCCACCAAGGCGGAACAGGCGGCCCGCTACGGCACCAACTTCGGCTCCCTGCTGCTGTTCCAGGGCCACTCGCGCCTGGACGCGTACGCCGCCGTCAAGACCGGTGACGCGAAGCTCGCCAAGCGGGCCTGGGAGAAGTTCTACGACTCCGACGGTTACCTGGAGTCGGACCCGTGGAAGACGGAGAAGCTGAGCGGTCCTACCACTCTGGTGCCGGGCAGTGAGGCCGCGTGGGTGTCCACGAACACCACCGCGCTCTACGGCCTCGCGGCCATCGAGAACCTGGCACTGCTGGGCGACAAGATGCCCTAGCGGGGCTTAGGAGCGCCCGCTAGCTCATCCTCCCCAGCACCTCCCGCACCCGCCGGACGTCCCGGATGCGCTGCTCGTACGTCGCCCCGAGTGCGAGCAGCAGCAGGCCGGCGAGGGCGGGGGGTACCCAGCGGGGGAGCAGCCCGGTCATCTGCACGAGGTACGGGGCGAGTTCGTGCAGGGCGACCAGGGCGAGCACCGACCCGCCGAGCATGAGCGGTGCCCCGAGGCGGTGCCGGGCGCCCAGCAGGGTGACCAGCACCGCCGCCGTGCCGAGCAGCAGGGGGCGCGTCCAGGACGCGTCGCCCCAGGCCGCGACCAGGCTCGGGAGCAGGGTCGCGGCGAGTCCGGGGCCGTACGCGGTCCAGGACGAGGTCCGCGGGTCGCGGTGCCGGCGCAGCGCGCCCACGAGCAGCGCGGGGACGGTGACCGGGAGGGTGTACGCCTCGGGGGTCCCGACGTCCCAGGAGGTCAGGCGGACCCAGGTGGCGAGCACGAAGAGGGCGGTGGCCGCGTAGCCGAGGGCGCGACGGTCCGGGCGTACGGCCGTGCCCGCCGTGATCACCGCGCACAGGGCCAGGACCAGGGCGAGCAGGGGCGGTTCGGTGCGGGCGAGGGCCACGGCGAGCAGCCCTGCGGTGGCGCCGGTCGCGCAGGCCAGCGCGGCGGCGTACGCCACGGCGGTCGGCGTGGTGATGGGGGCGAGGCGCGGCTGACGGGAGGCGGCCGTGAACAGCGCGGTCAGGGCGGCCAGCACGACCAACGTCGCGGTCCGCGTGGCCAGGGCGAGGAAGGCGAGGTCGAGCGAGGCGACCAGGGCGAGGACCGTGGCGGCGATCTGGGCTGGCGCGAATCGCGCGCCGGGCGGCACCGGGGCGACCGTTGGCGCGGGGCCGTCCGGGTCCGTTGGCGGCGGCCCTTCGGGCGCGGTCGAGGGCGGGCCGCTCGCCGCCGGGTCCTGCCGGTTCGGTGTCGCCCGGGGCGTACGGCTCCCGCCGCGGCGAGGGTCGCGGGGATCGTGGCTCCGAGGACCGCCAGGCCGACCACGTAGGGAAGTGCGAGGACCGCCGGAAGGGTCGCGACCGTGGCCCAGAGCAACCCGGACGCGACGGTCAGGGCCCGTGGCCGCCACCTGGTGCCCCGAACCGCCAGGCCCAGCACGCCCGCCACGGCCACCAGGACCACCGGGACCGTCACCGCGTGCGGCGGCCAGGGCACGCCGGCGGTTGCCGAGGCCCGGGCGTCGGACGGAGCGCCGGTCCACACGTGCGCGACCCGGCCGACCGGGCCCAGCAGCGTGACGGTGAGGACGGGCAGCGTCCACAGCACGGCCAGTGCCTGTACGGCGCCGGAGGCCCAGGCGAGGCCGTGCCGCACCGCGTCCGGCAGCCGCCCGGGCCGCACCACGGCCAACAGGGCGATCCCGCACGCCAGATGGGCCGGCACCGTCCACGCCTGCGGCAGCGAGGGGCGCAGTACTCCGCCGAACGCGGCGACCACGAGCAGACCCGAGACGATGCTGAGGCCGACGGTCCGCTTCTCGCTCTTGCTCCACCAGGCGGCGCCCAGCGCGATCGCGGCCGCCAGGAGAAGGAGCGCCGCCGCACGGGCGACAGCGCTCGGACCGGTGGCCGTCCAGGACAGCCAACCGGCGGCCAGTACCCCACAGGCGCCCGTGCCGTACGCCCCGACGGCGGCGACGACCCGCACGGACCGGGTGCTCGTCCGCAGCGCCACAGCGGCGTTCGCCCCGGCCGTCACCAGCAGCGCGGCCGTGATCCCGTAGGGACCGGCGTCCGCGGCGATCGCCCAGAGCAGCAGCGGCAGCTGGGCCGCGGTCAGGGCGGCTGGAACGGGCAGCCGCAGCGCGGCGGTGATCGGTGGCAAACCGTACGTGGCCCACATGCCCGCCAGGACCGCCGATGCGGCCGCCGCGTACCCGGTGCCGTCGGTTCCCGCGAGGGCGGTTTCGTGCAGGGCGTAGGCGTCCAGCACCGTCAGCGCGAGCCCCAGACCCGCCACCGACTCGGCCGTGGAGCGCAACCCCCGCCGCAACAGCACCGCCGGTCCGGCGAGCGCCGCCACGGTGATCGCGCCCAGCACCAGGGCCCGCCCGGCGATCCCCAGATGCCCCCAGCTGACCAGCGTGAACACCATCGCGGCGATGGTGAGCAGGACACCGCCGAGCAGGAGAAGAAGGTTCTGCACGCCGGAGGCGGAGGTCTCCGGGCGGGGCGCGGGCGCGGCGACAGGCGTCTGCGCACGATGGGGCTGGGCCTGCGGCTGCCGCAGGGCGGCTACCAGCCAGGCGCGACGGGACAGCAACTGGGCCCGGCGGGCGTCCAGTTGCCACAGCTCGGCGTCGAGGAGGCGAAGCTCCTCGGCGGGCGGTGGGATGGGCGTCATGAGCCGAGTGTGTTCCGCGTCACGTCGCAGGGCATGAGTGTGCGTACTCAGTCCGTACTCAGATACGCCTCACCCATCCGCGTACCGGGCAGGATCCGCTCATGGACTGGACCCGTTATCGCTTCCGCAGCGAGTGGCCCCTGCCCGCCGATCCCGCCGTCGTGTACGAGGTGCTGGAGCGGGTCGAGGACTATCCCCGCTGGTGGCGCCAGGTGCGTGAGGTGAGGCGGATCGACGGGACCAGGGGAGTGGTCACGATCCGCTCCCTCCTGCCGTACGGCCTGACCTTCACCGCCCGTGAGGTGCGTCGCGATCCGGCGGCCGGGGTCCTGGAGATCGCCATGTCCGGCGACCTCGACGGCTGGGCCCGCTGGACGGTCAGCGCGGACGGCACGGGCAGCCTGGCCCGCTACGAGCAGCTGGTCGACGTCAACAAGCCGCTGCTCAGGCGGTTCGCCGTACCGGGGCGGCCGGTCTTCCGCGCGAATCACCGGCTGATGATGCGGGCCGGGCGGCGCGGCCTGGTCGGCTACCTGGGAACGGTTTGAAGGAAACCCGCGAGGACCTGTATTGTTCAGTGCGTTCCCGGGCGATTAGCTCAGTGGGAGAGCGCTTCGTTCACACCGAAGAGGTCACTGGTTCGAACCCAGTATCGCCCACCGGGAAAGGCCGGTCCGCCTCAGGCGGACCGGCCTTCTTCATGCCGCCGCCGGCAGATCCGGACGCAGCGGCCACGCCGGATCCACCGTCTCCTCGGTGCCGCTGCGGGCGAACCAGGCCTGCAGGCCCCGGGCCTGCGCCGCGTGCCACACCGCCTGGAGCGTGTGCAGTTCGGCCGCGCTCAGCCGCTCCAGCCGCGCCGCGAACCGGCGCCCGACGGCCCGTACGACCTCCAGCGCGGCCAGCGCGTCGGCGCCCGCGTCGTGCGCGCCCTCCAGTGAGACCTCGTAGTGCGCGCACAGGTCGGTCAGGGTGCGCCGGCCCTTGCGGTAGCGGTCCAGGTGCTTGTCGAGGACCCGGGGGTCGAGCACCAGCAGCGGCGACGACTCGAACCAGCGATCCAGGGACGACGCCCGGTGCCGGCGCAACTCCCGGTCCAGGATCGTCAGGTCGAACGGCGCGTTCATGACCACCAACGGGCGTCCCACCACGGCTTGTTCGGCGAGAGCGTCGGCTATCTCGTACATCACCGGCGCCGGCCAGCGCCCGTTGCGCTGCAGATGCTCCTGCGTCAGTCCGTGCACCTCCGTCGCCCCGGGCGGCACCGGGACGCCCGGGTTCACCAGCCACCGCCTCACCCGCGGCCGGGCGCCCGGCCCGTCCTGGACGACGACGGCGGCCGACACGATCCGGTCGGTCTCCACGTCCACGCCCGTGGTCTCCGTGTCGAAAGCGGCCAGGGGCCCTTCGTACCAGCAAGCCATAGCAACACAACCCCTCGTTCACCCACGGCAGCTGACGCCCCGTCGTCTGCCCCGTTTGGTGATACCCGGGCTGTTTGCGACGTACGCCGGAAGGACACAACAGGAATACGGGTCCTTGCAGTTCAGCGGCCCGGCGCGGAACTTCTTCGGCCCGGTGCGGGCATGTCACTTGTGCGGGAAGGCTGTTGGCCATGGCGATAGCGCAGCCCGAGCGGGGCGGGCTGCTGCCCGAACGGGCGGGACCCCATCGCGGCACCCTCGCCACCACGGCCTGCATGGAGACACTGCAGGTGGGTTACTTGCACGCGGTCTCGGCCGCGGCCGGCTGCTCGTTGTCCCAGCCGTTTCCGGACAACGGCATCGACTGGCACGTCAGTCACAGCGCCCCCGGACACACCGTCGACGACGAGGTCACCATCAAGGTGCAGCTCAAGGCCACGTACCAGATCCCGCCGAACCCTCCCGGCCGCGCCTTCTCGTTCACGCTCGACAACGCACACCTGCGCAAGCTCGCCCGTACCCCGGTCTCGGTGCACAAGATCCTCGTCGTGATGCTCGTCCCGAGATCCCAGGACGACTGGCTGCGCGCCAGTCACGACCGGCTCGACCTCAGACACTGCTGCTACTGGGTCAACCTCGCCGGACACCCCATCACCGGCCGGACCCGGACCACCGTGCGGATACCGACCTCGCGCATCTTCGACGACCGGGCGCTCTGCGAGATCATGACGCGCGTCGGGACGGGAGGCAGACCATGACGTACCGCCCGCCGGGAGAGCCCCTGCGGTCCGTACGACCCCGGCCCCTGAACCAGGGGGAACAGGGGGACCCAGGGGACCAGAGGGGGCAGGGCGCCCAGGGGGCCGTCGCCTGGAACCGTCCACCCGACCCCGCTGAGGTCGACCCCGCCGTCCTCAGCGCCCTGCTGCGGCGGCACGGCTGGCAGCGGCGCGGGGGAGCGGCCGGACGCTACGGCCGCTGGACCCCGCCCGGGCCGGGCGGCGGCGGGACGAGTCTGCTGGTGCCGGAGAGCCGGGCCTTCCCCGACAGCGACGACCTGCTCGGCGAGGCGCTGACCGCCCTGTCCCGCAGTGCGGCGCCCTCCGCGCGCGAGGTGCTGGTCTCCCTGGCCGTGCCGAGCGACGAGATCCGCTGGTGGCGCGACGCCCCGGCCGGCCCGGCAGGCGCCGTCCCCTGGATCGTCGAGGAACAGCTGCGTGCGGCCGCCCGCCAGATGCTGCTCGCCGGGGCGCTCGCCACCCGCGCGCGGGCGGGCTACTACGGCGCCCGGTACCGGCGCACCGCCGCCGCCTCCCTGGAGAACGTCCTCGTCGGCTCCACGTCCGAGGGCCGCCGGCTGACCGCGTTCGTGCCGGTCGGCACCGGCCGCCCGCTCGCCGTACGCCTGCACCACGCCCTGTACGCCGCCCGCGAGGCCATCGACTACCAGCGGGCCACCGGCGGCATGGACGCCTTCGACGGCGCGGTCCGGGCGGGCGTCAGCCGCGAGCTCACCGAGTCGCTGATCACCCTCGTGCGCGGTACGGAAGGCGCCCGCGTCGCCGTCGAGTGGGCACCGGCGGCCGGTGTCCCCGAGGGGTGCGCGGCACCCGTGGAGACCGTCGAGTTCTCGCCGGGGGACCTGCCCGTGCTGCGGGAGGCCGGCGCCCGCTACCTGCGCGAGGAGCCCTCGGTGCCGGTGCGGATCACCGGAGCGGTGGTCCGGATGCGCAGGTCGGGCCCGCGTGGCGAGGGAACGGTACGACTGCGGGTGATCGCGGGCGTGGAGGTCCCGCACGTCCGGCTGACGCTGGACGAGGAGTCGTACCGGATCGCCGGGCACGCTCACCTCGTCGGGATGCCGGTCCGGGTGCTCGGGCGGTTGGAGAGCCGGGGCGGGTTCCGGCGGCTCACCGACGCGTCCGAGGTCGTACCGGTGCAGGTGGACGAGGCCGAACGGGACCGGCTGATGAAGTCGCTGCAGGAGACCGCCGAGATCACCGCCTTCTTCGAGGAGGCCTGCGGCGGGGACTGACTTCGCTAAGGGCGGGCCCGGGTCGGTACGATCGCCTCTTGCGCGTGTCTCGGTACGGCACCCGCATCCGCCTTCAGTCAGGAGAGACCGGTGTCAGACGTCCGTGTGATCATCCAACGCGATTCCGAGCGGGACGAACGCGTGGTGACGACGGGCACTACGGCCGCCGAGCTCTTCGCCGGCGAGCGCTCGGTCATCGCCGCGCGGGTCGGCGGCGAGCTCAAGGACCTGGCGTACGCGCCCGCCGAGGGCGAGGTCGTGGAGCCCGTGGAGATCTCCTCCGAGGACGGCCTGAACATCCTGCGCCACTCCACCGCGCACGTGATGGCACAGGCCGTGCAGGAGCTCTTCCCCGAGGCCAAGCTGGGCATCGGCCCGCCGGTCAAGGACGGCTTCTACTACGACTTCGACGTCGAGAAGCCCTTCACGCCCGAGGACCTCAAGGCCGTCGAGAAGAAGATGCAGGAGATCCAGAAGCGGGGCCAGAAGTTCGCCCGCCGGGTGGTCACCGACGAGGCCGCCCGCGAGGAGCTCGCGGACGAGCCGTACAAGCTGGAGCTGATCGGCCTCAAGGGCTCCGCCTCCACGGACGACGGCGCCGATGTCGAGGTCGGCGCCGGTGAGCTGACGATCTACGACAACCTGGACGCCAAGACCGGCGACCTGTGCTGGAAGGACCTCTGCCGCGGTCCGCACCTGCCGTCGACCCGCAACATCCCGGCGTTCAAGCTGATGCGCAACGCGGCCGCCTACTGGCGCGGCAGCGAGAAGAACCCGATGCTCCAGCGCATCTACGGCACCGCCTGGCCGACCAAGGACGAGCTGAAGGCCCACCTCGACTTCCTCGCCGAGGCCGAGAAGCGCGACCACCGCAAGCTGGGCTCCGAACTCGACCTGTTCTCCATCCCGGAGCAGATCGGTTCCGGCCTCGCGGTCTTCCACCCCAAGGGCGGCATCGTCCGCCGGGTCATGGAGGACTACTCGCGCCGCCGCCACGAGGAGGAGGGCTACGAGTTCGTCTACACCCCGCACGCGACGAAGGGGAAGCTCTTCGAGACGTCCGGGCACCTCGACTGGTACGCCGACGGCATGTACCCGCCCATGCAGCTCGACGAGGGCGTGGACTACTACCTGAAGCCCATGAACTGCCCGATGCACAACCTGATCTTCGACGCGCGTGGCCGCTCCTACCGTGAACTGCCGCTGCGCCTCTTCGAGTTCGGGACCGTGTACCGCTACGAGAAGTCGGGCGTCGTGCACGGCCTGACCCGGGCCCGCGGCTTCACCCAGGACGACGCGCACATCTACTGCACCCGCGAGCAGATGTCCGAGGAGCTCGACAAGACGCTCACCTTCGTCCTCGGCCTGCTGCGGGACTACGGTCTGACCGACTTCTACCTGGAGCTGTCGACCAAGGACCCGGAGAAGTTCGTCGGCTCGGACGAGGTCTGGGAAGAGGCCACGGAAACGCTGCGTGAGGTCGCCGAGAAGCAGGGCCTGCCCCTGGTCCCCGACCCGGGCGGCGCCGCCTTCTACGGCCCGAAGATCTCCGTCCAGACCAAGGACGCCATCGGCCGCACCTGGCAGATGTCGACGATCCAGCTCGACTTCAACCTGCCCGAGCGCTTCGAGCTGGAGTACACCTCGCCCGACGGCTCCAAGCAGCGTCCGGTCATGATCCACCGGGCTCTGTTCGGCTCCATCGAGCGGTTCTTCGCGGTGCTCCTGGAGCACTACGCGGGCGCCTTCCCGGCGTGGCTGGCCCCGGTCCAGGCGGTCGGCATCCCGATCGGGGACGCGCACGTGGAGTACCTGGAGAAGTTCGCGGCCGCGGCCAAGAAGCAGGGCCTGCGGGTCGAGGTCGACTCCTCGTCCGACCGTATGCAGAAGAAGATCCGCAACGCCCAGAAGCAGAAGGTGCCCTTCATGGTCATCGCGGGCGACGAGGACATGTCGAACGGCTCGGTGTCCTTCCGCTACCGCGACGGCTCGCAGGAGAACGGCATCCCCTTCGACGAGGCCATCGCGAAGATCGCGAAGATCGTCGAGGAGCGGGTGCAGGTCTGACCCGCACCTGCCGTGGGGCCCCTGGGACGTCAGCGTCCCGGGGGCCCCGCGTCGTCCCCGGCACGTGCGAACCGCTGCATCAGATACGACGAGAACGAACCCGTCACCGCACCCAGCAGGGCGAGGCCGCAGCCCATCAGCAGCGTCGCGATCAGCCGCCCGATCGCCGTCACCGGGACGGCGTCGCCGTAGCCCACGGTCGACAGTGTGGCGACCGCCCACCACAGCGCGTCACCGAACGTGCGGATCGACGCCCCCGGGGCGGCGTGCTCGTAGTGGTACACGGCGAGGGCGGCGGACAGCCCGAGCAAGGTGGACGACAGGCCCGCGTAGAGCATGACCCGTGCCTGAAGGGTCAGCCGGGGCTCCCCCTGGCGGCGGCCCTGCATGGCGTCGTAGGCCCGCGCGACACGCACCGGCCGCAGCAGGGGCAGCACGACGACCAGCGAGTCCAGCCAGTGCCGGTGCACAAAACCCGGCCCCTCGCCGCTCAGCCGCCAGCGCACCAGGTAGTCCACGATGAACAGCGCCCAGGAACCGTACAGGACCGCCAGAGCCAGATCGAGGACGACCTCGGGCAGCCCCGCTCCCAGAACCCGCACCCCGTACGAGCCGAGAAAGAGCAGCGAGGCAACCCCGAGCGGAATCCCCGCCCGCCGTTCCCAGCGGGCCGTCCGGTTGTCGTCGTCCATCGGCCCAGCTTGGCCGGGACGCCGTTCCCGTAACCCCGACGACACGCCGTGAACGGGCGAAGCAATATGCTGCATTGCATGACGAGTGAGCCGGAGCAGCAGTGGGGCGTGGGGACCCAGGACGCCTTTCAGCGTCTGTGGACGCCCCATCGGATGGCATACATCCAGGGCGAGAACAAGCCGACCGGCCCGGGTGCCGACGACGGCTGCCCCTTCTGCTCGATCCCGGCCAAGTCCGACGAGGACGGACTGGTCGTCCGGCGCGGTGAGCAGGTCTACGCCGTGCTCAATCTGTACCCGTACAACGGCGGCCACCTGATGGTCGTGCCCTACCGTCATGTCGCCGACTACACGGACCTCACGGACCTGGAGACGGCCGAGCTGGCCGCGCTGACCAAGCAGGCGATGACCGCTCTGCGGACCGCTTCCGGCGCCCACGGCTTCAACATCGGCATGAACCAGGGGACCGTGGCCGGTGCCGGTATCGCCGCCCATCTCCACCAGCACATCGTCCCGCGGTGGGGCGGCGACACGAACTTCATGCCGGTGGTCGGCCACACCAGGGTGCTGCCGCAGCTGCTGGCGGACACTCGGAAGATGCTGGCGGAGGCCTGGCCGACGGCCTGACCCCGAGGACGGACGAGTGAGGGGCCGCTCCCGGCTTTTCGGGAGCGGCCCCTCGTGTCTGTGTCCGTGCCGGCGTGCCTAGGCGTCGTACAGGTCCGCCTTGCGCGGTGACGCGTCCTGGACCGCCGTACTCAGGAACGCCGACCGGGTGCCGAACTGCTCCGTGTCCACGCCGTTCTCGGTCAGGACCCGGATCGCCGCCGAGTGCACCACCCTCAGCACCGGCGTCGCCGCCCGCAGCGCGTCGTCAGCCATGAAGCGGTGCCGCCACGGCTTGTCCGCCCAGGCGTGCCGCAGTCCGAAGGGCTCGGGCAGGGCCAGGCTGCCGCCGAGCCAGTTGAGCAGCGGCGGATACCAGGTCAGCGGTGCCCGGGCCGTCAGCCGGACCACCTCGTCCGCGTCGACCAGCGGAAGCTGCACCTTCCGGGTCTCCCAGAACTTCACCGACTTCTGGACTTCCTTCTCCTTGGCGGCCGGCTTCGAGGTGAACAGCCCGTGCACCGGCCCCAGCGCGTGCCCGGTCACCTCGATGCGCAGGGTCTCGTGCAGCACCGTCACCGTGATCAGCATGGTGATGACCAGCTGACCTTCCCACAGCGTCCACTGCACGCCCAGGTAGTGCCGGTCGCCCGCGCCGAACTGCTGCTTGTTGCAGATGTCCTGGATGGCGTGCGACTTGACCTGGTACGCCTCCACGTCCGTGCCCCCGGGCCGGGACACCTCCTTCGCGTTCTCCGCGATGGGGGTGACGACCCAGTGCCGTATCGACGGCTTCGGGAAACCGCCGGTGTTCAGCGGGCCGCGCTCCAGCATCCGCAGCTGGTCGTGAATCGAGCGTATGACGTCCCAGCTGCGGAAGGGGTGGATCTCACGGGTGGGATCGGCGGCCACCAGGTCCTCGGCGAGCTGCCAGCTGCCCCACCGGGTGCCCATGCCGAGTATCCCCTTGGGCCCGGCGTAGAACACGGAGTTGGACTGCTGCTCCGCGCTCAAGTGGGCGAGGGACTGGCGCAGTTGCTCGGCGGCGGTCTCACGCGGGCCGGTCGGTACCGCCTCCGGCACCTTCGCCCCGACGCTGCTGCCGGACAGCAGGCTGTCCCAGCGCCCCCGCAGGTCCTTCGCCGTGCGCTCGCAGATCTGCTTGGCCCAGAACCAGCCGACCACCGGCAGGACCACCGCAGCGCGCGCGTACCAGCCCCAGAAGCCCGTGAACGGCATCTTGACCAGGAAGAGCACGGCGAGGGCGGCCACCGCCACGAGCAGCGCGGTGGCCAGCGCGCCGGCCCTGCCCTCCTGTTTCGCGATGGTGGTACGGATCTGGAAGACCAGCAGCCAGACCAACAGACCGGGCAGGAACAGCAGCCCGCACAGCACCATGACGATGGTGAGCAGGTTGTCCCGGTCCCGGCGGATGTTGTTCGCCGCGAGGCAGTGCTCGACCACGACCTGCGGCTCGGCGCCGAAGGACTGGATGAGCGGCTTGCGGCCCGCGCCGAGCATGCGGGCGACCACGGCGGTGGAGAACGCCTCGCCCAGGTTGGGGCGCAGGATCTTCGCCCACTTGCGGCCGCCGTTGACGGCCGATTGGTGCCACTCGTTGTTGGCCTTGAGGATCTCCTCCACCGGACTGTCCCGATAGGCCGCCGACGCCAACGCGAACGTCGACGTCTGGCCTCCGTCGCCCGTGCGCGGCACCTGCGGACCGAAGATGTCCGCGTAACCGCCGTCAACGGTCATTCCCGCCCCCGATCGCCGCCGCTCCCTGCACCTGCGGCCTTCCCGACTTCCGTGCTCCGCACACCTGTTGATCAGGTCATCAGCGTATCCGCAGGTGCCGACATTCGGTGGGCAAGGGCCCATATCCGTCAGCGGACGGCCGAAGCCGCCCGCCTACACGGAAGGGAACGTTCCACAAAAGGCCCGGTCCCTCGCCGACTACGAGGCGCTGCCCACCTCTTCACGGATCCTCTCGGCGATCTGCGCGGGCATCGGCTCGTGCCGCGCGTACGTACGGCTGAACCGGGCCGTGCCGTGGGACAGGGAGCGCAGATCGACCGCGTACCGGCCGATCTCGATCTCCGGCACCTCGGCCCTGACCAAGGTCCGTCCCCCGCTGGTCTGTTCGGTGCCGAGCACCCGGCCGCGCCGCCCCGACAGGTCACTCATCACCGCGCCCACGTAGTCGTCGCCGACCAGCACGCTCACCTCGGCGACCGGTTCCAGCAGATGGATTGTCGCGTCGGCCGCGGCCTCCCGCAGGGCCAGCGCGCCCGCCGTCTGGAACGCGGCGTCGGAGGAGTCCACGGAGTGCGCCTTGCCGTCCAGCAGGGTGACCCGGACGTCGATGAGCGGGTGGGACGCCGCGACTCCCTTGGCGGCCTGGGCCCTGATGCCCTTCTCCACGGACGGGATGAACTGGCGCGGCACCGCCCCGCCGACCACCTTGTCCACGAACTCGATGCCGGAACCGCCCGGCAGCGGTTCCACCTCGATCTCGCAGATCGCGAACTGACCGTGCCCGCCGGACTGCTTGACGTGCCTGCCGCGCCCCGCCGACCTGCCCGCGAACGTCTCCCGCAGCGAGACCTTGTGCGGGACGACGTCGACCTGGACGCCGTAGCGGGTGCGCAGCCGCTCCAGCGCGACATCGGCGTGCGCCTCTCCCAGGCACCACAGCACCACCTGGTGGGTGTCCTGGTTGTGTTCCAACCGCATGGTCGGGTCCTCGGCGACCAGCCGGGACAGGCCCTGCGAGAGCTTGTCCTCGTCCGCCTTGCTGTGCGCCTGGATGGCGAGCGGCAGCAGCGGGTCCGGCATCTCCCAGGGCTCCATGAGCAGCGGATCGTCCTTGGCGGAGAGGGTGTCCCCGGTCTCCGCGCGGCTCAGCTTCGCCACGCACGCGAGATCACCCGCGATGCAGTGGGTCAGCGCCCGCTGCTGTTTCCCGAACGGTGCGGACAGGGCGCCGATCCGCTCGTCGACGTCGTGGTCCTCGTGCCCGCGGTCGGCGAGTCCGTGTCCGGAGACATGGACCGTCTCGTCCGGACGCAGCGTGCCCGAGAAGACCCGCACCAGCGAGACCCGGCCGACGTAGGGGTCGGACGAGGTCTTCACGACCTCCGCGACCAGCGGCCCGTCCGGATCGCACAGCTTCAGCTCGCGCGGCTCGCCGTCCACCGTGGTGACCCGGGGGGCCTGCCGCTCCAGCGGCGTCGGGAAGCCGCCGGTGATCAGTTCCAGCAGCTCGACGGTGCCGAGGCCCGCCCGGGCGCCCTCGGCCGCGGGGGCGGCGGCCAGGACCGGGAAGAAGACGCCGCGTGCGACGGCCCGCTCCAGGTCCTCGATCAGCGTCCCGACCTCGACCTGCTCGCCGCCGAGGTAGCGGTCCATGAGGGTCTCGTCCTCGCTCTCCGAGATGATCCCCTCGATCAGCCGGTTGCGGGCCTCCTCGATCAGCGGCAGCTGCCCTTCGACCGGCTCGGACGCCTCGCGCTCCCCGGAGGCGTAGTCGAACAGCTTCTGCGACAGCAGCCCGATCAGCCCGGTCACCGGCGCGTGCCCGTCCGGGGTCTGCGGGCCGCGCAGCGGCAGGTACAGCGGCAGTACGGCGTCGGGGTCGTCGCCGCCGAAGGCCTGCGCGCAGATCCGGGTCATCTCCTCGAAGTCCGCCCGGGCCGACTCCAGATGCGTGACCACGATCGCCCGCGGCATCCCGACGGCCGCGCACTCGTCCCACACCATGCGGGTGGAGCCGTCCACCCCGTCCGAGGCGGAGACGACGAAAAGGGCCGCGTCCGCCGCTCGCAGACCGGCCCTGAGTTCCCCGACGAAGTCGGCGTATCCGGGTGTGTCGAGGAGGTTGATCTTGTATCCGCCCCATTCGACGGGTACCAGGGAGAGCTGCACCGAGCGCTGCTGCCGATGCTCGATCTCGTCGTAGTCGGAGACGGTGCCGCCGTCCTCCACACGGCCCGCCCGGTTCACCGCTCCCGCTGTCAGCGCGAGAGCCTCCACCAATGTCGTCTTGCCCGAACCGGAGTGGCCGACCAGCACCACATTCCGTACGGACGCGGGTTGGTCGGCCGCTGTCGCCCTGCCGGCGGCTCCGGAGTGTGCGTTCGCCTTGTCGCCCATGGCCTTGCCTCCCGTGCACGGTGAGGTCACTGTGGGCGCGGACACGCGGGATCCTCCCCCAGACTCCGTCCGGGGGCACCCCCAGCGGTGGCGGCTCCGGCGACGCCCGCGGTGTCCTTCGAGCTTTCCACTCCCGTCACGGTGCGTCCATACGGCGGACCGATCGCGCGGGGGCGTGCGGCGCGCGGGCGGGCGGGGAGTCGTGGGGGACCGGACCGCATCCAGGACGGGGCCGGTTTGATCCCACCGTGCCCCGCTGCCGGCCTCGGGTGACACGGGACCGACAGTGCCCGCCCGTCACTCGTGCGCGCGCGTGGCTACGATGGGCCAGCCGGTGGCCAGCAGGGGCCGCTCGGCCACACGACCGTCGGGAAGGCCATGCTGAACAAGTACGCGCGTGCATTCTTCACGCGTGTCCTCACGCCGTTCGCCGCGTTTCTCATCCGGCGGGGCGTCAGCCCCGACACGGTCACACTTCTCGGCACGGCCGGGGTGGTCGCGGGTGCGCTGGTCTTCTACCCCAGGGGTGAGCTCTTCTGGGGCACGATCGTGATCACGCTCTTCGTGTTCTCGGACCTCGTCGACGGAAACATGGCCCGCCAGCTCGGCCGCTCCAGCCGCTGGGGCGCCTTCCTGGACTCCACGCTGGACCGGGTCGCCGACAGCGCGATCTTCGGCGGCTTCGCGCTCTGGTACGCCGGGGGCGGCGACGACAACGTCCTGTGCGCGGTCTCGATCTTCTGCCTGGCGAGCGGCCAGGTGGTCTCGTACACCAAGGCACGGGGCGAGTCCATCGGCCTGCCGGTCGCCGTGAACGGGCTCGTCGAGCGGGCCGAACGGCTGGTGATCTCCCTGGTCGCGGCCGGTCTCGCGGGTCTGCACGCGTTCGGCGTGCCGGGCATCCAGTACCTGCTGCCCGTCGCCCTGTGGATCGTGGCCGTCGGCAGCCTGGTCACGCTGATCCAGCGGGTCGTCACGGTGCGCAGGGAGTCCGCCGAGGCGGAGGAGGCGGCGGGCAACGAGCAGGGGGCGCAGGGGGCCCAGGGGACACCCGGGACACCCGAGAAGCCGGGGGCGCAGCAGAACCGGGGGACGCGGACGCAGGGGAGCGAGGCGGCGAAGTGAGCGCGCAGGAGCGGGTCACCGACGCGCTGTACGGCCTCGGCTGGGGAGTGGTCAAGAAACTCCCCGAGCCGGTCGCCGTGCGTCTGGGCCAGACCATCGCCGACCTGGTGTGGAAGCGGCGGGGCAAGGGCGTGCTGCGCCTGGAGAGCAACTACGCGCGGGTGGTGCCCGACGCGAGCCCCGAGCGCCTGGCCGAGCTGTCCCGCGCGGGCATGCGCTCCTACCTGCGCTACTGGATGGAGTCCTTCCGGCTGCCCGCCTGGAGCGCCGAACGCGTCAAGAACGGCTTCGACCCCCAGGACGTGCACCACCTCACCGACGGACTCGCCTCCGGCCGGGGCGTCATCCTCGCGCTGCCGCACATGGCCAACTGGGACCTCGCCGGCGCCTGGGTCACCACCAAGCTCAAGACCCCCTTCACCACCGTGGCCGAACGACTCAAGCCGGAGACGCTGTACGACCGTTTCGTCGCCTATCGCGAGGGCCTCGGCATGGAGGTCCTGCCGCACAGCGGCGGCACCGCCTTCGGCATGCTGGCCCGGCGGCTGCGGGACGGCGGCCTGGTCTGCCTGGTCGCCGAGCGGGACCTGTCGTCCTCCGGCGTCGAGGTCGAGTTCTTCGGCGAGACCACCCGCATCCCGGCGGGCCCGGCGCTGCTCGCCCAGCAGACGGGCGCGCTGCTGCTGCCGGTGACGCTCTGGTACGACGACTCTCCGGTCATGCGGGGCCGGGTGCATCCCCCGGTCGAGGTACCCGGGACAGGTACCCGGGCCAAGAAGACGTCTGTCATGGCACAGGCGCTGGCTGACGCGTTCGCCGGCGGGATCGCCGACCATCCGGAGGACTGGCACATGCTCCAGCGGCTGTGGCTCGCTGATCTCGACCCCGCGAGGGAACCCTCCGCCGGGCGCCCGACCGGCCCGTCCGCGGATCCGGTCGCCGGGGGTTCCGGCGCGGATGCCGCGGCCGGCCCCTCGGCTCCCGAGAAGGGGACCCCGTGAGAATCGGCATCGTCTGCCCGTACTCCTGGGACGTGCCAGGTGGCGTCCAGTTCCACATCCGCGATCTCGCCGAGTACTTCATCCGTCTCGGCCACGGGGTGTCCGTCCTCGCCCCGGCCGACGACGACACCCCGCTGCCGCCGTACGTCGTCTCGGCCGGGCGCGCGGTGCCGGTGCCGTACAACGGCTCGGTGGCCCGGCTGAACTTCGGTTTCCTGTCGGCGGCCCGGGTGCGGCGCTGGCTGCACGACGGCCGGTTCGACGTCATCCACATCCACGAGCCCACCTCGCCCTCACTCGGCCTGCTGGCCTGCTGGGCCGCGCAGGGCCCGATCGTCGCCACCTTCCACACCTCCAACCCCCGCTCCCGGGCGATGATCGCCGCGTACTCGATCCTGCAGGCCGCGCTGGAGAAGATCAGCGCCCGGATCGCGGTGAGCGAGTACGCCCGCCGCACGCTGGTCGAGCATCTCGGCGGCGACGCGGTGGTGATCCCCAACGGCGTCGACGTCGACTACTTCGCCCGGGCCGAGCCCAGGCCCGAATGGCAGGGCGACACGCTCGGTTTCATGGGCCGCATCGACGAGCCCCGCAAGGGCCTGCCGGTACTGATGAAGGCGCTGCCGCGGATCCTCGCCGAGCGCCCGGCGACCCGGCTGCTGGTCGCCGGGCGCGGTGACGAGGAGGAGGCGGTCAGGTCGCTGCCCGCCGAACTGCGCTCACGCGTGGAGTTCCTCGGCATGGTCAGCGACGAGGACAAGGCCCGTTTCCTGCGCAGCGTCGACGTGTACGTCGCTCCCAACACCGGCGGCGAGAGCTTCGGCATCATCCTGGTCGAGGCGATGTCGGCGGGCGCCCCGGTGCTGGCCTCGGACCTGGACGCCTTCAGCCAGGTGCTGGACCAGGGCGCGGCGGGCGAGCTGTTCGCCAACGAGGACGCGGACGCGCTCGCCCGGGCAGCCGTACGACTCCTGGGCGACCCGCGACGTCGGACCGAGCTGAGCGAGCGGGGGAGCGCGCATGTGCGGCGGTTCGACTGGTCGACGGTCGGCGCGGACATCCTCTCCGTGTACGAGACGGTGACGGCCGGGGCGGCGGCGGTCGCCGCGGAGGACGACGAACGGGGCCCGGGCCTGCGGGCGCGGCTCGGACTGGCACGGGACTGAGGTGCGGGTGAGGCGGGGCTAAGGAGCGGCTGTACGGGCTTGGGGCGGGGTGGGCGCGGAGGTGTGCTCGGCCGATGTGCCGGGCCCCTGGTCGTGCCGTGTGGGCCGCCTGCGGGGCCGTGTGCGTCGCCCGCCCGTTGACCCCGGTTCCGGCTCGGCGCGAGGTGTTGCCGGGCACGGGTAGCCTTGCGGCCCGTGACGTCGACACTCATCTGGATCGCGGTAGCCCTCTTCGCCATCGGGCTCTATCTGAGCTGGACCGCGGGCCGTCTCGACCGGCTGCACGCCCGGATCGACGCGGCACGCGCCGCGCTCGACGCCCAGCTGCTGCGCCGCGCCTCGGTGACCCAGGAGCTGGCCACTTCCGGAGTGCTCGATCCGGCCGCGTCGATCCTCCTGTACGAGGCGGCGCACGCCGCCCGGCAGGCCGAGGAGGAACAACGGGAGGTCGCCGAGAGCGAGCTCAGCCAGGCGCTGCGGGCCGTGTTCGCCGAGACACCGCAGGTGGACGCGGTCCGTGAGGCACCAGGCGGAGAGGAGGCCGCACGGGAACTCACCGAGGCGGTACGCCGGGTGCCGATGGCCCGGCGCTTCCACAACGACGCCGTACGCGCGGCCCGGGCCCTGCGACGGCACCGCAAGGTGCGCTGGTTCCGGCTGGCGGGACACGCGCCGTTCCCGATGGCGTTCGAGATGGACGACGAGTCGCCCGCGGCGCTGGCCGACCGGCCTTCCTAGGCCACCGCGGCCCACCCCGGCCGGAAAACGATCCACCGCCTTCCCATTGGCCCTTGCTGTGGCCTGGTCCGCTCACGTTTCCTCGGTGCTGCAGAAATCCTCTTTCACCGAGTGAGGTCACCCGTGTCCACCACGCTTTCCGACAACCAGGCTCCCGAGACCGGCACCGCGCGCGTGAAGCGCGGCATGGCCGAGCAGCTCAAGGGCGGCGTCATCATGGACGTCGTCACCCCGGAGCAGGCGAAGATCGCCGAGGACGCGGGCGCCGTCGCCGTCATGGCCCTGGAGCGGGTCCCCGCCGACATCCGCAAGGACGGCGGCGTCGCCCGGATGTCCGACCCGGACATGATCGAGGGCATCATCGAAGCCGTCTCCATCCCGGTCATGGCCAAGTCCCGCATCGGCCACTTCGTCGAGGCCCAGGTGCTGCAGTCCCTCGGCGTCGACTACATCGACGAGTCCGAGGTCCTCACCCCGGCCGACGAGGTCAACCACTCCGACAAGTTCGCGTTCACCACCCCCTTCGTCTGTGGTGCCACCAACCTGGGCGAGGCCCTGCGCCGCATCGCCGAGGGCGCCGCGATGATCCGCTCCAAGGGCGAGGCCGGCACCGGCAACGTCGTCGAGGCCGTCCGCCACCTGCGCCAGATCAAGAACGAGATCGCCCGGCTGCGCGGCTACGACAACAACGAGCTGTACGCCGCCGCCAAGGACCTGCGCGCCCCGTACGAGCTCGTCAAGGAGGTCGCCCAGCTCGGCAAGCTCCCGGTGGTGCTGTTCTCCGCCGGCGGCGTCGCCACCCCGGCCGACGCCGCGCTCATGCGCCAGCTCGGCGCCGAGGGCGTGTTCGTCGGCTCCGGCATCTTCAAGTCCGGCGACCCGGCCAAGCGCGCCGCCGCCATCGTCAAGGCGACCACGTTCTACGACGACCCGAAGATCATCGCGGACGCGTCCCGCAACCTCGGCGAGGCCATGGTCGGCATCAACTGCGACACGCTCCCCGAGTCCGAGCGCTACGCCAATCGCGGCTGGTAACCACTCATGACCCACGCACCTGTCATAGGCGTCCTGGCACTCCAGGGCGATGTGCGGGAGCACCTCATCGCCCTGGCCGCGGCCGACGCCGTGGCCCGGCCGGTGCGGCGCCCCGAGGAGATCGCCGAGGTGGACGGCCTGGTCATCCCCGGCGGTGAGTCCACCACCATCTCCAAGCTGGCCGCCCTGTTCGGCGTGCTGGAGCCGCTCCGCGGCCGCGTACGGGACGGCCTGCCCGTCTACGGCACCTGCGCCGGCATGATCATGCTCGCCGACAAGATCCTCGACCCACGCTCGGGCCAGGAGACGATCGGCGGCATCGACATGATCGTCCGCCGCAACGCCTTCGGACGTCAGAACGAGTCCTTCGAGGCGGCTGTCGACGTCCGGGGAATCTCAGGCCATCCTGTGGAGGGCGTCTTCATCCGTGCCCCCTGGGTGGAGTCCGTCGGCGCCGAGGCCGAGGTGCTCGCCGAGCACGGCGGTCACATCGTCGCGGTACGCCAGGGCAACGCGCTGGCCACGTCGTTCCACCCGGAACTGACCGGCGACCACCGTGTGCACTCCCTGTTCGTCGACATGGTCCGCGCCAACCGGGCAGCGGAGTCCTTGTAGGATCTCTGGCGTTCGTATCTGGATGGGTTACGCGAAGGAGACAGGCAGATGTCCGGCCACTCTAAATGGGCCACGACGAAGCACAAGAAGGCCGTGATCGACGCCAAGCGCGGCAAGCTCTTCGCGAAGCTGATCAAGAACATCGAGGTCGCGGCGCGGATGGGCGGTGTGGACCTCGAGGGCAACCCGACGCTGTACGACGCCGTGCAGAAGGCGAAGAAGTCGTCCGTTCCGAACAAGAACATCGACTCCGCCATCAAGCGTGGCGGTGGCCTCGAGGCCGGCGGCGCCGACTACGAGACCATCATGTACGAGGGCTACGGCCCGAACGGTGTCGCCGTGCTCATCGAGTGCCTCACCGACAACCGCAACCGCGCCGCCTCCGACGTGCGTGTCGCCATGACCCGCAACGGCGGTTCCATGGCCGACCCCGGCTCGGTGTCGTACCTCTTCAACCGCAAGGGCGTCGTCATCGTCCCCAAGGGCGAGCTGACCGAGGACGACGTCCTCACCGCCGTCCTGGACGCGGGCGCCGAGGAGGTCAACGACCTCGGTGAGTCCTTCGAGGTGCTCAGCGAGGCCACCGACCTGGTCGCGGTCCGCACCGCCCTCCAGGACGCCGGGATCGACTACGACTCCGCCGACGCCAACTTCGTCCCGACCATGCAGGTCGAGCTGGACGAGGAGGGCGCCAAGAAGATCTTCAAGCTGATCGACGCGCTCGAGGACAGCGACGACGTGCAGAACGTGTTCGCCAACTTCGACGTCAGCGACGAGGTCATGGAGAAGGTCGACGCGTAACGCCGCCGCGGGCGGAGCGAGATCAGCGGGCTGGTGGGTCCCGACCCGCCGGCCCGCCGTCGTTGTCGGTGGCAAGGGATAGCCTGGCGGCAGTCAAAGATCACCGCCCGCGGACCCGACCATCCACGGAGGAACCCCGGCGGTGCTCAGCCAGGTCCGCGAGAGCGGCGGCGGTTCAGCCGCAAGGAGGGGAGGGGCGGGTGCGCGTACTGGGGGTCGACCCGGGGCTGACCCGATGCGGTGTCGGTGTGGTGGAGGGCGTTGCCGGACGACCGCTGACCATGCTCGGCGTCGGAGTGGTACGGACCCCGGCCGACGCCGAGTTGGGGCAGCGGCTCGTCGCCGTCGAGCAGGGCATCGAGCGCTGGCTGGACGAGCACCGGCCCGAATTCGTCGCCGTGGAGCGGGTGTTCAGTCAGCACAACGTCCGGACCGTGATGGGCACCGCCCAGGCCAGCGCCGTCGCCATGCTGTGCGCCGCCCGCCGCGGGATCCCCGTCGCCCTGCACACGCCCAGCGAGGTCAAGGCCGCCGTCACCGGCAGCGGGCGCGCCGACAAGGCGCAGGTCGGCGCGATGGTCACGCGTCTGCTGCGGCTCGACGCACCACCCAGACCGGCCGACGCCGCGGACGCCCTCGCGCTCGCGATCTGCCACATCTGGCGGGCCCCCGCCCAGAACCGACTCCAGCAGGCCGTCGCCCTGCACGCCACCAGAGCACCGGCCGCCCACAGGTCCCCGCTCCCGTCGAAAGGCCGCACGCCATGATCGCCTTCGTCAGCGGCACGGTCGCCGCACTCGCTCCCGACGCGGCCGTGGTCGAGGTGGGCGGCGTCGGCATGGCGGTCCAGTGCACGCCGAACACGCTCTCCACGCTTCGGCTCGGCCAGCCGGCCAAGCTCGCCACCTCCCTTGTCGTACGGGAGGACTCGCTGACCCTGTACGGCTTCGCGGACGACGACGAGCGCCAGACCTTCGAACTGCTGCAGACCGCGAGCGGGGTGGGACCGAGGCTCGCCCAGGCGATGCTCGCCGTGCACTCGCCGGACGCCCTGCGCCGGGCGGTCGCGACCGGAGACGAGAAGTCACTGACCGCCGTCCCCGGCATCGGCAAGAAGGGGGCCCAGAAGCTCCTGCTGGAGCTCAAGGACCGCCTCGGCGAACCCCTCGGCGCTCCCGCCGTCGGTACGGCGGTCACCACCGGTTGGCGGGACCAGCTGCACGCCGCTCTGATCGGCCTCGGCTACGCGACCCGCGAGGCCGACGAGGCCGTGTCCGCGGTGGCGCCCCAGGCCGAGGCCACCGAGGGCACACCCGAGGTCGGACAGCTGCTGAGGGCCGCCCTGCAGACCCTGAACCGAGCTCGCTGAACCACCCGCGCCCGTACGAGACCGAGGGACACATGAACTGGGACGACACGACCGATGAGACCGCCTCCGAGCGGCTGGTGGGGTCTGTCGCCGACCGTGAGGACCAGGCCGTCGAGGCCGCCCTGCGCCCCAAGGACCTGGACGAGTTCATCGGCCAGGAGAAGGTCCGCGAGCAGCTCGACCTCGTCCTGCGCGCCGCCCGCGCGCGCGGCGCCACCGCCGACCACGTGCTCCTCTCCGGCGCCCCCGGCCTCGGCAAGACCACCCTGTCGATGATCATCGCGGCCGAGATGGGCGCCCCCATCCGCATCACCTCAGGTCCGGCGATCCAGCACGCCGGCGACCTGGCCGCGATCCTCTCCTCCCTCCAGGAGGGCGAGGTCCTCTTCCTCGACGAGATCCACCGCATGTCCCGGCCCGCCGAGGAGATGCTCTACATGGCGATGGAGGACTTCCGCGTCGACGTCATCGTCGGCAAGGGCCCCGGCGCCACCGCGATCCCCCTCGAACTGCCGCCCTTCACCCTGGTCGGCGCCACCACCCGCGCGGGCCTGCTGCCGCCCCCGCTGCGTGACCGCTTCGGCTTCACCGCACACATGGAGTTCTACGAACCCGTCGAACTGGAGCGCGTCATCCACCGCTCGGCGGGCCTGCTCGACCTGGAGATCGGGGCCGACGGCGCCGCCGAGATCGCCGGCCGCTCCCGCGGCACCCCCCGCATCGCCAACCGGCTGCTGCGCCGGGTCCGGGACTACGCCCAGGTCAAGGCCGACGGGATCATCACGCGCGACATCGCGGCGGCCGCGCTGAAGGTGTACGAGGTCGACGTCCGCGGCCTCGACCGTCTCGACCGCGCGGTCCTGCAGGCCCTGCTCAAGCTGTTCGGCGGCGGGCCCGTCGGCCTGTCCACGCTGGCCGTCGCGGTGGGGGAGGAGCGCGAGACCGTGGAGGAGGTCGCCGAACCCTTCCTGGTCCGTGAGGGACTGCTCGCCCGCACCCCGCGCGGCCGGGTCGCCACGCCCGCCGCATGGGAGCATCTCGGTCTCACCCCGCCCCGCCAGGCAGGCACAGGAAACGGACAACAGGACTTGTTCGGGACGTGATGGCGCGGTCACGGCGCGCACATTGGCCCGAGCAGGAACCCCGGTGCCATGCTGAGCGTTGTTCCTTGCGCGCGGACTCGCTTAGACTCCGCCGATGCCGCCTTTGTCGACGGCGCACACACCCCCAACCATCAGGCCGCTCACATCGCGGTCGCGTGAAGGAAGTACCGACCCGTGAGTCTCGTGACCCTCCTCCCGTTCATCGTGCTCATCGGGGCCATGTTCCTGATGACCCGTTCCGCCAAGAAGAAGCAGCAGGCGGCCGCGAACATGCGGAACGATATGCAGCCCGGCAGTGGCGTCCGCACCATCGGGGGTATGTACGCAACGGTGAAGGAGGTCAACGAGGACACGGTCCTCCTCGACGCCGGTCCGGGCGTCGACCTCCTCTTCGCGAAGAACTCGATCGGCGCCGTGCTGACCGACGACGAGTACAACCGCATCGTCCACGGCATCGAGCACGACCTGAAGTCCGACCCCGACCTCGTGCCGGACGACGCCTCCTCCCTCACCGAGAGCGACGAGTCCGCCGACGACGCCGCCGCCTCCGACGACAAGTCCGTCGACCTCGGCAAGAAGGACACGGCCGCGGAGCCCGCCGACGCTCCGGCCGACACCGAGACCGAGGACGGCACCAAGGCCGAGACCGAGGCCGCCGAGGCGAAGACGGACGGGGAGCCGAAGAAGACCGGCGGCGACTCCGAGGCGAAGTAGGCGCATCCGAGGCGCGCGGGGCCGCCTCGCACGCCCGGACCTGCGCGGCTCGCACGGGAATCCCGACACCATGCCATGGCCGCTCGCCCGCTGATCCGGCGCGAGGCGGCCCGAGAGGGAGTACGAGAAGGTGGCAGCACCCAAAAGGGGCCGCAACGCGAGTGCCCAGAGCAAGCCAGGGCGCTCGCTGGCCCTGATCCTGATCGCCATCGTGGCGCTCACCGGAGGAATGTTCTGGTCCGGGCACACCACCCCGCGGCTCGGCATCGACCTCGCCGGGGGAACGAGCATCACTCTGCGGGCGGAAGCCGAGCCCGGTCAGGGATCCGCGATCAACAAGACCAACATGGACACCGCGGTCGACATCATGAACCGCCGTGTCAATGGTCTTGGTGTCTCGGAGGCCGAGGTTCAGACCCAGGGCAACTCGAACATCATCGTCAACATCCCCAAGGGCACGAACTCCAAGGAAGCCCGGGATCAGGTCGGCACCACCGCCAAGCTCTACTTCCGGCCGGTCCTCACCACCGAGGTCTCCGGCGCCCCCGGCACGGCCAGCCCGTCGCCGAGCCCGTCCGGCAGCGCCTCGGGCGGCGACAAGGCCACTGACAAGGCGACGGACAAGGCAACGGACAAGTCCGGCAGCTCCGCCTCCCCGTCCGGGAGCCCCACCTCGCAGGGCCGTGCGGTCAGCGACGCTCTGAAGGCCGACGCCACCCCGTCGGGCAGCGCCTCGGGGTCCCCGAGCGCGTCCCCGTCGGCGAGCGGCGGCGCCTCCGACGCCTCCAGCAAGCTCCAGGCGCAGTACGCCGCGCTCGACTGCACCGACAAGAAGGTCCGCGCCGCCGTCGCCAAGGGCACCCGGCCCACCGACCCGATCGTGGCCTGCGGCCAGAACTCGGGTGGCCAGTGGCAGAAGTACGTTCTCGGCCCCGCCGAGGTCGACGGCACCGACGTGGACAAGGCCCAGGCCGTCCTGAACACGACGACCGGTGCCGGCTGGACCGTCACCATGGACTTCACGGGCAAGGGAGCCAAGAAGTTCGGTGACATCACCGGCAAGCTGGCCCAGAACCAGCCCCCGCAGAACCAGTTCGCGATCGTCCTGGACGGCGACGTCGTCTCCGACCCGTCCGTCAGCCAGGCGCTGACCAGCGGCAGCGCGGAGATCTCCGGCAACTTCAACCAGGAGTCGGCCCAGAGCCTGGCCAACATGCTGTCGTACGGCGCGCTGCCGCTGACCTTCAAGGAGGACAGCGTCACCACGGTGACCGCCGCGCTCGGTGGCGAGCAGCTGCACGCCGGTCTGATCGCCGGCGCCATCGGTCTCGCGCTGGTCGTCATCTACCTGCTGATCTTCTACCGGGGGCTGTCGGTCATCGCGATTCCCTCGCTGCTGGTCTCCGCCGTACTGACGTACGTGATCATGGCGCTGCTCGGCCCGACCATCAACTTCGCGCTGAACCTGCCGGCCGTGTGTGGTGCCATCGTCGCGATCGGTATCACCGCGGACTCGTTCATCGTGTACTTCGAACGCGTCCGTGACGAGATCCGCGAGGGCCGTACGCTTCGTCCCGCCGTCGAGCGGGCCTGGCCACGCGCCCGGCGCACCATCCTGGTCTCCGACTTCGTGTCCTTCCTGGCCGCCGCGGTGCTGTTCATCGTCACGGTCGGCAAGGTCCAGGGCTTCGCCTTCACGCTCGGTCTGACGACCGTCCTCGACGTGGTGGTCGTCTTCCTCTTCACCAAGCCGCTGATGACGATCCTCGCCCGCAGGAAGTTCTTCGCGAACGGCCACAAGTGGTCCGGCCTCGACCCGAAGGCACTGGGGGCCAAGCCACCGCTGCGCCGCACACGCCGTCCCTCTTCCCCCGCCGCCGGCCCTGTCGACCCGAAGGAGGCGTGAGATGTCGAAGCTCGGCAACCTCGGCGCCCGACTGCACCGTGGCGAGGTCGGCTACGACTTCGTCGGCAACCGCAAGATCTGGTACGGCATCTCGATCCTGATCACCATCACGGCCATCGTCGGCCTCGGGGTGCGCGGCCTGAACATGGGCATCGAGTTCCAGGGCGGCGCCGTCTTCACCACCCCGAAGCACACGACCGTCTCGGTCGCCCAGGCCGAGACGTTCGCGGAGGAGGCGTCCGGTCACGACGCCATCGTCCAGAAGCTCGGCAGCGGCAGCCTGCGGATCCAGGTCGCGGGCATCGACACCGACAAGGCCGACCAGGTCTCGGCGGAACTGGCCCGCGAGATGAACGTCTCGGAGAACGACGTCACCGCTGAGCTGGTCGGACCCAGCTGGGGCGAACAGATCGCCAACAAGGCCTGGCAGGGCCTCGGCATCTTCCTGGTGCTGGTCGTGATCTATCTGGCGATCGCCTTCGAATGGCGCATGGCGGTCGCCGCGTTCGTCGCGCTGATCCACGACATCACCATCACCGTCGGCATCTACGCCCTCGTCGGCTTCGAGGTCACGCCGGGGACCGTGATCGGTCTGCTGACGATCCTGGGTTATTCGCTCTACGACACGGTCGTCGTCTTCGACAGTCTCAAGGAGCAGACCAAGGACATCACCAAGCAGACCCGCTGGACCTACAGCGACATCGCCAACCGCTCGATCAACAGCACCCTGGTCCGCTCCATCAACACCACGGTGGTGGCCCTGCTGCCGGTGGGCGGCCTGCTGTTCATCGGCGGCGGCTTCCTCGGCGCCGGCATGCTGAACGACATCTCGCTGTCGCTGTTCGTCGGCCTCGCGGCCGGCGCGTACTCCTCGATCTTCATCGCCACGCCGCTCGTCGCCGACCTCAAGGAGCGCGAGCCGAAGATCAAGGCCCTCAAGAAGCGTGTCCTCGCCAAGCGCGCCCAGGCCGTCGCGCAGGGCGAGCCGGCCGGCGACCGGGTCACCGACGAGCCGCTCGTCGACGAGCCGGAGGACGGCGACGCCGCTCACGCGGTGGTCGGCCCCCGTAACCAGCCCGCGTCCCGCAGCCGAGGCCGCGGCCGTCCGTCAGGGAAGCGCCGGTGACCGATATCAAGGAGCTCCTGCTCAGCCGCATCCGTGACGTGGCCGACTACCCGGAGCCGGGCGTGATGTTCAAGGACATCACCCCGCTCCTGGCGGACCCGGCGGCGTTCACCGCGCTCACCGACGCCCTCGCCGAGATCGCCGTGAACACCGGCGCCTCGAAGATCGTCGGTCTGGAGGCCCGTGGCTTCATCCTGGGCGCCCCGGTCGCCGTCCGCTCCGGTCTCGGCTTCGTCCCCGTCCGCAAGGCGGGCAAGCTCCCCGGGGCGACCCTCAGCCAGGCGTACGACCTGGAGTACGGCTCCGCCGAGATCGAGGTGCACGCGGAGGACCTCTCCTCGGACGATCGTGTTCTGGTGGTCGACGACGTCCTCGCCACCGGTGGCACCGCCGAGGCGTCGATCCAGCTCATCCGACGCGCGGGCGCCGAGGTCGCGGGCCTCGCCGTCCTGATGGAGCTGGGTTTCCTGGGCGGCCGAGCCCGCCTGGAACCGGCTCTGGCCGGTGCCTCGCTGGAGGCGCTGCTCAAGGTGTGAGGCACCGCGGGCACCGGGGGGACATCCCGGAGCCGCCCGCCGCTCATCGCAAGGGACGGGCCCGGAGGAATCCGGCGCCCGTCCCTCGCGTTACACGGGTAGACGGTCCTCACAGTGGCCTGAAGGCGATCCTGAGGCACGGGATCGCTACCATGGGGTCTCCGGAGCCTGACCGGGGGACCCGGATCGCGCACGAGGAGTCCTCTTGCCAGACGAGGCCCAGCCCCTTATCGCCGCCAAGCCCGAGCCCGGCTCGGCGCCCGCGGCGAAGCCCGCCCCGCACGGGACGAACGCTCCCGGGGCGACGAACGACAGCCGCGGGCCGGTCCAGCACGCCCAGGCCGCGCCCGTCGAGAAGCCTGCCGAGGAGCCACGCCCCAAGCCGGCCGAGTCCCAGCGCCCCGTGAACACGCCCGCTGTCCGCCAGGCCGCGGGCCAGCCCGCCCGCTCCGGTTCCTCCAACCGCGTCCGCGCCCGCCTCGCCCGACTCGGTGTCCAGCGGTCCAATCCGTACAACCCGGTCCTGGAGCCGCTGCTGCGGATAGTGCGCAGCAACGACCCGAAGATCGAGACCTCGACGCTGCGCCAGATCGAGAAGGCCTATCAGGTGGCGGAGCGCTGGCACCGCGGCCAGAAGCGCAAGAGCGGCGACCCGTACATCACGCACCCGCTCGCGGTGACCACGATCCTCGCCGAGCTGGGGATGGATCCGGCCACCCTCATGGCCGGCCTGCTGCACGACACCGTCGAGGACACCGAGTACGGCCTCGACCAGCTCCGGCGCGACTTCGGTGACTCGGTCGCCCTGCTCGTCGACGGCGTCACCAAGCTGGACAAGGTCAAGTTCGGCGAGGCCGCGCAGGCCGAGACCGTGCGCAAGATGGTCGTCGCCATGGCCAAGGACCCGCGCGTCCTGGTCATCAAGCTCGCCGACCGCCTGCACAACATGCGCACCATGCGCTACCTCAAGCGCGAGAAGCAGGAGAAGAAGGCGCGCGAGACGCTGGAGATCTACGCGCCGCTCGCTCATCGCCTGGGCATGAACACCATCAAGTGGGAACTGGAGGACCTCGCCTTCGCGATCCTCTACCCCAAGATGTACGACGAGATCGTACGGCTGGTGGCCGAGCGGGCACCGAAACGTGACGAGTACCTGGCCGTCGTGACCGACGAGGTCCAGGCCGATCTGCGTTCCGCCCGCATCAAGGCGACCGTCACCGGCCGACCCAAGCACTACTACAGCGTCTACCAGAAGATGATCGTCCGCGGCCGTGACTTCGCGGAGATCTACGACCTGGTGGGTATTCGGGTACTTGTCGACACGGTCCGCGACTGCTACGCGGCCCTCGGCACCGTGCACGCGCGATGGAACCCGGTCCCCGGCCGGTTCAAGGACTACATCGCGATGCCCAAGTTCAACATGTACCAGTCGCTGCACACGACGGTCATCGGCCCCAACGGCAAGCCGGTCGAACTGCAG
Source organism: Streptomyces sp. NPDC006332 (assembly GCF_040612855.1). Lineage (NCBI taxonomy): Bacteria > Bacillati > Actinomycetota > Actinomycetes > Kitasatosporales > Streptomycetaceae > Streptomyces > Streptomyces sp. NPDC006332. The sequence goes on from NZ_JBEXRA010000067.1 coordinate 42,635, forward strand.
ATCCGCACGTTCGACATGCACCGCCGCGCCGAGTACGGCATCGCCGCGCACTGGAAGTACAAGCAGGAGGCCGTCGCCGGCACCTCCAAAGTGCGCTCGGACCAGCCCAGGACCACCGGCAAGGACGACCACCTCAACGACATGGCGTGGCTGCGCCAGCTCCTCGACTGGCAGAAGGAGACCGAGGATCCCGGCGAGTTCCTGGAGTCCCTGCGCTTCGACCTGTCGCGCAACGAGGTCTTCGTCTTCACGCCCAAGGGCGACGTGATAGCGCTGCCGGCCGGTGCCACGCCGGTGGACTTCTCGTACGCGGTGCACACCGAGGTGGGCCACCGCACCATAGGAGCCCGCGTCAACGGACGCCTCGTACCGCTGGAATCGACCCTGGACAACGGCGACCTGGTGGAGGTCTTCACGTCCAAGGCCGCCGGGGCGGGCCCGTCCCGGGACTGGCTGAACTTCGTGAAGTCGCCGCGGGCCCGCAACAAGATCCGGGCGTGGTTCTCCAAGGAGCGCCGCGACGAGGCGATCGAACAGGGCAAGGACGCCATCGTCCGCGCGATGCGCAAGCAGAACCTGCCGATCCAGCGGATCCTGACCGGCGACTCCCTCGTGACGCTCGCCCACGAGATGCGCTACCCGGACATCTCCGCGCTGTACGCGGCGATCGGTGAGGGCCATGTCTCCGCGCAGAACGTCGTGCAGAAGCTCGTCCAGGCGCTCGGCGGCGAGGAGGCGGCCACCGAGGAGATCGACGAGTCGGTCCCGCCGTCCCGCGGCCGCGGTCGCAAGCGGCGCAGCAACAACGACCCGGGCGTGGTGGTCAAGGGCGTAGACGACGTGTGGGTCAAGCTCGCCCGCTGTTGTACGCCGGTGCCCGGCGACCCGATCATCGGCTTCGTCACCCGGGGTAGTGGCGTATCGGTTCACCGCAGCGACTGTGTGAACGTGGAGTCACTGTCCCGCGAGCCCGAGCGGATCCTCGACGTGGAGTGGGCGCCCACCCAGTCCTCGGTCTTCCTGGTCGCCATCCAGGTCGAGGCCCTGGACCGCTCCCGGCTCCTCTCCGACGTCACCCGCGTCCTGTCCGACCAGCACGTCAACATCCTCTCCGCGGCCGTGCAGACCTCCCGCGACCGCGTCGCCACCTCCCGCTTCACCTTCGAGATGGGCGACCCCAAGCACCTCGGGCACGTCCTGAAGGCGGTCAGGGGCGTAGAGGGCGTGTACGACGTGTACCGGGTGACATCGGCGCGCAGCCGGTCGTAGGAGACGCGTCCCGCGGGGCTACGCGTCCCGCAGGGCTAGGCGTCCCGCAGTGCCACGAGAAGGGGCTCCCGTACCGAAGTACGGGTCCCCCTCTGTTGCCGCGTGGTGCTCCCCGCCCTCGAAATCCCCGATTACCCGTTTGCTGGAGAC